>NZ_LKGW01000136.1:0-9861 GCF_001467335.1 Pseudomonas sp. ICMP 10191
CTTCGAGCTGGACATCCCCGAGCGTCAGCACTGGAATCAGGCGCTGATGCTCAAGCCGTTGCAAGCGCTGGAGGCCACTTATCTTCAGACTGCATTGACTGCGCTGGTCGAACAGCACGACGCACTGCGCTTGGGTTTCACCCAGCAGAGCGGCCAATGGCAGGCCACCTTCGGCGCGCTGAACACTCGTGAGCTGGTCTGGACCCATGAGCTGGACAGCATCGAGCGCTTGTCCGAACTGGCCGACGAAGCGCAGCGCAGCCTGGACCTGAAAAACGGCCCGCTGCTGCGTGCCGTGCTGATCAACCTGCCACAAGGCGAACAGCGCCTGTTGCTGGTGATTCACCATCTTGTGGTGG
Source organism: Pseudomonas sp. ICMP 10191 (assembly GCF_001467335.1). Classification (NCBI taxonomy): domain Bacteria; kingdom Pseudomonadati; phylum Pseudomonadota; class Gammaproteobacteria; order Pseudomonadales; family Pseudomonadaceae; genus Pseudomonas; species Pseudomonas sp. ICMP 10191. The sequence continues at coordinate 360 of NZ_LKGW01000136.1, forward strand.
ACGGCGTGTCATGGCGGGTGTTGCTGGAAGATCTGCAACAGGCGTATCGCGCCCTGGCGCAAGGCCAGCCGGTAGCACTCGCGGCAAAGACCACGTCGCTCCAGCGTTGGGCCGAGCAATTGCAACAGTATGCGACCGGCCAGAAGCTGAACACCGAGCGCGATTACTGGCTGCAGGCCTTGCAGGGCGCAGACCAGCCGCTGCCTCGCGACAAGCCCGAAGGCACGATGCGCAATCGCGACGCGGCGCATGCCTCTTCCTGGCTGAGCCGGGACCTGACCCACAAGCTGCTGAAAGTCGCGCCCGCCGCGTACCGCACGCAAGTCAACGATCTGCTGCTGACGGCGCTGGCCCAGGTCCTCTGCGAATGGAGCCAGCAGCCCTCGGTGCTGATCCAGCTGGAAGGGCATGGCCGTGAAGACCTGTTCGACGATACCGATCTGAGCCGCACCGCAGGCTGGTTCAGCAGCCTGTTTCCGGTGCGCCTCACGCCGCAGATCGCGCCGGGTGCAAGCCTGTGCGGCATCAAGGAGCAATTGCGTGCGGTGCCCGACAAGGGCATTGGTTACGGCGTGTTGCGCTATATGGGCGAGGCGTCTTTCGCGCAGCAGTTGGCTGCCTTGCCGCAGGCGCGGGTCACGTTCAATTACCTGGGCCAGTTCGACGGCAGCTTCAACGAACACCAAGGCGCGCTGTTCGTACCGAGTGCCGACAGTTCAGGCACTGCGCTGTGCGAGGACGGGCCGCTGGGCAACTGGCTGAGCCTCAACGGTCAGGTGTTCGACGGCCAGTTGCAACTGGACTGGAGCTTCAGCTGCGAGGTGTATCACGCCTCGACCATCGACACCCTGGCGCGTCGCTACGAGCAGGCGCTGACCACCCTGATCGAACATTGCACGGCCGGGCATCAAGGCGTCACGCCTTCGGACTTCCCGCTGGCGCGCCTCACCCAGACGCAGCTTGACGAGCTGCCGATTGCTGCGGGCCAGATCGAGGATATCTACCCGCTGTCGCCGATGCAGCAGGGCATGCTGTTTCATTCGCTGTTCGATGAAGGCGCGGGCAACTACATCAACCAGTTGCGGGTGGACATTCGCGGGCTGGATGTGCCGCGTTTCCGCAACGCCTGGCAGGCCGCGGTGGACAATCACGACGTGCTGCGCAGCGGTTTTGTCAGCCAGCGCGAGCAGTCGCTGCAAGTGGTGCAGCGTCAGGTGGAGGTGCCTTTTGTCGAGCTGGATGCGCGCGGTCAGCCGGAAAGCTGGCTCGACGACTGGGCGCAAGCCGATCGTCAGCAGGGCTTCGATCTGGCGCACGGGCCATTGTTACGCCTGGCCGTGTTGCGCACCGCCAAAGACGCGTGGCATCTGGTGTATACCAGCCACCATATCCTCATGGATGGCTGGAGCAGCTCGCGCCTGCTCGGTGAAGTGCTGCAACGCTACAGCGGGCAGATGCCAGCGAAACAGGCGGGTCGCTATCGTGATTACATTCAGTGGCTACAGCATCAGGATGCCGCCCTCAGCGAGCGTTTCTGGACTGCGGAGCTGGCGGAACTGGACGAGCCGACCCGTTTGCTGCAAGCGTTCAAGTCTTCGGCCGAGGGGCAGGGCTACGGCGACTACATCCAGCTGATCGACAACGACGGCACCCGACGCCTGAACGCGTTTGCCCGTGAGCAGCGCGTCACCCTCAATACGCTGCTGCAATCGGCCTGGCTGTTGCTGCTGCAACGCTATACCGGCCAGTCCAGCGTGACCTTTGGCGCGACCGTGGCCGGGCGTCCGGCCGAGTTGCCGGGTGTCGAAGAACAGCTGGGGTTGTTCATCAACACCTTGCCGGTCATTGTCAGCCCGCGCGCCGAGCAGACCGTGGCCGACTGGGTGCATCAGGTACAGGCGAAAAACCTTGCCCTGCGCGAGCATGAGCACACGCCGCTGTATGACATCCAGCGCTGGGCGCGCAACAGTGGCGAGGCGTTGTTCGACACCATTCTGGTGTTCGAAAACTACCCGGTGTCCGAAGCCCTGCAACGTGCGCCGGGCGGTCTGGCCTTCAACGACCTGCGCAATCAGGAGCAGGCGCATTACCCGCTGACCCTTGTGGTCGAGGCCAATGAGGTGCTGTCGGTGCGTTTCAGCTACGACCGCCAGCACTTCAGCGCCGAAGGCATTCTGCAACTGGCGGCGCATTTCGATCACCTGCTGCAGAGTCTCTGCGCATCGGCAACCACGCGACTTGGCGAACTGGCATTGCCAACCGCCTGGACGCAAAGCGTGCAGCGCTACCCGAGCGAGCACTGCGCGCATCAACGCATTGAAACCCAGGCCGAGCGCACACCGTTGGCCATCGCTCTGAGCTTCGGTGACGAGCAACTGAGCTATCAACAGCTCAACTGCCGCGCCAACCAGTTGGCCCATAAACTGCGTGAGCAGGGCGTCGGTCCGGATGTTCGCGTCGGGCTGGCCGCTGAACGTAGTCTGGAAATGATCGTGGGAATGCTGGCGATCCTCAAGGCCGGTGGCGCTTACGTACCGCTGGACCCGGATTACCCGCAGGATCGCCTGAGCTTTCTGATGCAGGACAGCGGTATCGAATTGTTGCTGACTCAAGCGCATTTGCTGGGTCAGTTGCCGATTCCTGCACACGTTCAAACCCTGGATCTGGCTGATGCGCTGAACGATTACAGCACGGAAAACCCGCTCAACCAAACCGCGCCGGACAACCTGGCCTACGTGATCTACACCTCGGGCTCGACCGGTAAGCCCAAAGGCACCTTGCTCGCCCATCACAACCTGATGCGCTTGTTCGCGGCCACAGATGACTGGTTCACATTCAGCGAAAAGGACGTGTGGACGCTGTTCCATTCCTTTGCCTTCGACTTCTCGGTCTGGGAGATCTTTGGCGCACTGCTGCATGGCGGCCGACTGGTCATCGTGCCCCGCGAAGTGACCCGCTCGCCGGAAGATTTCCATGCACTTCTGGTCGAACAGCAGGTCACGGTGCTCAACCAGACACCGTCGGCGTTCAAGCAGTTGATGCGTGTGGCGTGTGATTCGCCTGTACCGATGTCACTGGAAAAAGTCATCTTCGGCGGCGAAGCGCTGGACGTCGCCAGCCTGAAGCCGTGGTTCGACCGTTTTGGTGATCAGGCAGTGCAGTTGATCAACATGTACGGCATCACCGAAACCACGGTTCACGTGACCTACAGGCCAATAACCGAGGCCGACACGCAAAACCCGGCCAGCCCGATTGGCGAGGCGATCCCGGATTTGTCGTGGTATGTGCTGGACGCGGATTTCAATCCGGTCGCCCAGGGTTGCAGCGGCGAACTGCACATCGGTCATGGCGGTCTGGCGCGGGGTTATCACAACCGCGCGGCGCTGACCGCCGAACGCTTTGTGCCGGACCCGTTTTCCAACGACGGCGGCCGCCTTTACCGCACCGGCGACCTGGCGCGTTATCGGGCTGGTGGGATGATCGACTACGCCGGGCGCATCGACCATCAAGTGAAAATTCGCGGCTTCCGTATCGAGCTGGGCGAAATCGAAGCGCGGCTGCATGCGCACCCGGCCGTGCGCGAAGTGAGCGTGCTGGCGCTGGAAGGGCAATTGGCGGCGTACCTGGTGCCTACCGAGCCTGATCAGGATCAGACAACCCTGCGTGAAACGCTGAAAAGCCAACTCAGGGCGCACTTGCCCGATTACATGGTGCCTACCCATTTCATCGTTCTCGACAGCATGCCGTTGACCGCCAACGGCAAGCTTGACCGCAAGGCGCTGCCTGCGCCGGACGCCAGTCAGTTGCAGGCCACCTACAGCGCCCCGCAAGGCGAGCTGGAGCAGCAACTGGCAGCGATCTGGGCCGATGTATTGAAGATCGAGCGGGTCGGTCGCAGTGACAACTTCTTCGAGTCGGGCGGGCATTCGCTGCTGGCGGTGCAAATGCTCGTGCGGGTGCGCGAACAGTTGCAGCACGAGGTCAGCCTCAAGGATGTCTTCGAGCAACCGGTGCTGGCGGACTTCAGCGCCACGCTGCAGGAAAAAAATGGCGAAAGTGGCCACGCGCAGGACGAATTGACTAAATCACTGGAGGCACTCAAACGTTTATCAGCGGAGGAAATTGATAATTTGATTGCTTAGCAGGAGAGACCCCAGTGCAACAGTTGCTTGACTCCGTTAAATCGCTGTCCGCCCGTGAACGCAAGGCGCTGGCGGTGCTGCTCAAGCGTCAAGGGGTGAATCTCTACGGGGTCACGCCGATCGCAGTGCGGGAGACGCAGGTGCCGTCCGCGCTCTCCTACGCGCAGCAGCGGCAATGGATCATCTGGCAACTGGAACCGCACAGCGCGGCTTATAACATTCCGCTGGCGTTGCGCCTGCACGGCGCGCTGAATGTCGAGGCATTGCGGCGCAGTGTGGAGCAACTGATCGAGCGTCACGAAACGCTGCGCACCACGTTTGAACAGCAGGGCGATGAAGCGCTGCAGGTGGTGCATCCGGTGTCGCCTTTTGCGCTCGGTGTCGAGCAACTGGCGGCTGGCGAGTCCGTTGAAACGTGGGTGGATCGCCACGTGCAGCAGCCTTTCGATCTGCTGCAAGGGCCGCTGCTGCGGGTCAACGTGCTCAGGCTGAGCGGGCAGGAGCATGTACTGGTGTTGACCCAGCACCACATCGTCTCCGATGGCTGGTCGATGCCGATCATGGTCGAGGAGTTGATGCAGTTCTACCAGGCCGCCAGCCTCGGTCGCGAGGTCAAGCTGGCGCCTTTGCCGATCCAGTACGCCGACTACGCCCTCTGGCAGCGCAACTGGCTGGGAATGGGTGAACAGGAACGCCAGCTGGCGTACTGGAAGCAGCAACTGGGCGAGCAACAGCCGATTCTGGAATTGCCCACTGATCGGCCGCGTCCTGCGCTGCGCAGTTACCAAGGTGCGCGGCTTAACGTCGAGCTGGACGCTGCGCTGCTTGACGGCCTCAAGGTGCTGGCGCGGCAACAGGGCATCACCCTGTTCATGCTGTTGCTGGCCTCGTTGCAGACCCTGCTGCATCGCTACAGCGGTCAGGCCGATATACGCGTCGGCGTGCCGGTCGCCAACCGTACCCGCAGCGAAACCCAGGGGCTGATCGGCTTCTTCGTCAACACCCAGGTGCTCAAGGCCGAATTCACCATGCAGACATCCGTGGCCGAGCTGTTGCAGCAGGTCAAACACACCGCCGTACAGGCGCAGGCGCATCAGGACCTGCCGTTCGAGCAACTGGTCGAAGCGTTGCAGCCGCAGCGCGACCTGAGCCGCAGCCCGCTGTTCCAGGTGGCCTACAACCACCAGAGCGAAGGCCACAACCAGACCCGTGAGCTGGCAGGGCTGCGTCTGGAATATCAGGTGTCCGCCAAGCACACCGCGCAGTTCGACCTGACCCTCGACACCTGCGAACGCCCGGACGGCCTGACAGCCGCATTGACCTACGCCACCGACCTGTTCGACGCATCGACCATCGAGCGCATGGCCGGGCACTGGCGCAACCTGCTGAGCGGCATGTGCCGCGACGTCAACCAACGCATCGCCGATCTGTCGCTGTTGAGTATCGATGAACGGCAAGACACCCTGCGCGACTGGAACCGCGACATTGCGGTTTACCCAAGCGATTATTGTGCCCATCAACGTATTGAAACCCAGGCCGAGCGCACGCCGCTGGCCATCGCTCTGAGCTTTGGTGCCGAGCAGATGAGCTATCAACAGCTCAACAGCCGTGCCAACCAACTGGCCCATAAACTGCGCGAGCAGGGCGTTGGCCCGGATGTTCGCGTGGGGCTGGCCGCTGAACGCAGTCTGGACATGATTGTAGGGATGCTGGCGATCCTCAAGGCCGGTGGCGCATACGTGCCACTGGACCCGGATTACCCGCAGGATCGCCTGAGCTTTCTGATGCACGACAGCGGCATCGAACTGTTGCTGACTCAAGCACATTTGCTTGGCCAGTTACCGATTCCTGCACATGTTCAGAAGCTGGATCTGGCTGATGCGCTGGACGGTTACAGCACGGAAAACCCGGTCAACCAGACCACGCCGGACAACCTGGCCTACGTGATCTACACCTCGGGCTCGACCGGCAAACCGAAAGGCACCTTGCTCGCCCATCACAACCTGATGCGCCTGTTCGCGGCGACGGATGACTGGTTCACATTCAGCGAAAAGGACGTGTGGACGCTGTTCCATTCCTTTGCCTTCGACTTCTCGGTCTGGGAGATTTTCGGCGCGCTGCTGCATGGCGGCCGACTGGTCATCGTGCCGCGCGAAGTAACCCGCTCGCCGGAAGATTTCCACGCGCTGCTGGTCGAACAGCAGGTCACGGTGCTCAACCAGACACCGTCGGCGTTCAAGCAACTGATGCGTGTGGCCTGCGATTCGTCGCTACCGCTGTCGTTGCAGAAAGTCATCTTTGGCGGCGAGGCACTGGACGTCGCCAGCCTGAAGCCGTGGTTCGAGCGCTTTGGCGATCAAGCGCCACAACTGATCAACATGTACGGCATCACTGAAACCACGGTGCACGTGAGCTATCGACCAATCACGCTGGCCGACACGCAGAACCCGGCCAGCCCGATTGGCGAGGCGATTCCCGACCTGTCGTGGTATGTGCTGGATGCTGATTTCAACCCGGTTGCCCTGGGTTGCAGCGGCGAACTGCACATCGGCCATGCCGGTCTGGCGCGGGGCTACCATCACCGCGCCGCGCTGACCGCCGAACGCTTTGTGCCGGACCCGTTCTCCAATGATGGTGGCCGCCTCTACCGCACCGGCGACCTGGCGCGTTATCGCACTGCCGGAACCATCGAATACGCCGGGCGTATCGACCACCAGGTGAAGATTCGCGGCTTTCGTATCGAACTGGGCGAAATCGAAGCGCGGCTGCATGCGCTCCCGGCGGTGCGTGAAGTGAGCGTGCTGGCGCTGGAAGGGCAGTTGGCGGCGTACCTGGTGCCTACCGAGCCTGATCAGGATCAGCCAACCCTGCGTGAAACGCTGAAAAGCCAACTCAGAGCGCACTTGCCCGATTACATGGTGCCTACCCATTTCATCGTTCTCGACAGCATGCCGTTGACCGCCAATGGCAAGCTGGACCGCAAGGCGTTGCCTGCGCCGGACGCCAGTCAGTTGCAGGCCACCTACAGCGCCCCGCAAGGCGAGCTGGAGCAGCAACTGGCAGCGATCTGGGCCGACGTGTTGAAACTCGAGCGGGTCGGACGCAGTGACAACTTTTTCGAGCTGGGTGGGCATTCGTTGCTGGCCACTCAGGTGATTTCGCGTATTCGTCAGCAACTGGACGTCGAGTTGTCGTTACGCGACTTGTTCGAAGCGCGTGATCTGGCGGCCTTCGCGCTGGCAGCCGGCGCAGGGCAGGGCAACGACGCGCCGCGCTTCATCAAGGCCGACCGCACGCAGCCGCTGGGGCTGTCTTACGCGCAGCAGCGTCAGTGGTTCCTCTGGCAGCTTGATCCGCAGAACACCGCGTACATTATTCCCGCAGCCCTGCGCCTGCGCGGTTCGCTGGACATCGCTGCGCTGGAGCACAGTTTCAGCGCGCTGATTGCCCGTCACGAAACCCTGCGTACGACCTTCCGCCAGCAGGGCGAGCAGGCGCTGCAGATCATCCACCCGCCACGTGCCTTGATCCTGTCTGTCGAGTCGCTGCCCAGCGGCCAGACTCTTGAAGCTTGCATGCAGCAGGAAATGCAGCGCCCGTTCGATCTGGAGCAGGGACCGCTGTTGCGGGTCCGCTTGCTGAACCTCAACACCGATGAGCATGTGCTGATTCTGACTCAGCATCACATCGTCTCCGATGGCTGGTCGATGCCGATCATGGTCGATGAACTGGTGCGCCTTTACGAGGGCTACAGTCAGGGCCGTGAGGTGAGCCTGACCGCGCTGGACCTGCAATACGCCGACTACGCACTGTGGCAGCGGACCTGGATGGAGGCTGGCGAGCAGGCCCGGCAGCTGGATTACTGGAAGCAGCAATTGGGCGATCAGCAGCCGATTCTGGAGCTGCCCGCCGATTATCCGAGGCCAGTGGTGCAAAGCCATGCCGGTGCGCGTCTGGCAGTCGAGCTTGAGCCTGCGCTGATCGATGGCTTGAAGCAGGTTGCGCGGCAACAGGGCGTGACTCTGTTTATGCTGTTGCTGGCCTCATTCCAGAGCCTGCTGCACCGTCACAGTGGCCAGTCGGATATTCGCGTCGGCGTGCCGATTGCCAACCGCAACCGCGCTGAAACCGAAGGCCTGATCGGCTTCTTCGTCAACACACAGGTGCTGCGCGCCGAGTTTGACGTGCATACGACGTTCAATGAGTTGCTGCAGCAGGTCAAATACACCGCCCTGCAAGCCCAGGCGCATCAGGAGCTGCCATTCGAGCAACTGGTCGAAGCCCTGCAGCCACAGCGCAGCCTTAGCCACAGCCCGCTGTTTCAGGTGATGTTCAATCACCAGAGCCAGGCCAGCGCCGACGTCCGCGCGCTGCCCGGTCTGCAGGTCGAAGCGCTGCTGCCGGACAGTTACCCGGCGCAGTTCGACCTGACCCTCAACACTGCCGAACATGACGGTGGCCTGAGCGCTGGCCTGACCTATGCGACAGCGTTGTTCGACCCGCGCACCATCGAGCGCATGGCCGGGCACTGGCTGGCCTTGTTGCAGGCCATCTGCGCCAATGCCGCACAGCGCATTGCCGAAGTGCCGATGCTCGACGTGGCTGAACGGCAGCAGATTCTTCACGACTGGAACGCTACCGCTGCAGACTTCCCCAACGAAGCCTGCCTGCACAGCCTGATCGAAGCCCAGGTGCGCGCCACGCCGGACGCACCGGCGCTGGTTTTCGCCACTGAACAACTGAGCTACGTACAGCTCAACGCCCGCGCCAATCAGCTTGCGCATCGCCTGCGTGAGTCGGGCGTTGGCCCGGACGTATTGGTGGGCATCTGCGTCGAGCGCAGCCTGGAACTGGTGATCGGTCTGCTGGCGATCATCAAGGCCGGTGGCGCCTACGTGCCGCTGGACCCGGACTACCCCGAGGATCGTCTGGCCTACATGATGCAGGACAGCGGCATCGGTTTGCTGTTGACCCAGACGGCGCTATTGGCGCGTTTGCCGGTTCAGGTACAGAGCCTGTGCCTGGATCAGGACGGCGACTGGCTGGAGGGCTACAGCACCGCCAACCCGGTCAACCTCAGCCATCCATTGAACCTGGCTTATGTGATTTACACCTCCGGCTCAACCGGCAAACCCAAGGGCGCGGGCAACAGTCATCGTGCGCTGGTCAACCGTCTGCACTGGATGCAGAAAGCTTACAAAATTGATGGCAGCGATACCGTTCTACAGAAGACGCCGTTCAGTTTCGACGTGTCGGTCTGGGAATTCTTCTGGCCGCTGATGACCGGCGCGCGTCTGGCCGTGGCGCTGCCGGGTGATCACCGCGACCCCGAGCGGCTGGTGCAGACCATCCGCGAGCAT
>NZ_LKGW01000137.1:0-9697 GCF_001467335.1 Pseudomonas sp. ICMP 10191
ACTCGCCATTGTCCGGGTTGCGGTAGACCAAGTTGTCCCAGATCAGGCGACCGAGGATCACGCCTTCGCGCAAATCGTTGTGATAGGGGCTGATGTTTTCCGGTTCGCTGTCGGAGGCGTAGACCAGTGTGTCGTCGGCCTTGCCGGCCAGGACGGAGAAACTGCTGAACAGGCTCAATAGCGCGATGCTGCGAGCGAAACCCTTGATTCCCATGCCGTCGTCTCCAAAAGGCAAAGTGGATGTATCAAAGGGCAGTGGGTCGCAAATGCGAGAAGAGGGGGAAACAACGAGGCCGCAGTGTTCTTTTGATTGGGTTCTTTTGGTGAGTTGCGCCTCGACATGACTCTAGGCAAAGCGTATCAATGCCACAAGCACAATATTTCGAACCTTTCATTGCTGAAAAGGCAACGCAGGAGCAGTCATGCAACTCTACGGCGTACAGTCCACGGCCTTGCGCTACTTCCTCGAAGTGGCGCGGTGCGGATCGATCAGCGAAGCCTCGATCCGCCTCAATGTCGCGTCTTCGGCGGTCAGTCGACAGATCAGCAAACTGGAGCGGGAGCTGGACGCAGTGCTCTTTGAGCGCCAGGCGCGCGGCATGATGCTCAGCGAGGCGGGCGTTCGCCTGGCGGCCTATGCGCGCAAATCACAGCTTGAGGCCGAGCAGGTGGTGCTGGAAATCACCGAGCTGCAAGGCTTGCAACGTGGGCATGTGCGCATCGCATGCTCGGAGGGCTTTGCCCTGGATTTTCTGCCGCAGTGCATTGCGCGTTTTCGGCGGCAGTATCAGGGTATCCATTTCTCGATGGAGGTCTGTGCTCCGGCGCAGGCCACCGAGCGGGTGCGCTCGGGCGACGCTGACCTGTGCCTGACCTTCAGCCTGACACCGCAGAACGAGATCAAGGTCGAGCACATCCACAGCGGCGCGATCTGCGCGGTGGTCAGTCATAGCCATCCGCTGGCCGCACGCAAGGAGGTTACGCTGGCTGAACTGCAGCCTTACGCCATCGCCCTGACCAATACCGACACGACCTTGCGCCAGTTGTTTGATATCTGCTGCGGCGTGCAGGGCCTGCTGTTCGACCCGGTGCTGACCAGCAACTACATCGGCGCCTTGCTGCGGTTTGTTCGGGAGGAGGGCGGAATCAGCCTGTCCAGCGAAATGACCCTGGATAAACGCGCCCATGAGAAACAGCTCAAATCGCTGCCGATCAGCGACGATGGCATGAAGGCACGGCGTATCGAGTTGCAAAGCATGGCCGGGCGCAACCTGCCCGCAGCAGTCGCTGCCTTCCGGGATTTTCTGATCGAGGAGCTGGCAAAGACCTGAGCCGCTGGCGGTGTTACGTGGGCGCGGTGCGGGGTGAGTAACGTTTGGTTGATGAAGTTAACGATCATGATGTTATAGTGTAACGAATTTATGGCCGTGCACTGTACGGCTGTGAACCGCCAACATCAGGCTTCGCCCGCGTGGTGAAGTTCGCCAACGAGACGAACGACGCACATGAACAAACCTCTCCCGGATGTTGCCCTGACGGAAATTTCCCCGGCGCTGGTTTCACTCGACTGGGTCGGCATGCAAGGTGTGGAAGTGCCGATCAGACTGGCTGAAGCGGGCATCCGTCATCCTGTTCACGCGCATGTCGATCTGCAGGTCGATCTGGCCGACCCGAGCGTCAAGGGTATCCACATGTCGCGACTCTATCGGCTGCTCGACGGCTACGCCGAGCATCAGATCGTCAGCCCCTATACGTTGTCGGCCTTGCTGGAAGCCATGGTCGAGAGCCACCTCGATTGCCACTCCAGTCATGCCCGACTGACGCTGAGCTTCAATCTGCTGTGCCGCCGCCCGGCGTTGATTACCGAAGGGCTCAGCGGCTGGAAATCCTACCCCGTGAAGCTCGATGCCACCTGGCATGCCGGTCGGCTGTGCCTCGACAGTTCGGTGGATATCACCTACTCCTCCACCTGCCCGTGCTCGGCTGCATTGTCTCGCCAATTGCTGGAAGAGGCATTCGCAGCGCGCTTCGGCAGGCAGTCGTTTGTCGATCCGATGCAGGTCGCGAGCTGGCTGCGCGAGAACGCATCGTTTGCCACGCCGCACAGCCAGCGCAGCGTTGCGACGGTGCAGGTGCGGGTGGCGGACCAGGCGACCGAGCTGGGCCTGATGACGCTGATCGATCTTGTCGAACAGGCGTTGGGCACCCCGGTGCAAACCGCGGTCAAGCGTGCCGACGAGCAGGCCTTCGCGCGGCTCAACGGCCAGAACCTGATGTACGTCGAAGACGCTGCGCGCAAGGTCCAGCAAGCACTTGAAGGCCGCTATGCAGCTTCCAGCGTCAGTGTCCGCCACTTCGAAAGCCTGCATCCGCACGATGCCGCTGCCCAGACTTCCAACTACCTGTCCTGAGGTTTCATTCCGTGATCCGTAAAAATCCTTCCGGCCATCTGCCGGTCATTGCCGAGTCCGCCTACATCGATAAAACCGCGATCATCTGCGGCAAGGTGATCATCAAGGACAACGTATTTGTCGGCCCCTACGCCGTGATCCGCGCCGACGAAGTCGATGCCACCGGGGACATGGAGCCGATCGTCATCGGGGCCAATTCCAACATTCAGGACGGCGTGGTGATCCATTCGAAATCAGGTGCTGCTGTCACCATCGGCGAGTTCACCTCGATTGCCCACCGCTCCATCGTGCACGGACCTTGCATGGTCGGAGATCGCGTGTTCATCGGTTTCAATAGCGTGTTGTTCAATTGCCAGGTCGGCAACGGCAGCGTGGTCAGGCACAACTCGGTGGTCGATGGTCGCGATTTGCCGGAGCACTTTTACGTGCCGTCCACCACCCGGATCGGGCCGGGCACTGACCTTTCGCAATTTCCACCGGTGAGCATTTCGGCTTCGGAATTTTCCGAAGATGTGGCGCACACCAACATTGATCTGGTGCGCGGCTACAAGGCGCTTCAGAACGAGTTCTGACCCAGGACACCCTTGACTCATTGCACTTCCGCCCACGGATCTGGATCTTTCATGACAACAGCTGTTCACTCAACCCGGGCACCCGCATCACGGCTGCGCTCGATCGATGCTCTGCGCGGGCTGATCATTCTTTTCATGTTGCTGGACCATGTCCGCGAAACGTTCTTCATGCACCACCAGGTCATCGACCCGATGGACGTCACGACCACCGCGCCGGAGCTGTTTTTCAGCCGGACGCTGGCGCATTTGTGTGCGCCACTGTTCGTCCTGCTGACCGGGCTTTCGGCGTTTCTCTACGGCGAGAAACATCAGGGCAAAAGCGACGTTTCGGCGTTCCTGCTCAAGCGCGGACTTTTTCTGATTGCGCTGGAATTCACGCTGGTGAGCTTTGCCTGGACCTTCCAGTTCCCGCCAACCATCATCTACCTGCAAGTGATCTGGGCCATCGGCCTGAGCATGGTCGCGCTGTCGTTGATGGTGTTTCTGCCGCGCTGGGCGCTGGTGGTCATCGGTGTGGTGATCATTGCCGGGCATAACCTGCTGGACACGGTGCATTTCGGTGTCGAGTCGGCCATGCACGTGCCGTGGGCGGTCCTGCACGACCGTGGCTGGATCGAGGCTTCCGATAACCTGCGCTTGCGCACGTCGTATCCGTTGTTGCCGTGGATCGGCATCATCGCACTGGGCTACGCCGCAGGCCCCTGGTTCTCAAGCAGCTACGACGCGGCGAAACGCCGTGCGAATCTGTGGAAGTGTGGGGCAGGGGCACTGCTGGGCTTCGTGGTCCTGCGCCTGATCAACGGCTACGGTGAAAAACCGTGGAGCGTCGGCGACAGCGGCATACAGACGGTCATGAGCTTCTTCAACATCACCAAATACCCGCCCTCGCTGCTGTTCATCTGCCTGACGCTGGGGATTGGTCTGCTGATCCTCATCGCCTTCGAACGCAGTCAGGAGAAAAGCGGGTTAAGGCCGCTGGTGGTGCTCGGTTCGGCGCCGATGTTTTTCTACCTGCTGCACCTTTACGTGCTGAAAGTCCTGTACCTGATTGCCTTGGCGATCTGGGGCACCAATCAGGGCACGTACTTCGGTTTCGACCACATGTGGGGAGTCTGGCTGACCTCGGTGGTACTGGCCGTTCTGCTGTTCCCGGCGGTGCGCTGGTTCGCCGCGCTCAAGGCCCGTCGTCGGGATATCAGCTGGCTGAAATACTTCTAGTCCCCGCAACAGCGGTACGCCTGCTGGCGTACCGCGTCTCGCCTGGCGTCAATCTCCGTGCGCCCCGTAATTCATGATCGACAGCAGTTTGATCGGCACCTGCACCAGTTGCTCGGGGCCATGGGGGATGTCGCCGTCGAAGGTCAGACTGTCACCGGCCTGCATCGGATACAACTGGTTGCCGTGGCGGTAGATCAGCTCGCCTTCCAGCAGGTGCAGAAACTCCGTACCTGGGTGTGAAAAGGTCGGAAACTCTTCGCTGGCATCGTCCATCGTCACCATGTATGCCTCGAAACTCTTCTTCGGCCCACGGGTATGGTTGAGCAGGTGATAGGTGTGGCCTTTCTCGGTGCCGCGCCTCACCACTTCGAGTCCTTCATCGGCCTTCACCAGCAAGGCACTGCTGCCTTGCTGGTCGTACTGGCTGAACAGTTTGGACATGGGCATGCCCAGCACGTCGCACAGGCGGCTGAGGTTGTCGAGGCTGGTCGAGACCTGCGCGTTCTCGATCTTGCTCAGCATGCCCTGGCTGATGCCGGCGATGCGCGCCACGTCGGCAAGCTTCAGTTCCTGAGCCTGGCGCTGACGCTTGATCTGAATGCCCAGGTACTGTTCGAGCTTCAATTTCGGATGAGGGTCGGTCGGCATATTCATCGGCTTTGCACAGTTTCCGTTCAATAATTTTTATTTCGCACTGGGAATGTGCGTTTTGAAGCAGCCCTGGTCTGGCCGAGTCGCGGATTATTCCCAGAGGGAAAACGAGTTTCCCATATAAACAGCCGAATTACCCCTCCCGAGTCACTTCGTTTAACTGGCATACCAAACTGGCAAGCGCCTTGCATTCCTAAAGGGAAAGTAACTTTCCTGTTCGGAATATATCCCGAGAGGCAGTGAACAGCGGTCCTTCCCTGAAACGTTTTGCTTTTGCCAGGAGACACGTCCCATGTTGCCACCCGAAACACAGCGTCTGATCGAACAGCACGGCATCAAGTACGTACTGGCTCAGTTCGTCGACATTCATGGTTCGGCCAAGACCAAATCCGTTCCTGTGACAGGTCTGGAGATGGTTGCAGAGGACGGCGCCGGTTTTGCCGGTTTCGCGATCTGCGGCATGGGCATGGAGCCTCACGGGCCAGACTTCATGGCCAAGGGCGATCTGTCGTCGCTGACACCCGTGCCGTGGCAGCCGGGCTATGGACGTGTGGTGTGCATCGGCCATGTGGATGGCAAACCCTGGCCCTATGACAGCCGCTACGTGCTGCAGCAGCAGGTCGAACGCCTCAGTCAGCGTGGCTGGACCCTCAATACCGGCCTGGAGCCCGAGTTCAGCCTGTTCAAGCGCGATGTCACCGGCAGCCTGCAGATGGTCGATGCCAGCGATAACCTCGACAAGCCCTGCTACGACTACAAGGGGCTATCGCGCTCTCGCGAGTTTCTCGAGCGCCTGACCGAAGCATTGCAGCCGGTGGGTTTCGACATCTATCAGATCGATCACGAAGACGCCAACGGCCAGTTCGAGATCAATTACACCTACAGTGAGGCCATGGAATCGGCCGACCGCTTCACCTTCTTCCGCATGGCCGCCGGAGAGATCGCCAATGATATGGGCATGATCTGCTCGTTCATGCCCAAGCCCGACCCCAAGCGTGCCGGCAATGGCATGCACTTTCACCTGTCGATCGCCAGTGCCAGCAACAAGAACCTGTTCCACGATGCCAGTGACCCGAGTGGCATGGGGTTGTCGAAGCTGGCCTATCACTTCGCTGCGGGCCTGCTGGCTCATGGGCCTGCGCTGTGTGCCTTTGCCGCGCCCACGGTCAACTCCTACAAACGCTTGGTGGTCGGCAACTCACTTTCGGGCGCCACCTGGGCCCCGGCTTTCATTGCCTTTGGTGCCAACAACCGCTCGGCGATGGTACGCGTGCCCTATGGCCGCCTGGAGTTTCGTCTGCCCGACGCCGGGTGCAATCCGTATCTGGTCAGTGCCGCAATCATTGCCGCAGGGCTGGACGGCATCGACCGGCAACTGGAGATCGATCACGTCTGCAACGAGAACCTCTACACATTGAGCCTCGAAGAGATTGCCGCGCGGGGCATCAAGACCCTGCCGCAGTCGCTCAACGAAGCCTGCGACGCGCTGCAGGCCGACCCGTTGTTTGGCGAAGTGCTGGGCAGCGAGATTGTCGATGAATTCATCCGCCTCAAGCGCATGGAGTGGGTGGAATACAGCCGCCACGTGAGCGATTGGGAAGTGAAGCGCTATATCGAGTTTTTCTAGCTGCACGTTTCAGGCTTCAGGCTGCAAGAAGAAGCTGGATTGCGGCGAATTTGATTTTTCTGTCTATGCGGTTGGCTTGCAGCGTGAAGCTTGCCGCTCCCGAACAAGGTGAGGCTTATGTGCGGAATCGTTGGTTTGTATCTGAAAAACCCGGCGCTGGAGTCGCAACTCGGCAAGTTGTTCGAGCCGATGCTCGAAGCCATGACCGACCGCGGACCGGACAGTGCCGGGTTCGCCATCTATGGCGATGAAGTGGCGCAGGGCTGGGTCAAGCTGACCTTGCAGGCCACCACCGAGCAGTATGATTTCACGGCGTTGATCGCGGCGCTGCAAGACAGGTTGAGCGCGCCTCTGGACTGGTTTCAGAACGCCAGCGCCGTGGTCTTGAAGATTCAGGCCGAAGAAGCCCCGGTGCGTGCCGCGCTGGCGGAACTGGCACCGAGCGTGCGCATCATGAGTGCCGGGCAGAGCATCGAGATCCTCAAGGGCATGGGCCTGCCGCGGGAGATTTCCGAACGCTTCGGTCTGGCGTCCATGAAAGGCAGTCACATCATCGGCCATACGCGCATGGCCACCGAAAGCGCCGTGACCATGGAGGGCAGTCATCCATTTTCCACGGGCTCCGACCTGTGCCTGGTGCACAACGGCTCGTTGTCCAATCACTTTCGTCTGCGCCAGAACCTGCGCCGCGAAGGCATTCACTTCGAGACCGACAACGACACCGAAGTGGCGGCGGGGTATCTGGCCTGGCGTCTGCAACAGGGCGACAGCCTGAAACAGGCGCTCGACAAGTCGCTCGAAGACCTTGATGGCTTCTTTACCTTCGCCATCGGCACACGCAATGGCTTTGCGGTGATTCGCGACCCGATCGCCTGCAAACCGGCGATCCTTGCCGAAACCGATGACTACGTCGCCATGGCTTCGGAATATCAGGCGCTGTCCAGCCTGCCGGGGATCGAAAACGCCAGGGTCTGGGAACCGGTCCCGGCCACCATGTACATCTGGGAACGCGAGCCAGCCGAGGGAGCACGTCCATGAAAACCGTCGATCTTTCCAGCTCCACCGTGCGTGATCTCAATCAGGCCCTGCACGACCAGGTCAAGGAATTGCAGGACCGCGAATGGCTGGTCACGCATCCCGATGGCGCACACAACCTGGCGGTCGGCGTCAACGAAGCCATCTCCATCGATATCCAGGGCCACGCGGGTTACTACTGCGCGGGGATGAACCAGAAAGCGTCGATCACCGTGCACGGCAACGTCGGCGTCGGCTGCGCGGAAAACATGATGTCCGGCGCTGTGCGGGTCAAGGGCAGCGCCTCGCAGGCGGCCGGTGCGACGGCACATGGCGGCTTGCTGGTGATTGAAGGCGATGCCGGAGCGCGTTGCGGTATTTCCATGAAAGGCATCGACATTGTGGTCGGCGGCAGCATCGGCCACATGAGCTGCTTCATGGGCCAGGCCGGTCGGCTGGTGGTCTGTGGCGACGCCGGTGATGCGCTGGGCGACTCGTTGTATGAAACGCGGATCTACGTCAAAGGCAAGGTCGAGTCACTGGGCTCTGACTGCATCGCCAAGGAGATGCGTGAAGAGCATCTGCAGGAGCTGCAGGAGTTGCTCAATCGCGCTGGCTTTAACGAGAAGGCAGCGGATTTCAAACGCTACGGCTCGGCCCGTCAGCTTTACAACTTCAAAGTCGATAACGCCTCCGCGTACTGATTCAGGAGCATTACCATGAGCGATCCCATCAGCCACAAACCTGCTCCAGTCCTGCGCGAATCGGCCACCTTCGATCGCCTGACCATTCAGGAAATCCAGCGCGCTGCGGAAACCGGCATCTACGACATTCGCGGTGGCGGCACCAAGCGCAAGCTGCCGCACTTCGACGACCTGTTGCTGCTCGGCGCCAGCGTGTCGCGCTACCCGCTGGAAGGCTACCGCGAGAAGTGCGGGACCGACGTGGTGCTCGGCAATCGTTTTGCCAAGAAGCCGTTGTACCTGAAAATTCCGGTAACCATTGCAGGCATGAGCTTCGGCGCGTTGTCGGCCAACGCCAAGGAAGCACTGGGCCGTGGCGCAACCATCGCGGGAACCAGCACCACCACCGGCGACGGCGGCATGACCCCGGAAGAGCGTGGCCAGTCGCAGCATCTGGTCTATCAGTACCTGCCATCGCGTTATGGCATGAACCCGGACGATCTGCGCAAGGCCGACGCCATCGAGATCGTGCTGGGGCAGGGCGCCAAACCGGGCGGCGGTGGCATGTTGCTGGGCATGAAAGTCACCGAGCGTGTGGCCGGCATGCGTACCTTACCGGTCGGCGTCGATCAGCGCTCGGCATGCCGTCACCCGGACTGGACCGGCCCGGACGATCTGGCGATCAAGATTGCCGAGATTCGCGAGATCACCGACTGGGAAAAGCCGATCTACGTGAAGATCGGTGCCAGTCGTCCCTACTACGACGTGAAACTGGCCGTGAAAGCCGGCGCCGACGTGATCGTGCTCGACGGCATGCAGGGCGGTACGGCAGCGACTCAGGACGTGTTCATCGAACACGTCGGCATCCCGATTCTGCCTGCCATCCCGCAAGCCGTGCAGGCGCTGCAGGAGATGGGCATGCATCGCAAGGTGCAGTTGATCGTCTCCGGCGGCATCCGCAACGGCGCCGACGTGGCCAAGGCCATGGCGCTGGGTGCCGACGCAGTGGCGATCGGCACGGCGGCGCTGATAGCGCTGGGCGACAACCATCCGCGGCTCGACGAAGAACTGAGAAAGATCGGCTCGGCAGCGGGTTACTACGACGACTGGCAGAACGGCCGCGACCCGGCGGGCATCACCACCCAGGACCCGGAACTGTCCAAACGTCTCGACCCGGTCGAAGGCGGTCGGCGTCTGGCCAACTACCTGCGCGTACTCGTCCTCGAAGCCCAGACCATGGCCCGCGCGTGCGGTAAATCACACCTGCACAACCTCGACCCGGAAGATCTGGTGGCACTGACCGTCGAATCAGCCGCCATGGCCCGAGTGCCCCTGGCCGGGACATCGTGGATTCCGGGGTCTGGCTCTGGGTACTGACGCCATAACGGGCTTTTCGACCGCGATGGCACCGACTGACGCCATAACGTGCTTTTCGATCACGATGGCACAGACGACGCAGAGTGCGACGTAAGTGACGGCTGAGTCCTGGCGCTGATCCGGGGGTAGCCTGGCATGACGCCG
>NZ_LKGW01000138.1:0-9665 GCF_001467335.1 Pseudomonas sp. ICMP 10191
GGCGCGGGCGTGGCCCGCGGCTACCTGAACCGTGACGACCTGACTGCCGAACGCTTCCTCGCGGATCCGTTCAGCCGGCAGCCCCAGGCACGTATGTATCGCACCGGCGACCTGGGTCGCTTCCTGCCAGACGGCAATATCGAATACCTGGGCCGTAACGACGATCAGGTGAAGATTCGCGGCTTCCGTATCGAGCTCGGCGAGATCGACGCGTGTCTGGCCAGGCATCCTGCCGTCCAGGATACGGTAGTCACCGCTCGTGAAGACGTCCCCGGTGACAAACGCCTGGTGGCGTATTACACGGTCCGTTCGGCGCAAACGGAACCAGCCATCGACAGCCTGCGCGGCTGGCTGCTAGGGCAGTTGCCGGCCTACATGGTCCCGGTGGCTTACGTGCGTCTCGATGCATTGCCGCTCACCCCCAACGGCAAACTTGACCGCAAGGCGCTCCCTGCGCCGGGCGAGGGCGCGTTGATCAGCCGTGGCTACGAAGCTCCGCAAGGCGAGAGAGAAGTACTGATCGCCGATATCTGGCAAGACTTGCTAGGTGTGACGCAGGTTGGCCGACATGACCATTTTTTTGAGCTGGGAGGTCACTCCCTGCTCGCCGTCAGCCTGATGGAACGCATGCGTCAGGAAGGCCTGGAGGCCGAGGTCAAGTCGCTGTTCAAACACCCCACCCTCATGGAATACGCAGCAACAACGGAAAGAATGGAGATTGTTCTGTGAGCATGATTGAACTGTTGGCAGTACTGGAAGAGAAAGATGTGCAGCTCGCCGTCAAGGGCGACCAACTGGTCGTCAGCGGTAAGCGACAGTCCCTCATGGAGCCCGCCGTGCTGGCGCTGTTGCGCGAGAACAAGGCGGCATTGATCGAACTGATCAATGCCGGCGAGTATTACAGCGGCAAGGCCGATGAAGTGGAGGTTCCCGCCCAGGCGATTGTGCCGGGCTGCGAGCGCATCACCCCGGAAATGTTGCCGCTGATCAAACTCGACCAGGCAGCCATCGAAAGCATCGTTGCCCGCGTTCCTGGCGGCGTGCGCAATGTGCAGGACATCTACCCGCTGGCGCCGTTGCAGGAAGGCATTCTTTATCACCATATTGCCGCCGAACAAGGCGATCCATACGTGCTACAGGCACAGTTTACGATTGCCAGCCGGGAGCTTTTCGACGAGTTCACCACGGCCTTGCAGCAGATCATCGACCGCCACGACATCCTGCGTACCAGCGTGGTATGGGAAGGCCTGGACGAGCCGGTTCAAGTTGTGTGGCACAAGGCTGATCTGGTGCTCAGCGAAATCACCCTTGAGCCTGACGCCGGTACCGCCAGCGAGCAGTTGCAACAACGCTTCGACCCACGGCATTACCGCCTCGATATCAGCCAGGCACCCTTGCTGCGGCTGGCCTTCACCCACGACGTGGCCAACCAGCGCTGGGTGGCGATGTTGCTGTTTCACCACATCGCCATCGACCATGCGGCGCTGGACCAGATCCATCATGAACTCCACGCGCACCTGAGCGGTCAGGCCCACACCCTGGGCGAGCCAGTGCCGTATCGCAACTATGTGGCCCAGGCCCGGCTCGGCGTCACGAACAAGCAGCACGAAGGGTTTTTCCGCGAGATGCTCGGCGACGTCGACGAACCTACGCTGCCGTTCGGCCTGCACGATGTGCGCGGCGACGGCCATGGTGTCGAAGAAGCGCATCAGACCCTGCCTTTAGAGCTGAGCCGGCGCTTGCGAAATCAGGCCCGACTGCAAGGGGTGAGCGCGGCGAGCTTGCATCACCTTGCCTGGGCACAGGTGCTCGGGCGCCTGTGCGGGCGCAGCAATGTCGTATTCGGCACCGTACTGCTCGGGCGTATGCGCGGCGGCGAGGGGGTTCGCCGGGCCTTGGGGATGTTTATCAATACGTTGCCGCTGCGGGTGGACGTGGGTGAGCAGGATGTGCGCGCCGGGGTCAAGGCGACCCATATACGTTTGACTGCATTGCTCGGCCACGAACACGCCTCGCTGGCGTTGGCCCAGCGTTGCAGCGGTGTATCAGCACCGACGCCACTGTTCAGCGCACTGCTCAACTATCGCCACAGTTCCGCTGAAGCGGCGACCGATCAGGAAGTCACCGATCAGACCGCTCAACTCTGGGAAGGGATTGAGGTGAGGGGCGGCGAAGAACGCACCAACTACCCATTGATTTTATCCCTCGACGATTTTGGCGAAGGATTCAGCCTGAATGTTCAGGCTGTCACCGGTATCGGTGCCCAGCGGGTTTGCGGGTATATGCAGACGGCGCTGGAAAGCCTGGTGCATGCACTGGAGCAGACACCGCAGACGTCGTTGAACAGCTTGCCGATCTTGCCGGCCGACGAGCGTGAGCAGTTGCTGGTGCAGTTCAACGACACCGCGCTGGATTACCCGCAGCAACAGACCATTCACGGACTGTTTGAAGCACAGGTCGAGCGCACGCCAGATGATGTGGCCGTAGTGCATGGCGAACAACGTCTGACCTATCGCGAGCTTAACGAACAGGCCAACCGCCTGGCCCATGCCTTGCGCAAGCAGGGTGTGCAGCCGGATTCGCGGGTCGGGATTTGTGTAGAGCGCGGCGTGGAGATGGTCATCGGCTTGCTGGCGATCCTCAAGGCGGGCGGCGGTTATGTGCCGCTGGACCCGGCGTATCCGGTAGAACGAATTGCCTACATGTTGCAGGACAGCGCTCCGGCCGCAGTACTGGCACAAACCGCGACTCAGGGCTTGCTGGCCGACGTTTCAGCGCCTGTCATCAATCTTGATCTGAACGATTGGCAGGACCAATCCGTCCAGAATCCGCAGGTGCCGGGGCTGACTTCAGCGCATCTTGCCTACCTGATCTACACCTCGGGTTCCACCGGCCTGCCGAAAGGCGTGATGATCGAACACCGCAACACCGTTAACTTCCTCAGTTGGGCACACACGGCTTTCGACGGCTCTGAGGCAGCATCGAAGTGGTCAAAAACGTCCTTGAACTGCAACACGGCGAGCACGATATCGGCCTGATCAACACCGTACCGTCGGCGCTTAAAGCACTGTTGGACGTTGACGGGCTGCCGACGTCGGTCCATACGGTCAACGTCGCCGGTGAAGCGCTGAAACGCAGCCTGGTTGAATCGCTGTTCGACAAAACTGGTGTGCAGCGCCTGTGCAACCTCTACGGCCCATCTGAAACCACCACCTACTCAAGCTGGGTGGCGATGGACCGCGAAGATGGCTTCGCAGCGCACATCGGAAAGCCAGTCGGCAATACACAGTTCTACCTGCTGGACGAGCAACAGGAGCCTGTTCCACTGGGCGTTGCCGGTGAGATCTACATCGGCGGTACTGGCGTGGCGCGGGGTTATCTGAACCGTGACGACCTGACTGCCGAACGTTTCCTCAAAGACCCGTTCAGCCAAAACCCAGCGGCACGCATGTACCGCACCGGCGACCTGGGTCGCTACCTGCCAGACGGCAATATCGAATACCTGGGCCGTAACGACGATCAGGTGAAGATTCGTGGTTTCCGTATCGAATTGGGCGAGATCGATGCACGCCTGGCCAAACACCCGGCGGTCCATGAAGCGGTAGTCACCGCCCGCGAGGACATTCCGGGCGACAAACGCCTGGTGGCGTATTACACGGTCCAGTCCGCGCAAACGGAACCGAGCATCGAAATCCTGCGCGGCTGGCTGCAGGAACAACTGCCGGCCCACATGATCCCTGCGGCCTACGTGCGTCTCGACACAATGCCGCTGACCCCGAACGGCAAACTCGACCGCAAGGCCCTGCCAGCGCCGGACAGTGACTCACTGATCAGCCGTGGCTACGAAGCCCCACAAGGTGAAACCGAAACGCAGATCGCTACTATCTGGAAAGACTTGCTGGGCGTTGAACAGGTCGGTAGACATGACAACTTCTTCGAGCTGGGCGGACACTCACTGTTGGCAGTCAGCCTCATAGGGCACATGCGTCAGTTGGGCCTGAGCGCCGATGTGCGTGCGCTGTTCGGCCAGCCGACGTTGGCCGCACTGGCTGCTGCGGTCGGTGGTGGCACGGCAGTCATGGTGCCGGCCAATCTGATCGCCGGGGATTGCCAACGCATTACGCCTGAGCTGCTGCCGTTGATCAATCTGACCCAGGTGCAGATCGATCAGGTCGTGGCAAGCGTGCCGGGTGGCGTGGCGAATGTGCAGGACATCTACCCGCTGGCACCGTTGCAGGAAGGCATCCTCTATCACCACCTCGCCGCCGAAAGCGGTGATCCCTATGTGTTGCAGACTCAGTTCGCCTTTGATAACCGCGAACGTATGGACGCTTTTGCTCAAGCGTTGCAAACGGTTATAGACCGTCACGATATTCTGCGCACCAGTGTGGTGTGGCAAGGCCTTGAGTCCCCGCTGCAGGTGGTCTGGCGTAAGGCCCAATTGCACCTTGAAGCGCTTGAACTGGATCCTGTGAACGGCGATATCGGCGAGCAACTGCACAGCCGCTTCGACCCGCGTCACTACCGCCTGGACATCGGTCAGGCACCGTTGATGCGCGTGGTCTATGCCGAAGATCCGCCCAACCAGCGGATTTGCGCGATGTTGTTGTTCCACCACATGGCCCTGGACCACACTGCGCTGGAAGTGGTGAAGCACGAAATACAGAACGGCTTGCTCGGCGAGGCCGAAGCCTTGGCAGCGTCGGTGCCCGTGCCGTACCGCAACTATGTGGTTCAGGCACGCCAGGGTGTCAGCCAGGCTGATCACGAAACGTTCTTCCGCGACATGCTGGGCGATATCCTCGAGCCGACCCTGCCGTACGGCCTGCTGGATGTGCAGGGCGATGGCAGCCACGTCAAGGAAGCCAGCCTGACGCTGGACCCTCAACTGAATCTGCGCCTGCGGGCTCAGGCCCGGCAGCAAGGCGTCAGCGCCGCCAGCCTGGTGCATCTGGCCTGGGGCCAGGTGCTCGGCACTGTGTCGGGCAAGCGTGACGTGGTGTTCGGTACGGTGTTGATGGGGCGGATGCAGGCCGGTGAGGGCGCCGAACGCGCCTTGGGCATGTTCATCAACACTTTGCCGCTGCGGGTTTCGGTAGGTGAGCAGGGCGTGCGTGACGAGGTCAAGGCGACCCATAAGCGCGTGACCGCGTTACTCGGTCACGAACATGCATCCCTTGCCTTGGCCCAGCGTTGCAGCGGCGTTGCCGCACCGACGCCGCTTTTCAGCGCCTTGCTCAACTACCGCCACAGTGCAGCTGCCAGCGTTTCCGAACAGGCGATCCAGGCCTGGCAAGGTATTCATGTTCTGAGCAGTGAAGAACGTGCCAATTATCCACTGAGCTTGAGCGTCGATGACTTTGGCGATGCTTTCAGCCTGAATGCACAGGCGGTGGCGGGTATCGATGCGCGGCGCATCTGCGATTACATGCAGACCGCCTTGAGTCATCTGGTCGAAGCCCTTGAATCCGCACCGGATTCAGCGGTATGCAACCTGCAGGTGGTGCCGGAAGCCGAACGCCGACAACTGCTGTTGGCGTTCAACGACACCAAGCAAGACTACCCGCGGCAGCAGACCGTGCACGCCATGATTGAAGCCCGGGCAGTCAGCGCACCTGAAGGTGTAGCGGCTCAGGTGGGCGAGCATTGCCTGCACTACGGCGAGATGAACCATCGCGCCAACGCACTGGCCCATCACCTGATCAGTCTAGGCGTAGGTGTCGATGATCGCGTGGCGGTCATGGCCCGTCGCGGGCTGGACACGCTGGTGGCCATGCTCGCCGTCCTCAAGGCAGGCGCAGGCTATGTCCCGGTCGATCCGTCACACCCTGACGAACGCATTGCCTATCTGCTGGCCGACAGCGCACCCAAAGTGCTGCTGACCCAGCAGGCCCTGATGAACCGTGTGCCGCAAACGTCTGCACCGGTCATCGCCTTTGACCGCCCTGAATGGCCGCACCGCCTGGAAAACCCGCAAGTGGCAGGGCTCAACCCCACGCATCTGGCCTACGTGATCTACACCTCCGGCTCCACGGGCCAACCAAAGGGCGTGATGGTCGAGCACCGTACCCTCGGTAACCTGATCGACTGGCATTGTCAGGCCTTCGATCTGCAGGCTGGCAGTCATACCGCCAGCGTCGCAGGCTTCGGCTTCGACGCCATGGCCTGGGAAGTCTGGCCGGCGCTGTGTGCCGGGGCGACCCTGCACCTGCCGCCTGCGGACGTGAGCAATGAACAGATCGATGAGCTGCTCGACTGGTGGATCGCCCAGCCGCTGCAGGTGGCTTTCCTGCCGACGCCGGTCGCCGAATATACCTTCAGCCGCGACCTGTCTCACCCCACCTTGCGTACGCTCTTGATCGGTGGCGACCGTCTGCGCCAGTTCCAGCGCGATCCGGGCTTCACCGTCATCAACAACTACGGCCCGACCGAGGCCACAGTGGTCGCCACGTCGGGGCGTTTGCTGCCCGACGGCAGACTCGACATCGGCACACCGATTGCCAATACCCGCGTGTATCTGCTTGATGAGCATCAACAACTGGTGCCGCTGGGTGTGGCGGGCGAGCTGTACGTCGCCGGAGAAGGCGTGGCGAGGGGGTATCTGAACCGACCGGAGATGACCGCCGAGCGCTTTCTGCGTGATCCGTTCCACGCCGACGCACGGATGTACCGCACCGGCGACCTGGCACGCTGGAACGCCGATGGCACTCTCGACTACCTGGGGCGTAACGATGATCAGGTGAAAATCCGCGGCTTACGCGTTGAGCTGGGTGAAATCGAAGCACGCCTGGCCGAACACGCCGATGTTCGTGAAGCCGTGGTGCTGTGCCGCCAGGATGTTCCTGGTGACAAGCGTCTGGTGGCGTATGTCACGACGCAGCAGCCTGAAACGGTGCTCGATATCGAACATCTGCGCAGCCATCTGCAAGGCACATTACCGGACTACATGGTGCCGGCAGCCTACGTGCAGCTCGATGCGCTGCCGCTGACCGCCAACGGCAAGCTCGACCGCAAGGCCCTGCCAATGCCGGATGCGCAATCGCTGATCAGTCGTGGCTATGAAGCACCACAGGGCGAGGTTGAGATCCAACTGGCATCGATCTGGGCTGATGTACTCACGGTCGAACAGGTCGGTCGCCATGACCACTTCTTCGAACTGGGCGGCCACTCGCTGCTGGCAGTGAAATTGATCGAGCGCATGCGTCAGGTCGGTCTGAGTGCCGATGTGCGCGTACTGTTCAGCCAGCCTACGCTGGCGGCACTGGCGACAGCGGTCGGCGGTGGCACGGAAGTCGTGGTGCCAGCCAATCTGATTCCGGAACGCTGCGAACACATCACCCCGGACCTGCTGCCGCTGATCAGCCTGACTCAGGCGCAGATCGACTGCGTGGTAAAGCATGTGCCCGGCGGTGCTACTAACGTGCAGGACATTTACCCGCTGGCGCCTTTGCAGGCAGGTATTCTTTATCACCACATCAGTGCCGAGCAGGGCGATCCATACACCCTGAAAGCCCTGTTCAGTCTGCGCGACCGCGCACGACTGGACGATTTCAGCCACGCCTTGCAAGCGGTTATCAATCGTCACGATATCCTGCGTACCGCTGTACTGTGGGAAGGTCTCGACGAACCGGTGCAAGTGGTGCTGCGCCAAGCTGAAATGCACGTCACCGAGTTGTGCCTCGATCCGGTAAACGGCCCGATTGATGAACAGTTGCACGAGCGCTTCGATCCCCGGCATTACCGCCTCGATGTGCGTCAAGCGCCCTTGATGCAGATTGTCTTTACCCATGACCCGCTCAACGATCGCTGGCTGGCGATGCTGCTGTTCCATCACTTGGTCAATGACGCAACCTCGCTGTACGTGGTGCTGCATGAAATGCAGGCGCACTTGCTAGGTCAGGGTGCTTCTCTGGGTCAGAGCGTGCCGTATCGCAACTACGTGGCCCAGGCCCGGCTGGGTGTCAGCGATGCGCAGCACGAAGCTTTCTTCCGTGAAATGCTCGGTGATATCGACGAGCCAACGCTACCGTTCGGTTTGCAGGATGTGCAGGACGGCGGCGGTGACATCGAAGAGGCGAGCGTGATCCTGCCCGCTGAACTGAACCTGCGTTTGCGGACTCAGGCTCGACAGGCAGGCGTCAGCGCCGCGAGCCTGATGCATCTGGCCTGGGCACGGGTGCTCGGCAGCGTCTCGGCCCGTGAACAGGTGGTGTTCGGCACGGTACTGCTGGGCCGTATGCAGGCCGGCGAGGGTGCAGACCACTCGTTGGGCATGTTTATCAACACCTTGCCACTGCGCGTCGATATCGGCGCGACGACGGTGGTCGAGGGATTGAAAGCGACCCACGGGCAACTAACGGCTTTGCTGGGCCACGAACACGCGCCACTGGTACTCGCCCAACGCTGCAGCGGCGTGGATGCCCCGGCGCCACTGTTCAGTGCGTTGCTCAACTATCGACACAGTGTCGTGAGCGACGTTTCAGCGGAAACCGCCACTGCCTGGGAGGGGATCGAGTCCTTCGGTGCCAAAGACCATACCAACTACCCGTTGACCCTGAATATCGATGACGTAGGCAACGGTTTCAACCTGACGGTACTGGTCAGCAGCACCGTCGGTGCCAAACGCGTCTGTGGCTACATGCAGACCGTGCTGGAGCATCTGTCGAATGCCCTGGAGCAATCACCGTCCTCGACCCTCGACAGCCTGCCGATCCTGCCCGCTGCCGAACGTGAGCAGTTGCTGGTGAGGTTCAACGACAGCGCGCGGGACTATCCGCAGCAACAGACCGTGCATAGCCTGTTTGAAGCTCAGGTGCGGGCGTGCCCCGAGGCTTGTGCGGCAATCCACGACGGCGTTGCAGTGAGTTATGCCGAACTCAACATTCGGGCCAACCGTCTGGCGCGGCATCTGCTCGGTCTTGGCGTACAGCCGGGTGACAGCGTGGCGATTTTGCTGGAGCGCAGCCATGACCTGCTCGCCAGTCAACTGGCAGTGCTCAAGTGCGCGGCGGTGTATGTGCCGCTGGACATCAATGCACCGGTCGAGCGTCAGGCGTTCATGATCGAGGACAGTCAGGCGCGTGTACTGCTCGCTCACAGCCAAGTGTCGCTGGAAACCGCTGCCCAGCGTGTCGATCTCGACGGTTTGACCCTGAACGATCTGAAAGACACTGATCTGGCGTTGCCGCAGTCACTCTGGCTCTACCGGCACGCCTAAAGGTGTGTTGGTGCCGCATCGGGCCATAAGCCGTCTGGTGATCAACAACGGTTACGCCGATTTCAATGCACAGGATCGTGTGGCATTTGCCTCCAACCCGGCGTTTGATGCCAGTACGCTGGATGTCTGGGCACCGCTGCTCAATGGCGGCTGTGTGGTGGTGATCGGGCAGAACGACTTGCTCTCCCCATTGAATTTCCAGCGCCTGCTGACGGTAACCGTGCTGTGGATGACCGCCGGTTTATTCCATCAATACGCTTCGGGGCTGGGCGAGGCCTTTTCGCGCCTGCGCTACCTGATTGTCGGCGGCGACGTGCTGGACCCGGCCGTTATCGGCCGGGTGTTGGCGAATAATCCGCCACAGCATCTGCTCAACGGTTATGGCCCGACCGAGGCGACGACCTTTTCCGCGACCTGCGAGATTGTTTCGGTCGGCAATGGCCCTATT
>NZ_LKGW01000139.1:0-8229 GCF_001467335.1 Pseudomonas sp. ICMP 10191
GCTCCCCAAGGTGGCTCCAATGTAAAACAGCGGAGTGACTTCGCCGCCCTTGAATCCAGTCCCCAGGGATACAACGGTGAACAACATCTTTCCAAGCCAGTCCCAAGGATCCATTGGCATGTGAAAGGATTGGACGATGTGCGACTGCGATCAGCAGGCCTCCGGCGAAGGGGCGTAATGGCGAATAGGAGATAAGTCGTTTAACGAAAGCTCCGAGCTTATGGGTGGCCGTCGCGAATAGAAGGCCAGTGAGGCCGAAGATAATTCCTGCAGCTACCACAGCCATGACGCTCCAGAGCTCCACGGGAACCACTTCGCCAATGACGTAATGCGTATGAACCACTCCCCAGGCTTTTGGTCAGCAACGATTGCCGCAACCACGCAAGGGAAAAGCGCGTCGTAACGCATACGTCCGATGGCCAACACTTCAAGTCCGAACAAAGCCCCGGCAAGAGGGGTGCCGAAGACGGACGCAAAGCCAGCACTGATACCGGCCATGAGAATCACCCGGCGATCTTCGCGGCGTAGCCGAAAGACATGCGTCAGTTGATCGGCAAGAGCGCCGCCCATCTGCACCGCCGTTCCCTCACGTCCCACAGATGCACCGAAGAGGTGGGAAACCACGGTTCCGATTAGCACCATCGGCACCATGCGCAAGGGAATAGTCTTTTTAGGATCGTGGATCTCATCGATGATCAGGTTGTTTCCGGCATCAACTGGTTTGCCTATCAGGTGATACGCAAGTCCCTAAGCCAGCAACTGGCAGGAGCCAGAGCACCCAGGGATGGGCTTCTCGCCACTGGGTGGCATGATCCAAAGAAAGGAGGAATAACGCAGAGGCAGAGCCTGCCAAAAGAGCTACAAGACCAGCAAGCGCAAGCCATTTCGCAATATAGGGCAGTAAGTCGAGTTGTTCAGGTCGTCGAAATTTAGACATTTGGCCAGCCACAAAAAGTAAGTAGGCCTGACCAAAAAGGGATTCTGAGCGCGAACGCCTACAGACCTGATTTGATCAGGTTTCTGTAGGCATCATCAGCTGCTACGGGCGCAGCGGTTGGTTAATGGAGGAATGCCATCTCCAATGCGCCGATCTTAGCTAGCCCTGTCCAAAATGTAAAATCGTGTTACGGGAAGGCGTCGTCAAGTCACAGCTTATGAAAGCACGCCAAACTAGGTGGCATCTTTTCCGACGAAGCCCATCTCAATTGGGGTCTTTATATAAAACAACGAGATATCCTCAAGCTCCAATCGCTTGAACAACTTTTCCGATTCGTCCTCGGTGATGGCCAGACGAATTTAGGTAGGCTGATCCGCCATTTCAAAAAAATGCGAGGAATGCAGCCGACCGGTATGCCCAAAGCCTTCAATATCTGTGGATAGGGTCGCACCTCGCAGTCCCATTTCTTTCGCCAAATCAACGATCCAGTCGCCGAGAATCTTTCCCTGATAGCGACGGTTCTGTTGGGTAAAGAAAGTCACCAGGAAACCTTTCATGTTCATCTCCTCAGCGCGTGTCGAATATTTGATAGGACAGAAGCCCGGCAGCCGTCATTGCCAGCGAACCCACGACGTGTAGTGAAACTGAGCCGAGCACCCAGAGCAGCCTGCCTTTCTGGATCAGGACAACGGTTTTGCCGAAAACGTAAAAAGGTAGTTAACCAATCATAATCCTGTCCTGGATTGGCGACATGAAGCTAATACACCTACGCACCCTGTCCAAGGTTCACGTACGCATCATGTGCACTGGTCAAGTCGGATGCAAACGGGTGGTCAAGTGAATGCAATTACACAGCGTGCTGATAAACGTAATTCTACACTCGCATTTTGGCGAAATGCCTTCATCAAGTCGGAATTTGCGTTCTGACGTCCGAGAACGGACCTGGGTTTGATCGGAGGGCTTACGGTCCCACCTTAGGGGTCAAGGCATTGAGGACGGATCTGACACTGGGCGGAAACCAAGCTTTCCTTGATCGTGACAAATTGAAACGCCTCCAAGGTAACAAAATAGACCCCATCTTAAGGTAAACTGCTCCACAGTTGAGGAGATGTAATCACGATGGCCAGCAAACTTCTTTCTGAGCAGCAATCCATGACCGGCTTAAAGGTCGCGTTACGGATCATTCGCGCTTGGCAAGCGACACCTGCCCAAGCATGCAGCATTCTTCGTATCTCAGCCTCGACTTTCCGTCGTGTTTCGCAAGGTGTAGATGCAGGCCGCAGGCTGGACTTGGATCAACAGCAGCGTATTGGGATTGTGCTCGATATCCATGCATGCTTACGTACAGTCTTCGACAATCAGGCGAACATTCAGGGCTTTCCCGGCCTTGCGAACCATAATCCCTTCTTTGAGGGACGATCACTGATTGAAACAATGGCCAATGGCGACATGATCTCTTTGCACGAGACCTACAAGCGCATTGAGCAGCTTCAGCTGGGCCAGCCTTGAGCTTTATGCTGAAGCCCATTTAGACGAAAGAGGGAACAGGGATTTGAAGCATTAGGAAGTAAGTTCGAACAGGTTCGTGCAGTTTTGTTTGATGGCTTGTTAGCAGACGACCATAGATCTGGGCGTAAACTATGCCATGCAGTTTTCTGCCAGTGCTGTGCTCGTGCGCGCCGAATATGATGAACTCGCCAGCGGTGGCACGGATCAGGAAAATTGCCCAACTGACCTGCCTCCGCGCCCTGCCGGTGTATGGCTAAGCTAGGATTCATCGAGCCCTTTGGCGTCTGTGCTTATGTGCGTTATGTGGATCGGCCCTATCAGTGGCGAATTCCACGTAGGCCATGGGCAGCAGTGTTCGGGTCATTCTGGCCAATTGTCACAGAAGCTTCTATGGGTCTTCGCTTTGTTGCAAATCCTATATGGAATTAAGGTAACCATCGCCCTACCTGACAATAAAGATCAATTCCCCTCTGTCGGTCATTGCCATGCCATACTTGAGTCTACCCAAGTACTGCTCGTGCATTGAGTAGACCCGATCGTCGACGATCCGGAATATCGCGATGTCTCCAGACCAGACGTTGCCCTTGAAGTCCAGCACACCCAGCCTTGCGTTGTTCTGCCCGTAAACCTCGAACGTGGTCGTGATGCATTCCATGACCGCATATCTCCTTGACGATGCCTAGTTTTTTGGCTATGTGAACCATAGCAGCTTACGGACACGCGGCCAGTTGCATTAATTTGAAAACCTACAGGTATTGTGGCAATTGAAGAAGCGCTTCGACTTACCGGACGTTTAGGTTCTTGGTCAAATCCGTACTGGCTTACGTTTCGTTTAGATACGCCAAACTGGCACCGTCACTTTAAGGGGAGAGTGTGGATGGCTGGTGTTCCAGAGACCTATACCAGCCTCGCTCCCTCAACAAGGCGACGTAAAAGTCTTGGGCGGTCATCAATTTCGGGTATAAGAAGACAGACACGTCCGCTTCCAAACTGTTAAGCAACAAGTTACTGCCCACTGAGCGGCGCGCTATAGGGCACCCGGTATGCCGACTGTTTTCGCCGGTTTGGACGCGTATGCCGTTGGAAGGCGCTAAAGCTTTCTCAAAAGATAGACCCGCCACATGGCGTAGAGCGGTATGAAGTCAATACGTTCTTCGATAGCGAACCCAGCCGAAAGAAATTCCGCCTCTGCGGTTGCGCGATGCAGGACAAACCGATTTTGGTACTCACCTTGCCTACCCGATGCCCTGCGAGCAGCCTCCTGGCGTGAGCGCCGTAAGCGCGTGGGGAAGTCACCTTGCATGGTTCAGGTCTGCATATTTTTCCCTCGCATCTGATTTCTTCGGTTGGTGGCTGGCATCGTATGGCGGTAGCGAATAGTAGACTTCATACTGGGCTAGGCTCAGGACAGCCCTTACGGCTCGCCAGCTATTCCAGAGGTCAAAAATGGTTCACCCCCGCCCTATCGTCTCGACTGGAAACGTCGGATTTGACTCAGTTCTGAAAGGTGGGCTACCTAGCAATCGTCTTTATTTGCTTGAGGGTACGCCTGGTTCGGGAAAGACAACGCTAGGGTTGCAGTTTTTGCTGGACGGGGTTGCCGTTGGCGAGCAAGTGCTCTACATAACCCTTTCTGAAACCAGTGAAGAGCTTGAGAGTGTTGCCCACTCCCACGGTTGGACGCTGGAAGGCATCGATTTGTTTGAGTTCTCTTCTACTGAAGAGGTCTTGGGCGAAGACTACGAGCAATCAATCCTGCACCCTTGGGAGGCAGAGCTTGGAGACACCATCAAGCTCATTCAACAACGCGTTGACAAGCTGCAACCCAAGCGTTTGGTCTTCGACAGCCTTTCCGAAATGCGTCTTTTGGCTCAAGACCCTCTGCGTTACCGCAGGCAGGTGTTAGCGCTCAAGCAATATTTTGCAGGTCGGGATATTACGGTGATGTTAGTCGATGACCTGACTGCATCCAACGGCGAGCGAGATAACCACCTACACAGCCTCTGTCACGGCGTGATCACCCTAGAGCGATTGACGCTTGATTTCGGAGCCGCGCGAAGACGTCTTCAGGTGCAGAAGCTGCGTGGTGTCGATTTCATAGCAGGATTTCATGATTTCACGATTCGCAAAGGTGGGATCGAGGTTTACCCACGCCTGATCGCATCCACCCACTATTCGGACTTCAACGCTGAAGCTGTCGCAAGCGGAGTAAGTGAGTTAGATGAACTGTTAGCAGGAGGGCCTCTTAGGGGTACCAGCACTCTAGTCACAGGCCCAGCTGGTTCGGGCAAGACTACAATCTCACTGGCCTACCTGAGCGCCGCATGCCGACGAGGCGAAAAATGCACCATCTATGAGTTTGATGAGCGGGTCGGTACGCTGATCTCTCGTGCAGACAGCATGGGCATGGATTTGAGCCGTTACGTATCAAGCGGTCAGTTGGTTATTCAGCAGATAAACCCAGCAGAAATCTCTCCAGGAGAGTTCGCTTGGCGTGTCCGAACTGAGGTCGAGCATCGCGGCAGCACTATGATTGTCGTTGATAGTCTCAATGGCTACATGGCAGCAATGCCACAGGAGCAGCAACTGATTTTGCAGATACATGAGTTGCTCTCCTACCTCAGTCAACTCGGGGTGGTGACCTTCCTCATCAATCCCCAGCATGGATTGGTCGGTACTATGTCGACGAATCTCAATGTTTCCTATGTGGCGGACACCGTCATGCTGATTCGCTTTTTCGAGGCACAGGGACGCCTGCGCAAGGCGATATCGGTGCTCAAACATCGGGGCGGGCCACATGAGGACGCCATTCGAGAGCTTCGGATTGATTCCAGAGGGGTACGGGTAGGCGAGCCTTTATCCAATTTCCGGGGGGTGCTGACCGGAACGCCTGAATACTTTGGCGCCGATGTTCCTTTGATGGAAGAGCGAAAGCGTGTTGAGTAACCCGCACACTGAAACTAAAACGTTGCTGATTGTGGCGCCTTTTAAAGGAGACGCCCTCAGTTTGGTGAAGTTATTTGGCGATAGATATCCACTGCGCGTCCATAGCAATTTACTCTCTCTTTCGCTAGCACTGAGTGAGGATACCGGGCTGGTGATACTCACAGAGGAGTGCCTTTCTGGCGATGTGATAAGCCTTGCAGTGGCGCTGAGTAATCAGCCGGGCTGGTCTGAAATACCCATCATCTTGCTTGCATCGAAAAATGGACGCTCTGGAAGGGACACAGAGCTGGCTAGGCGTCGGCTACCTCACTCAGCAGGTCACGTCGTTGTCTTGGAAAGGCCTCTTAGCTCAACATCTCTCTTGAGTGCTGTTGCTGCCGCATGGCGCTCTCGTGAGCGTCAATTTGAAATGCGCGAAAGTCTGAATCAGCTGGCAAAAGAGCGAAGCCGCCTGGGCATTCTGCTCGAAAATATCCCCGTCGGAGTCTGTTTTATGGATACGGAGGGGGCCCCGGTCATCAGCAACCCTCTATATCGTGCATACGTGCCGGGAGACGTAATGCCGTCCCGGCAGCCAGACGGAGCGGCTCGATGGGTCGCACTGGACGAACAGGGACGAAAGCTTGAGCCTCACATGTTTCCTGGCGCTAGAGCACTGAGAGGCGACCCTGCGACAGGGGTAGATTTCTACCGCAGGCTCGACGGCATGCAGGAGTCCTGGATGAGGGTCAGTGCGGTGCCGCTGTATGACGAAACCCGCCAGATCATCGGTGCGGCATCAGTCATTGTCGATATCAATGAAGAAAAGCAGGCTGAACTAAGTCTTCGACGGTTCAATGAAGAGCTTGAAATTCAGGTGCGGTCGCGTACTCAAGCATTGAGTCAGGCTGTTGAGCGGCTGAAAGCGGAAAGTGAAGAAAGAGCCCGAGCCGAGGATCAGTTGCGACAGTCCTTGAAAATGGAGGCCGTGGGCCAACTGACTGGCGGAATTGCACACGACTTCAACAACATGCTTACCGGCGTCATTAGCGCGCTGGACTTGATAAAAATACGCATGGCGAAGGGGCGGCTCGATGGTGTTGAAAGATTCATGGATGCGGCGCTGACTTCTGCGCAGCGAGCAGCATCTTTGACACACCGATTGCTGGCTTTCTCCCGACGCCAGTCTCTTGATGCCAAGGCTGCCTCTGTCAACCATCTGATTAGCTCGCTTGAAGACCTACTTAGAGGAACCGTGACAGAGAAGATTGTACTCAGGCTAGACCTCTGTGCAGACGAGCCTTGGGTTTTGGTTGATACAAACCAGTTAGAAAATGCCATCCTTAACTTGGCAATTAATGCCAGGGACGCCATGCCCAATGGCGGAACGCTATCCATCGTGACGACAGTTGAGCCAGCTCTTGAGATAAATGCCACAGCGGTGGTGAGGATACAGGTCAGGGACACCGGCTGTGGAATTGCACCCTCGTTCATAGAAAAGGTGATGGAACCATTCTTCACCACCAAGCCCATTGGACAAGGAACGGGTTTGGGATTATCCATGGTGTATGGGTTTGCGAATCAGAGCAATGGCAAACTTTTAATCGACAGCACCCTAGACGTCGGGACGACTATCTCGATCTGCTTGTCAGAAAATACGAAGTCTGAATTTGAACAATCAAGTCACTCAGACGTTGCCGCCATGGGTCAGGGTCAGTGCATTCTCTTGGTTGAAGACGATGATTCTGTGCGATTAATTAACCAAGAGGCTCTCGGAGAGCTTGGATATCGAGTTTATATAGCCCGGGACGGAGATGAGGCATTGAGAGTATTCAATGACTTAGCAGATATAGATATTCTTCTAACAGACGTAGGCCTGCCTGGCATGAATGGCCGTCAGTTGGCTGAGGTCATGCAACAATTGAAACCGCGTTTGCCAGTGCTATTTTTGACGGGGTACGCAGAGGGTGCCATGGCTCGGGCGGACTTCCTCGGCCCGAGCATGCAGCTTTTGACCAAACCCTACACACTGGAGATATTAGCCAGTCGAGTAGCAAGCATGCTGGCGGAGGATCAGCTTATCTCTGATAACTTGGCTGGTTCGGAGTCGACTACGGGCTTCTATTGAAGTTTGGAAGCACCGTGCGCATGCTTTGTAAGGATGCCGCTATGCAATGAAGGCCTGGCGTAGCTAAGCAGACGTCCACTTGTGCGGCAGTAACCCCATAATCTCACTCGCCCGCTGCGTCGGCAGGCGCGTGAGAACATCCTTCAAGTACACATACGGATCATGGCCATTGAGCCGCGCAGACTGGATCAAACTCATGATCGCCGCCGCTCGTTTGCCGCTGCGGCGCGACCCTGCAAAGAGCCAGTTCTTGCGTCCAAGAGCCCATGGCCGTATCTGGTTTTCCGCCCAATTATTATCAATGGGTACGGCCCCGTCTTCGAGGTAGCGCGACAGCGCTGCCCAGCGTTTCAGGCTGTAATCGAGTGCTCTGCTGATAGCCGAACCTTCGGGCACGAGATCGCGCTGGGCGATCATCCAAGCATGCAGCATGTCCATCACTGGTACAGCCTTTTCTTGCCGTATTCGACGCCGTAAATCCGGTTCCAGGTCGCGGACTTCGCTCTCGATTTCGTAAAGCAACTGGATGTAGCGCAAAGCCTGCTCGGCGAGCTGGCTCTTGTTGGTGGCATGCAACTCGAAGAACTTGCGTCGTGCATGACTTGGCCGGACGGATACCGAGATCTGCGACTTGCGCCGACGCTGCCACCTCGCGTGGTATTGGGTAACTACCAGCATTTGGGACTCTTTGACGGACAGAATCTTGCCATCCTCAGCCCGCGCAATGGGC
>NZ_LKGW01000140.1:0-7343 GCF_001467335.1 Pseudomonas sp. ICMP 10191
AGCGCGGTGGCGGGGCGCGTCATCACCGTTGACCGCGACATCGATCTGTCGACCGGTGCCAAGCTGCGGGTGAACTTGCCCAGCGGCAAGACCGAGGCGCGCGTTATCACCTCGCTCACCGGCCGGCGGGTAACTGTGGCTGCCAGCTTCAGTGAAGTGCCAGAAGAGACCTGAAAACCATGCAGTTTCTGGTGCGCAACATCACGCGCCCGGAATGGCACCAGTACCAGCTCGAATGCATCCAGCACGAACCGAGCAAGTTTGACGCCATCGACTTTGGCGCCGTCGTGGATATCCGCCCAATCAGCGGCATTCCAGTTGGCGTGCAGGCTGCGCCAGGCGCAGTGTTCGTGACGCAGCACGTTGTGATCGAGCAGGGCATCGCGGTTACCAACATGACCATCAGTTGGGACGCTGCGCCAGGCGCGGTTGCGTATGACGTGGAATGGCGCTGGGGCTCGCGCGAGTGGGTCAAGGTGCCGCGAACGGGCGAGCAGTCGGTTGACGTGCCCGGCATCTACTCCGGCCAGTACATGGCCAGGGTGCGCGCTGTCAGCGCCTTGAATGTCTCGTCGTTGCCGGCCACGTCGCTGCTGACGAACTTGCAGGGCAAGACCAGTTTACCGCCTGCTGTCACGTCGCTGACCGCCACTTCGCTGATATTCGGGATCGCGCTCAAGTGGACTTTCCCGCCAGGTGCGGAGGACACGCAGCGTACTGAAATCTGGTACGGCCAGGCGAACGACCTGGCCAAGGCCACGAAACTCTGTGATCTGGCCTACCCCCAGTCGGAACATGTCATGCAGGGCCTGCTGGCGGGCGTGACGTTCTTCTTCTGGGCGCGCCTGGTGGACCGGACCGGCAACGTGGGGCCGTGGTATCCGACCGGCGCTGGCGTGATGGGTCAGACCAGCAGTGATGCTGGGGCGATCCTTGAAATGATCGCCGGGCAAATCACCGAAACCGAGCTCGGCCAGAAACTTGTTGAAAAAATAGAGCTGATCGACGGCAACGGTCCAGGCTCGGTAAACGACCGCTTGGCCGCGGCAAAAGCTGCACTGGCCGATCAGATATCGGACGTTGGCGACGCGCTGGGCACTGTCAGAGCGGAACTGCAGCAGCAGATCGATAGCATTGCAGACCTCGCCGACTCCATGCCTTACAAGCCGGGCGAGACGTATTCGGCTGGGCAGGGAGTGCTGGGCGCTGACGGCATCATTTATCAGGCCACGCAGAACGTACCCGTCAACACGCCGCCGCCGAACAGCACGTATTGGCTGAACGTAGGCCAGGCAGTGGCCACGGCTGTGGGGTTGGCTTCGCGAGTGCAGACTGTTGAAACAAAGGTCACGTCCATTGAGGGCGTAAACACCGCGCAGTCACAGCAGATCACCGGCCTACAGAGCTCTTTGGATGGCAAGGCTTCGGCCAGCAGCGTGCAGTCGCTCGGTAATCGTGTCACAGACGCCGAGGGAAAGCTCTCAAGCCAAGGCTCGGCCATCACGGGAATCAACACCGAGCTGGCTGGTAAAGCCAGCAGCGCCACGGTGCAGGCGCTGGGTAACACAGTCACGCAGCAAGGCCAGGACATAAAGGCGCAAGGCCAGGCCATCACAAGCGTGACTGCGAGCCTCGGAAACTCGGGCGGACAGAACCTGTTTTTCAACCCTGCATTCAGCAAGGCGAGCGCAACGGCAGGACTGGCCGAGGGCTGGTCGGTTGACTCAAATGCGTCAGGGGGGACCAGCTCTGCCTCAATCGTTGCGTCCTGGCTGGTTGGCTCCGAAAAATCTCAGCGGGTAGATGTCACCGGGCTGAATCAGAGCTCTATCTATCGTGGGATTCGCACACAAGGTATCAACTACTGGCCAAAGGCGAAGGCCGGGGCTTCGGTTGTTGCGTCGTGCTATGTGCGTGCAACCGCAGGCCTGGTGTTCAGGATATTCCTGCAGGCAGTGGACGCTGCCGGGACGCCTATCGCTGCACCTTCTGGGCCTCTGGTCGTCTCTACTGGCGGCAGTCAGCGGATCAGCTATGACTATCCAAACCTTCCGGCAGGTACGGCGGGCGTGCAGGTCTACTTCCGTCTATATGGTTCGGACACTGTCAGCGCAGGCTTTGTGGAGTACACGCGGGCGCAGCTTGAAATAGGAACCACGCTTACCGGCTGGAAAGACAACACCGCAGTGCTGGGTGCCGAGCAATCGGCGACCTCTTCAGCAGTGGCGGCGCTGAGTTCCAGCGTGAGCCAGCAGGGCGCCACGATCATTGCTCAGGCATCCAGCGTGCAAGCGCTTCAGGCTTCGTCTCGGGACGACAATGGGGATGGCGAGCTGGCAGATGCCGTGAATGGCTACAACAGCGCAGCAGGCATTGTGCAGGAGGCAACAGTCCGAGCCACGCAGAACGAAGCCACGGCCAGAACGGTAACGCAGTTGACCGCATCGGTGGGGGCAAACACCGGCCAGATCACTGACCTTCGTGAGGTCGTCACCAGCAACCTCGCTTCTACGGCGACGGCCATCACGCAACTGACCACGAAGGTAGGCGACAACTCGGCAGCCATCCAGTCAGAGGCGACGGCCAGGTCAAGCGCCGATGGCGCGCTGTCCACGAAACTGGATCAAGTCCAAGCCACGGCCAACGGTGCGAGCGCAGCCGTTCAAACGGTCAGCTCTGCGCAGGCGGCTACGGACGGCAAGCTGACGGCGATGTATACCGTCAAATTGCAAGTCAACTCCAACGGACAGTACGTCATGGCCGCAATCGGTGCAGGGATAGAGAACGTTGGCGGGGTTCTGCAAAGCCAGATCCTCATGTCGGCTGATCGGTTTGCGCTGGTAAACACTTTGGCGGGCGGGGCGATATCGACACCGTTTGTTGCTCAGAACGGCCAGCTGTTCCTCGGCCCTACGTTCATCATGGACGGCACGATCACCAACGCCAAGATCGGCAGTTTCATCAGCTCGACTGACTATGTGGCCGGGCAGCGCGGATGGATTCTGCGCAAGGACGGGACGCTCGAGATCAACGGATCAGGCGCTGGCGGCGGCAGGTTGGTAGTTACCAATCGATCAGTCCGGGTCTATGACGCTAACAATGTCAAACGCGTGCAGTTGGGAGACCTCACTGAATGAGCAACGGAATGAGGGTGTGGGGCGCAGATGCTGCGCTCCAGTTGGACGAGAATTCGTTCACGATCCGGGTTGTGTTGTCGACGCTCGTTACCTTCTCCGGCACCACGAAGACCAGCCAAGACTTTGCTGTGCCTGGTGTCGGGCCGGGTAACGGTGTGGCAATCGTGATACCGGCTGGCGCTTACGACGGCAACCAGAGGCAGCATGAAACGGAACTAGTTGACGGTATCGCGAGGGTTTACAACCACACCAGAACTTACAGCTCGAGCACGGTTTCAGCCGGGACCATGCGGCTGCTCGTCATGAGATTTTCATAATGGCAGAAGCATACGGCCTGGAGTTTTCCAATAACAGCAACGTGGTAGTTCTAGACTCGCAATACGCGCGCCTGATGGTTATTGCTTCGGGGCGCTATCAGCCCACCGAGGAAAGCGGGCTCGGCTCGACCACCTACTTTCCTCGGCCTGTTACATCACAGGAACCGCCTCTGGTGTTTGTTCGGCCCGACACTGTGAATGCGGTTGCAGGCCTCTGCGCCATGCGCTTGGTCGGATCTGCGGGCAACTGGACCGGCTTCTATGTCCGAGCCTATGATGTGAACACCGCTCAGCCTAATGGTCGGTATTTTGTTGCTCAGTTCGAAGCGCAGGCGGTTGCTGAATTCGGGATGCGGCTTTGGGATGGCTCCACAAAACTATTGTTTGACTCTGGTACTTCAAGCGCGAACTTCACACGCTCATTTCAAGCGTGGAATTACGAAAGATTTGACTATACTAGTCAGAACCTTGTGCGTTGTTATTACTCAGTGCCGTTCAATTTCCCCGAGAATGAGTATCTATTGATTAACTCTTTTGGTATGGGGTTGAACTCGGGTAGTGCGATATCAAGGGCGCTGTATTGCTGGTGGGACTTTCCGAACAGCAAGCTTTACGCGATCACCATTGCAGCGGCCAATCCGACAGCATTCTTTCTACCGGCTGTATTCGCGAAGATGAATGTCTGATCCATCAATTTATTGAGTAACCATCATGCCTTGGTATAAGTCGGGGACGGTTTCCGTCACCCAAAATTCGAACGCGGTCATTGGCACCAATACCGCATTCATAGCAAACAGCCGGGTAGGCGATGGCTTTCGTGGGCCTGATGGTGGCTGGTATGAGGTGACCAACATCGCCAGTAATACCGCGATGTCGATTGCGCCGAACTATCAGGGCGCCACCAACAACGCGGGCGGGTACGCGCTGGCTCCGATGCAGGGCTACGTCAAGGATTCCGCTGATGCACTCCGGGCGCTTGTAAACCAGTTCGGCTCAACGCTTGCGGTGCTAGGCACTTCTGGAACGCGCGAGGGTGTGCGAGCAGCACTTGCGGCCGCCGCCAGCGGGAACAACAGCGATATCCTTTCCCTGTCTGGCCTGACTACGGCACTGACGATTGAGCAGGGCGGCACCGGCAAGAAGACAGCGGGCGAGGCGATCCAGGCGCTTGGGGGTATTCGCCTCGGGGCGGGCAACTCTTCTGCGGGTACAAGCCTTTTTTCTGGTGCGCCGCCCGGTATCGCATCCATCAGCTCTTCAAACAACGACGGAAATACCGCACTGCGGATTGCCAACGCAGCAAACAATAGCGCCTCAGCTGTTATGACGTTCATCCGTGACACGATATACGGTGTTCATTTGGGGCTGGATACCGACAACAAATTTAAACTCGGCGGGTTTTCAATGGGAGCCGTTGCGCGAGCGCTGTATCACGAAGGAAATGTAGTCGGCACGGTTTCTCAAGCCGGGGGGATTCCCACTGGTGCGGTTATAGAAACTGGAAACCTTAACGGTGGAACGTTCACGAAATACGCCGACGGAACATTAATTTGCCGTGGTATTTCGCCTGGGCAAGCTACTGCAAACAGCGCGGGAGGAGCAATTTATTATTCGGGCGGGGTGGCATTTACATTTGCCGCGCCATTTGTTGCGGTGCCTGCCGTAGTTATACAAGCCTTAACTACGGCGGGATATTTTTGTTGGGGGGCTGCCGAGGGTGCAGCAAGCACTACTGGCGTAACGGGGCGGGTAGTTTCCCCTGCTAATGGGGCCTCCTCATATCTATGTTATATTGCAATAGGAAGGTGGTTCTGATGATAGTTAAACTTGCGCCGCAACGCCGGGACGATACCTTGATTGTTGAGAAAGTAGGCGCCGTGTTGGTATTGAATGGAGAGGCGTTTGACTTTTCTTCTATGCCTGAAGGCTCGACCTTGCCCCGGATTGCAATTTCGTCTGAATGGTTTGCTGGTGATGTTGAATACGAAACAGAGTTGACTATTCACATTATCATGCCAGTTCCAGCAAATTATAGTCCGGAGCAGGCTTATCCAGTTGATCTTATAGATGTCCCTGACGGGATTGTGCAATTTCCCAAGCCTTTGCCAGAGGTTGCCCCACCCATATTTGTCATGAACGAGGTCTTGTAATAATGAGCAATATTGACTGGACCAAGTTAGTCACGAAAGAAATGAAGGACGCGGCTGTTGCTGCTCGCATCTTGGCTGATGCGAAGTCAGCGCTAAACAGCAAAAACAGTGCAGCAGCCTTTCAGATAGCGCGTATTCAGGACCGCATTGAAACGCTGGGCTATGGAATTGAGGCCGGAGAAGCAACCGAAGAAGAAGAGACCGAAGCGGCTGCACTCGCGCCTGTTCTCAAGGCCTGGAAGGCCTACAAGTTCGCGCTGGGCAAGGTAACCGCACAGCCTACTTGGCATCAGGCCCCGGTCTGGCCGGTTGCGCCTGCTATTCCAGAGATCGCCGCCGCACCGATGCTGGTGGAAGAGCCACTGGCCTGACGTACACCTGCCACCGAACCCGCCATCGAGCGGGTATTTTTTTGCCTGGAGAAAACCGAATGTCCATCACAGCGCAGCAGCTGCTGCAGATCCTCCCGAACGCCGGCCAGAGAGCCGGCGTTTTTGCACCCGTCCTCAACACAGCGATGAGCAAGTAACATGAGTCCGGTCAGCTGCGTTACGTCCGCGAGTTGGGCGGCAGCGCCTACCTGTCGAAGTACGACACCGGCAAGCTGGCTGAGCGCCTTGGTAACACGCCCGAGGCGGATGGCGACGGCCAGCTTTACCGTGGCCGTGGGCTGATTCAGGTGACTGGACGCAGCACGC
The DNA here is from genome assembly GCF_001467335.1 of Pseudomonas sp. ICMP 10191. NCBI lineage: Bacteria > Pseudomonadati > Pseudomonadota > Gammaproteobacteria > Pseudomonadales > Pseudomonadaceae > Pseudomonas > Pseudomonas sp. ICMP 10191. The sequence goes on from NZ_LKGW01000140.1 coordinate 6,303, forward strand.
CGCGATGTCGGCGGCGTGGTTCTGGCACCGGGCCGCGCTCAATACGCTGGCCGACAAGGGCGACTTCCTGACTATCACCAAGCGCATCAACGGCGGCACGAACGGTCTGGCTGATCGACAGGCGCTGTACGCCCGAGCACTTGAGGTGCTGGCGTGAAGGCCTTGCCGTGGAAGGCGGTCGGCGTGCTGCTGATCCTGCTGGCGCTGGCGGGTGCATTGTACGGGGCATACCGGCACGGCGTGACCGTCACCGATCTGGCCTGGAAGGCGAAGTGGGCAGAGGAAGTGAGCGCCCAGTCCGAAGCGGTGGCCACCACGACCACCGAGTACCGAACCGAAGAGCAACGCCGCCAGAAAGCGGCCAACCAGGTGGCAAACCATGCAAGGCAAAACCAGACCGCTGCGCTTACTGATGGCTCTGTCGATGATGCTTCTGGTGAGCTCATGCGCATCGAAGCCGGAAAGATGGCAGCAACCGCAAGTTGCATGCCCAGCGATACCGGAGCTTCCGAGCGAGGCAAGGCAGCCACCCGCGCCGCCATGGTGCTCTCCGACTTGCTCGGCAGGGCTGACGCGCGAGCGAGAGAGCTGGCTAAGGCTTATGACCAGTCCCGAATAGCCGGGCTGGCGTGTAACCACTTTGTCGAAGAGCTATCCAACACCACCAATTCAGCCAGGCCGTAGGCCGCCGGGGAAGCACTGTGAAGACAGCAACGAAGCAAGAAACCTACGACCGCACGATGAAAGTGACGTTGGCAGTGAAGGCGAACGGCGGGTCATCTGGAAAGACGGTGGCTATCAGCTGAGCATTCCGCCCGCGACCATCCGCTACGTGCCCGCTGCTGGCGCTGCGTTTGAGGTGTACGCATGAGCCTTCTGGTCAACCCGATCCCACGCCGCCAACCGATCCGGCGCGGGCTGGGTCTGCTCGGCGATAGCTTCTCGGGCAACTGCCACACCATCGCGGCGACGGCGTTTGGCACCGAGGCCTATGGCTATGCGGGCTGGATCGCGGCGCGTACCGGCCTGTTCCCGAGCTAC
>NZ_LKGW01000141.1:0-7123 GCF_001467335.1 Pseudomonas sp. ICMP 10191
CTGGCTGTTCAGAATAAAGATTGACACAACCTATTAAAGTTTGACACAATCTATTAAAGTTTGACACAGCGCGAAAACCCCCGAAAATACGGGGGTTTTCTGTTTCTGGACCAAGCCGTTGGTCCGGATTAGCGGCTTCGCTTTTCAGTAAGAGTAGGCTAGGTAGTACTTCCAAGAGGTCGTTTCGCGGACCGTTTTTTCCTAGACATGTTTATTGACTATGAGTCGAAGCGACTAGGTTGGGCTGAGGAGGTGGTTTTGCGCGGCCGTAGGTTTTCTTCGAAGCAGGATATTGAACGGCACATCGTCAATGGATTTGGTGCCGGTGCCGGAGCCAGCTATGTGCCTTGGTTGCGTGTGCAGGATGTCCCCTCAATGGGCCGCTCCCACAAAATCCAAGGCGTTAAAGTCGAGCGCATACATCACCTTTTGTCCGATCTTGAACGTGCCTATCTTCTGGTATGCGAGTTTTCTGAAGAAGTGGTAGACATCCGTGAGCAGTATCCGCTGCTGCCTGTGGAAGGCACCCAGGCAATCGCACGAGCGATAGGTGTGCGTTACCCTAGGTACAAATCCACTACCATTCCGCTGGTCATGACGACAGATTTCCTTCTGACCATTAGGCAGCCAAACGGAGACTTCAAGTCCGTAGCTAGGACCATCAAGTATCAGCAGGATCTCGAAGGGAAAGGCTCTGTTCGGACATTGGAAAAATTGGAAGTCGAAAGACGATTTTGGATGAGCCAAGGGGTGGATTGGAGCATCGTCACGGAGGAGCTGTTTACACCCGATCTGATAAAAAATCTGGGGCTGCTTAGACGGTTTGCTCAATTACCTCGCGCTTTAATGAGTTCGTCGCTGCACTCTGAATTTCTCGAAATCCTCGAATCAAGCAAGGCTTACCCTTGGTCAACGTCTGAATGCCTCCGCAAAATCGCAACGCGCTTGTCGATACCGTATGTCGAGGCGCGAGATATTTTCTTTAATTTGATCTGGCGAAAGCTGATTCAGATTGATTTGAGTAGTGCTCCACTTCATCTCAAATCGCCGCTACCTGATCTCAAGGTGGATTACTCCATCGAGTTGAGCGCGCTTAGCGAGAAAACGTCGTGAATATCTCAGTGAATGACGTGTTCGAACCCGTGACAGAGTTCTCCGTGCTTTCGACCATGGCGAGAGTCCTTCACCTCGATGAAGCGCACGACGCCGTGATTGTGATGGACCTGATCGAGCCGCCACGAAAGCCCTATGCTGTGGGACTTGAGGAACTCAGTCTTTCGTTGGAGTCAGGTGATACCAAGTCCGTGGTAACGTCAGTTCCCGAATTTCTGTTGGTTTTGGAAGATGACCTCAATGAGATCATCAAGCGAGATAGGGATGAAAAATGGGCGGTTATCGAGCCACTCCTAGATCCAGCTTACCCAGGACAGATATTCGTCAGGGGTGAAATGGGGCGGCTGGTTGGAAATCGGGCCGCTGAGCTAGGCATACAGAGAAAGACCATTTATCGGCTCCTTTACAGATATTGGTTTTATGGACAGGTAAGAAATGCGCTCCTGAAGAACTATTCGGCAGTAGGCGTTGCTAATCGCAGCTACACCCCCGATATAAGGCCAGGCCGAAAACCTAGGTATCAAGGGGTACTTGTTTCTCCCTCCAAGTTGCTCAGTGTTGTCGATAAAAGATGCATCCGGGTAAGCTATGCGCTTTACGCAAAAAATAAGACATCCACGATCCGCAGTGCTTACGACAAAATGCTAAGGAGGTTCTACTCGGTAAAAGAACTCTCCAAAAATGCTGAGAACCGTGTCCGCTTACTTCCTGAGTCGGAAATACCGACATTCAATCAGTTCGATTATTGGGGCAAGCTCTTTTTCGATGAAATCGAAACCGATCGTGGGCGTAAGGGCAAGACGAGGTGGCTCAAGGATTGTCGTCCGCTAAACGGCACTGTTCGCGATTGGCTTCGAGGTCCATGCCATCAATTCGAGATTGACGCGACGATTGCCGACATCTATCTGGTCAACAGTTACTCCCGGCGTATGCTGATTGGCAGGCCCGTGGTGTATATCGTGGTGGATAGCTACTCGGGGATGATTGTGGGTCTATATGTCGGCCTGGAGGGTCCGAGCTGGAACGGTGCTAGGCAGGCTCTTTTCAACGCGTTCACTTCCAAAGTAGGCTTCTGCGCGCAGAACGGCGTTGAAATCAACTCTGAAGATTGGGCCTGCAGTCATCTGCCACATCACATCTATGCCGACAGAGGCGAGATGCTGTCTTTGGCAGCAGAAGGACTGGCGAGTGGCTTGGGTATCGAGATGGGTACGGCTCCTCCGTACCGACCAGATTGGAAACCCATGGTCGAGAGTCGGTTCGGTATCCTCAATGATCTAACTGGTATCAGGTGGCTTCCAGGCGGTGTGGCTGCGCGCGAGAAGGAACGGGGTGAGCGTGATTATCGACTTGACGCCACGCTGAACCTGAAGGAGTTCACCCAGATCGTCATTGAGTGTGTCCTTCACTACAACCGCTATCACCGGCAGCCGGACCGTCTCACTCAAGTCATGATGAACGACGATGTCGAACCTACTCCTATTGGCATTTGGACTTGGGCTTCGGAGAATGACCTGATTCAGGCCAACAACCGACCTGATGATCTGATCTATCTCCACCTGCTGCCCCGTGAACGAGCCACCGTGCAAAAGGGGGGCGTGATATTCCGTGGGATGCACTACGTCTGCGAGCTGGCGATCCAAGAAAACTGGTTCGCCAAAGCGCGGCGCAATGGTGTTTGGTCGATCGACTGCCGGTTCGACCCGAACTCTGCAGCCCATATCTGGATCCAGGGTGAGAACAAGCAGTTCCTACGCTGCGACCTTCGTCGCTCGGATGCCAAATACGCAGGTTATCGCTCCGACGAGATCTACGATGTGCTGGAAGCGCACCGGCAGTCGCCCCCAGCCCATAAGCGCGCGGAGTTGGAGAGCCGCGTAGGCTTGGTCGACACAGTGGAGCAGATCATCAATACGGCACTGGCCGAGCGGAAGCTTGAACCTCCTGCCCCTACTAAGGCAGAGGCGGTGGCCAACATCCGTGACAATCGTGCAGAGGAGCGGCGGCTAGAGCGAGAAAACGCCACGGTCCCTGATGGTGTTCGTGCGGAACCTGTCCTACCTGACGTAGAAGTCCCGTCCATTGCGCATGACTCGTATGCGGGGCCCCGCAGCGCGCAGGTTATAGACTTGCTAAAAAGGCTTCGGCCGGGGCATTCCAAATGAAAGGAGCGCAAATTTTTGCGAGCTATACCAAGCAGGCCATCACTGAGTATGCGGGAAATCCGTTGATTGAAGCTTTGCCGCCAATTCTTCCGGAAACGGTAGCCATCGAGTTGATATCGAATTTCCCCCAGCCAGTAACACCTGAAGAGCTTGATCTCGAAGGAACAACGCGGATTCACTGCATTGATCGTCTGAGGACAGTCGTACAGCCGTTCCTGCTGCATTTGGAGCTTGAGTCCATGTTCTCTCTGCTGATCCGCCGCGGATACGTTGGACGCAATCCAACCTCACCCGACACTGTTAGGCATCTGCACTCCTTATCGGGTGCTCAGCGCTATCATGACTCCTTCAAGTCGACTGCTGATTCTTTCAGCGTCGTAGGGCTGAGTGGTATTGGGAAGTCCACTGCTCTCCATGCCATTTTAAGCCTTTACCCGCAGACGATCCGGCATGAGCGTTATGAGAGCACCCAGTTTGTTCAAACCCAGATCACCTGGCTCAAACTGGATTGTCCCCGAGATGGTTCGCTGGCGGGATTTTGTCAGCAGTTTTTTCACGCCGTCGGCCAAGCACTGGGCGACAGGGATTATCACAAGCGGCACCGGCCCCGGAATATTAATGATGCGCTTCAGCAGATGGAGCAAGTAGCCAGTACATTTTTCATTGGTGCCCTGCTCATCGATGAGCTGCAAAATCTTCACTTAGCGAAAACTGGGGGCAAGGAGAGCATGCTGAACTTCTTCCTCCACCTGGTGAACAACATCGGTATTCCGGTTGTATTCATAGGCACCAATTCGATGATCAGTCTGTTTTCGGATGTAATGCGTGTCGCCCGGCGAAGTTGCGGTGGCGGAATGGTCGAGTTCAAACGGTTCGAGAAAGATGATGACGAGTGGCAGCTTCTAGTTGAAAACCTCTGGAGTTATCAATGGTGCAAGCAGACGGCTGAACTGACTCCCGAAATTTTCGACGTGCTCTACGAGTGCACTCAGGGTGTAACAGACTTTCTGGTCAAGCTTTTAGTACTGAGTCAGCGCTATGCAATTCAAAGTGGCTCCGAATGTCTGACAGCCGAGACGATCATCAAGGTGAGCAATGCCAAGATGCAGATCCTCAAGCCAGCACTTTCGGCTCTGCGCAGCCGAGATCCTGCCCGCATGCGGCAGTTCGACGACCTGCTTCCCATCGAGGAGCAGTTGATAGCCATGATGTCGTTTGATGGACTTCCTCGATCAGAGCGTCTTGCCCTGCTTCGTGGTGTAACGCCGCATGGGTTGCCAAAGGCTCCAACCCCATCAGCCGTTGTAACTAAACCTACAGCGCCTGCAACTGTTGCGGTTGAGACATCGCAAGCAAAGGCACTGAGCGAACAGCCTGATACTAGAGCAGCGCTGAAGTCAGCTGGTTGGATAACCACGGATCTATTTGAATTTTCAGCGACCTACCGCAAATCGTGATGTGAGAGTGGTGTAATGGAGCTCAAATTCCATTTCTTCCCGGCGGCTTTCCCCGACGAGACACTACATAGTGTCCTCTCACGCTATGCCCGGCTTTGTGGCGGGAGTAGCCTTAAAGCAGCTTTCGCCCATCTACATGCCCCCTCGTTCACCCAGAACGTCGCGTTTCCAAGCCGGTTGAGTTATCTGGTCGAATCTCTTCCCCACGGCACCGACCTATCGGTTGCTCAAATTATCCAGTGTCATACCGTATTGCCCTATTTCGCTCCTTTCCTCACCACCGACCAGCTCCAACATGCGCATGCTTCCATGGCAGGCGATGGCAAAGGGTTGATGCTGAAGCTAGGAATCAATGCCAGTCGAATCGAGAGTGCTTCGAGAGTGCGGTTCTGTGCCGTGTGCCTCAATGAGGACGTCGCTCAGGTCGGAGCAGCTTACTGGCACCGGGTTCACCAGCTTTCCGGGGTATTGGTATGCCCCCACCACGGGCAATTGCTAAAGGTGGTAGACCCCGGCTGGCACAGCCGCAATTCCCGACAGCTTAATTTGCCAGACGATGATGGCGTGCAGGCCCATTCTGTTCAGCTGAATGCTTCTATAGATGCTCTTCCAGGGTTGCATAAGATTGCATTGAGTTCACAGCAGCTTCTTGGCTCGGGACTCGGTCCTCTCCCAGCCAGCGCAGTGCGTTCTTGCCTTCTGCAAAATGCTGCGGCCCTAGGTTTGACCCATGGTGCAACATACCGGTTGGATTTGCGCCGTTTGGCTGAGTATATGGCCAGCTTCTTCAAAGTGCTCCCTGCCGCCTGGGAGTACTCGGTTCTTGGTGACTCTCCCGCAGGATTACCTGCGACCTGGGTCACCAAGCTGCTTAGAAGGCCCAGAGGTACTCACCATCCACTCAAATATATCGTTCTAGCAAGCGCTTTGGAAGTGGACCTGGCTCACATAATGCGCAACGACAAACCATCGGTGTCAGAGTATGAGCGATCATCGCCAATTGCTGTCTGTTCATCAAAAGCGGATCTGACTGAGACCGTGCCAGAGGGGTTGGGAGGTCTGCCGGCTGAAGTTTGGAAGCTGGCAATTGCCGGGCATGACGCACGGCAGATTGCCTACAAACTGGGTGTATCTCAGGTTTATGTATACCGGACAATCCGCGCTGTCAAAGTTGGCCCGAACGTATGGCGAGAAGCGAGATTTCAAAGCGAGCGCCTGCTGCGCCGAGCAAACTTCGAGAAGGATTATCACTCTCTGCAAGCTCACCAATGTAGGGGTTACGCGTGGCTATATCGATCTGACCGTGTTTGGCTTCGTGACCATATCGATAAGTATGGCGATGTCCACGCAAGTCGGGCAGATACCGCCGGCGCGTTCGCTATCCTCGATGCGGAACTTGCCGAGCAGATTAGTGAATGTGCACAGCGTCTTCGTTCTGGGTCGGGAAAGCCTGTAAGGATATCGCGCACAAGAATTGGACGTGAGCTCCATGTTTTGCCTCGATTCGAGAAACAGCTCGATAGACTTCCCATCTGTGCGAGCGTACTGGAACAGACTTGCGAGTCTGTCGAGCAGTTTCGCCTCCGGCGTCTGCATTGGGCCGAGGCGAAGCTGCTGGACGGGCACAAAAGCGTCACTCATTCAGCGTTGTATCGTACCGCCTGCATCAGACCGGAATGTGATTTGAGAGGAGCTACCAAAAGGCTGTGAACCAAATAACTCTCGTCGCATTTTTATGCACGGCGAAAAATCTTGGTAACCAATCCCGTTCGCCTTAATGAAAGTCATATTCGATGGAGCGCTCGAGCCTAATTAACTTCCTATTATCGCTCGAGCGGGGCAGACGGCGGATCCTGGGCCTCAAAAAGCTTTAGACCTCCATGGTTAATGTGTTGTCCGCGTCGTTTTATGAGTGTAAGAGTTTATTTTTGTATTCAGCTCGTAAAGTGTGGTTGCTGATGCGATATGTGGATGCCGTGAATCAATTAATTTCTTTGGACGGAGGGCGGAGGTATTGCAGCCTGAGTTATCGTATCGCAAAATATATATACCGCGGAGAAGAGGGCAATCGACCATGTCGGCAAATAAAAAGTTTGATAGGGGCGATAGCGTTAACTTTACTTCCACTCGTCGGTGACTATCCGACTGTCCAGGGTGTACGGTGCCTCGGCCCCATTTTACGTTGACCTGATCCATCAGGGCTTTATGAGACGCGGCGGCTGTAGGTCGGCGAAAATATCAGGTGTGTACTCTTCTGGTTTGCGCCACTGACAAAGCCAGTGGCGCAAGCCAGCCTATTAATTATTTGACGTTACGGCTTGGCAACGTGCCAGACTTGGTTGACGCCGTCACCGGTTGTATCCCCTGGCTTGGTATCTTTGACCCAGC
>NZ_LKGW01000142.1:0-6846 GCF_001467335.1 Pseudomonas sp. ICMP 10191
TCACCGGCCTGGATCTGGACCGTCACCGACCCGCCGTTCGCCTTCACTGCCAACGTGACTTTCATCGTGCGGTCGTAGGTTTCTTGCTTTGTTGCTGTCTGCACAGTGCTTCCCCGGCGGCCTACGGCCTGGCTGAATTGGTGGTGTTGGATAGCTCATCGACAAAGCGGTTACACGCCAGGCCGGCTATTCGGGATTCGTCATACCAGCTCTCCCGCTCGCGCGTCAGCCCGGCCGAGCAGGTCGGAGAGCACCATGGCGGCGCGGGTGGCTGCCTTGCCTCGTTCGGCAGCGCCGGTATCGCTGGGGGCACAACTGGTGGCGGCTGCCAGCTTTCCGGCTTCGACGCGCAGCCGGTCACCAGCAGCGTCAGCGACAGCAGCATCGGTAAGCGCAGCGGTCTGTTCTTGTCTTGCATGGTTTGCCACCTGGTTGGCCGCTTTCTGGCGGCGTTGCTCTTCGGTTCGGTACTCGGTGGTCGTGGTGGCCACCGCTTCGGTCTGGGCGCTCACTTCCTCTGCCCACTTCGCCTTCCATGCCAGATCGGTGACGGACACACCGTGCAGGTATGCCCCGTACAGCGCACCGGCCAGCGCCAGCAGGATCAGCAGCAGGCCGCCCGCCTTCCACGGCAGGGCCTTCACGCCAGCACCTCAAGCGCCCGCTCATAAAGCGCCTGCCGATCAGCCAGGCCGTTCGTGCCGCCGTTGATGCGCCTGGTGATGGTCACGAACTCGCGCTTGTCGGCCAGCGTATTGAGCGCGGCCCGGTGCCAGAACCACGCCGCCGACATCGCGGCGTGCTGCGGCAGCTCGAGCAATTCGGGATGGTTGACCAAGTCCAGGCCCAGTGCCTCACCGCAAGCCTCGTAGTTGGCACGTCCAGTCACCTGAATCAGCCCACGGCCACGGTAAAGCTGGCCGTCGCCATCCGCCTCGGGCGTGTTGCCAAGGCGCTCAGCCAACTTGCCGGTGTCGTACTTCGACAGGTAGGCGCTGCCGCCCAACTCGCGGACGTAACGCAGCTGACCGGACTCATGGCCGACCTGGGCGATGAACGCCGCGATGCGCAGCGGGGTCACGATCTGGTACTTGCTCATCGCTGTGTTGAGGACGGGTGCAAAAACGCCGGCTCTCTGGCCGGCGTTCGGGAGGATCTGCAGCAGTTGCTGCGCTGTTATGGACATTCGGTTTTCTCCGGGCAACAAAAAGCCCGCACTGGGCGGGCCGGGATCTTGCGGTGCGGTTACGCCGACGCTGTATCCGCGCTTGCATCGCTGACTGGGTCAGCAGAGGCCTTGGCCGTGACGGTGACTTTGGCGCTGTAGTCCTTGAGCAGCTGAGCGGTGAACACCTGGGCGGTGGGAAACTGGTTCAAGATTTCGCGCGCGCGGCTGTCAGCCTCGGCCTCGGTGGCGTAGCGTGTGCTGTTGGTAGCGTCGAAGCTATTGCTACTGTTGATTGCGATGAAAGGCATGGTGAATCTCCGGCGTTATGAATCAATTGAATGGAAACGGTAGAACTGCGGTATTGACGACCAATGCAGTCGGCATTCTGTCCAGCGGCAACTGATCAACGCTGCCAGGCAACGTGTAGGCCGAGGTAGAGCCCACCGTGATATCTGTTGTCGCGCCAGCAGGGCCAAACATAAAGCTGATGCCTCCGGACCTGCCGTAGGCACCCTCTGACATACCTACGTATTGCCCGTTTACATTGGTGAGCGGGTTACCCCATATACCTAGGCAGTTTCGTGCAAAGTTTAAATATGCTGCGTATTCCCCTGCTGGCAAACTCACGTCAACCACAAAGTGCGCGACAGGATCGACGCTTGCTGTTTGCGCTCTTATGCTCTGCCAACTGCCCCCGTTGTAGGGCGATGGATATTTGCCATATCTATCCGTCGCACTTGGCTGTGGAGCCTGAATAGAATATGCAATATTCAAAGGCGTCTGAAGAGAGTTAAAGGTTATCTTACCTGAAGCATTTCTAGTTTTAAAAAATGGTGGGCTACCCGCAGTATCACGCATCAAATCAAAAACGTAAACTTTGGTATTGGAGTCTGCACCACTGAAAAAGAACTTCATGGCATCTCCATTTCGGTAGCTACCCTGCAGGGTTCCTTTTCCGGTTAGAAAGCACATCGGGGACTGAGCATCATTAACCGTGACGCTAAACATCTGATCACCCGACCGAAACGAGTCCTGATAACTGTTAGGGTCATTAGGATCTACGTTAGAGCCTCTGAGGTATTTCCTCGGCCATGTCTCATCTGCAGAGAGGTAGGCGCTTTTCACCAAACCATACGCCACGTAATCACTGTTGAACACAAGCGAGCCGTTGGGTCTTCTGAAAATAAGCGGCATTAGAAGTACCCGAAAAATATTCGACAATTCGCGGCGAAGTATCCCCAACCCGGAGCAAACGAGTAGTTCCACGTCAAGGAGTTACCCGACAAGGTTACCCCCGGACGCTTACCCTTCTCCCTCTGAAGATCGACCAGAGGTACAACGTGATAGTACATCGCCTTACCGTCTGGAGCAGAAGGCAACGATGCCGATCCATTGGCTCCCCCAGTATCAACCCACCCCATGTTCTGACTGATACTCATGGTAAGGTCCATTATTGTTTGGCCTTGCTTGTTGCGAAGGATCATGCCAGCCATACTAAACCTCTACCATGTTAATTCCATAAGAACGACGCCACCGGATACGGCGAACAAACCATCCTCTCTTAAGATGCAATAACTTCCGCTCTTAGTCCTGTTTTGAATCGTCAACTGCCCTGTATTGAAGTCAGCGGTCATTAACGGCTGGCCGAAATTATTAAATGTCGACGAGTAGATACTTTGCCCTACCAGCGCATTAGTGATAGTGGCTTTTTTAATTACCGCATCAGCAATGAACACCTGCCCATTTTCGACTGCAAAGGGAGAAAACACGGCTCCGTTGTTCGGGTTACCGTTTAGAACCACGAACGAGTCAGCACTAACAACGAACTGAGATTGAGTTGGCCCAGTTTCATTACTTAGCCCAAGGCCAAAGCCCGCCGCCCATTGAATGCCGTTTGCCGTCGTCCCTAATTTCACGGCGTATGAGCTTGATATTTTTCCATTTGCGGATGCCGCAGCGTTGATTGCCTGCTGTGCATACGCATTGGCGTTACCCGCCGTGGCTTGCACATCATCGACCCTACGCGACAAAGCACCATCGGCATCTGCCCTGGTGCCTGATTCGCTCTGGATTGCTGAATAGGCGTTGCCCATAGATGCACTTAGGCTATCAATGCTTCTTCCAATGGCCGCGTCGGCATTTACCCTCGCTGTTTCTTCGCGTTGGACCGCACTGTTGGCATTCCCGACAGACACCCCGAGCCCATCAATACGTGTTGCCTGAGCACTGATTGCAGCCCCCTGCTGACCGATAGTCGCGCCCTGCTGCGTCACCGTAGCCGTGGTCGACGAAAGTGCCGCCGCCGAAGCGCCGGGCATCTTGTTGCCAATGGATATGTAGGCCATGTCCACGGTCGCGCTGGTGTCACCGCTGTTGACGATGTCCAGTCGGATCGCGGTATTGGTTTTCCCTACCCATCCAGTATTGCCGGAAAGGTCGATCTCCACGGTCTGCCAGTCCGTGGTGGTAATGTCGACCTTGAAGCCGATAACCCGCGCCTCGGAAAGCACCCCGTCCTGGTTGGCCCAGTACAGCAGGCCCGCAGTTCGGGTCGAGTTGGCGCGCTTGAACCGCATCCGCAGGTATGGGTAGGTGGTCCCATTGGCGTCAATGCCTCCGTTCTTGAAGAACTGGCCCGCGCCAGTCATGCGCGCGAACGTCGGGTTAGCCACCAGCGTCGGGCTGCCTGCCTGAATGCCCGCGCTGAATCCGTTCAGGGTGTTCAAGAACTCCCAGGACGCTGGCGATGCAGCGAAGTTGGAGCCCTCGCCTGCCAACGAAGCTTTCAGCGCGGTAACCTGGCCGCTGACTGCGGTGATATTGGCACCCTGCTGGGTTACGCTGGAGTTGAGGCCAGCCACAGCAGACGCTGTAGTAGCCTGCTCTGCACCCAGAATCCCATTGTTGTCCCTCCAGCCGGTGACTGTGGTGCCTATCTCGAGCTGCGCTCGCGTGTACTCCACAAAACCCGAGCCGACCGTGTCCGATCCGTACAGCCGGAAATAGACCTGCACAGAGGCAGTACCGACCGGCAGGTTCGGGTAGTCATAAACGATTCGCTGAGTGCCGCCAGTAGCCACAATTAGAGGCCCCGAAACGGTCACAGCATCGGTGCCCGCAGCGTTAACGCCTTGGATAAATATCTTGAACACCAATCCCGCAGTGGCGCGCACGTAGCACGATGCAACCACCGAGTTACCGGCCGTGACCTTTGGCCGGTAGTTCGCAGGCGATATCCGGATGCCTCGGTAATTGGCTGAGAGGTTCAGGCCAGTAACGTCAAGGCGTTGGGCTTTCTCGGAGCTGACCAGCCAGGAAGTCACGAGCGAAGCGGTGCCCGCGCCCCCGGTACCAGCGTCCATTTGCCAACCTTCCGCTGCGCCGGCGACTGCACTTTCCTTGGTGAAGGCCGGGTTGAAGAAAAGATTCTGCCCGCCCGATGTGCCCACGCTGTTGCTTAGCGACACCAGCTGGTTGCTGGCGCTGGTAATGCTCGTCTCGTTCTGCGTTACACGGGCACCGATCGCGCTGGTGGCTTCGGCCTGTCCGGCGACTTCGGCCTTCAGCGTATCGGCGTTGTCTCTCCATCCTTCCACCTTCGTGGTGATCTGAGCTTGAGCCCTGTCTACTTCCAAAAACCCGGAGGTCTGAGAATTGACAGAAGAAACTCGCGTGATCATGTGCACGTTGGTGGTATCAGTTGGCAACGAGGCAATCGTCAAGCTGTGTAGTTGCCATGAGCCCGTGGCGACCATCGATACCGAGTTCACGGTCTGCAGCACTCCGCTTGAAGAGTTCAAGGGCTGCAGAAAAATCCTGACGATCAGACCTGCTGTCGCTCGGAAATTCACGAAGAACGTAAACGGCTGTCCCGGCGCTGCTGAGGGCCGCTTAGCCGGTGCTGGCACTACGTCCATGTACGTGGATGCAGTCAGGCCAGTGAAATCAACCCGCTGAGCCAACCCTTTGGGGTCTATACCCGACTGCACAAGACTTGTGCCGGTCCCTGTTGCTGGTCCGCCGATTTCCCACCCGTCCGCGATTGTGGGGATGGTAGCGCCACGCTTCTCAAAAGACGGGTTGTAGACGAGATTCTGCCCGCCAACCGTTGCGAGGCCCGCCGTCACGTTCGTAATCGCCTGGCCTTGCGCCGTTATCGCCTGGCCTTGCTGTGTGACTGTGTTACCCAGCGCCTGCACCGAAGCGGCACTGGCTTTTCCGGACAGCTCGGTGTTGATTCCCGTAATGGCCGAGCCCTGGCTGGTGAGCTTCCCCTCAGCGTCGGTTACCCGGTTGCCGATGGACTGCACGCTGCTGGCCGAGGCCTTGCCATCCAGAGAAGTCTGCAGGCCGTTGAGCTGTTGCGCCTGGGCGGTGTTGACGCCCTCAATGGAAGTGACCTTTGTTTCTACGGTCTGCACCCGCGACGCCAACCCCACAGCCGTCGCCACAGCCTGACCAACGTTCAGCCAGTAGGTGGTGTTCGGCGGCGGAGTGTTGACCGGTACGTTCTGCGTGGCTTGATAAATGATGCCGTCTGAGCCCAGTACGCCCTGCCCGGCCGTGTAGGTCGCATCTGGCTTGTACGGCATCGAGTCGGCAAGGTCGGCTATGTTGTCGATCTGCTGTTGCAGCTCTGCCCGGACATCCGCCAAAGTGCCGTCGACATCTGCGATCTGCTCGTTCAGCGCGGTCCGGAGTTCCGCCAAGCGAGCGTTGACCGACTCGGGACCGTCGCCGTCGATTTTCTCGATTCTCGACAAAAGGTCTTTGCCGAACGCGCTTTCGGTGAGCTTGCCCACGATCTGCTCGAGAACCGCTGTTGCATCGGCGCTTGCCGTCCCAACAACGCCATCGACCAATGGATACCACGGGCCGATGTTGCCGGTGCGATCCACAAGGCGCGCCCAGAAAAAGAACGTCTGCCCGGCGCGCAGACCCTGCATGACGTAATCAGCCTGCGGGTAAGCCAGGTCGGCCAGCTTCGTGGCTGCTTTCAGATCGTTCGCCAGCGCGTACCAGATTTCAGTGCGCTGGGCGTCTTCTGCGCCTGGCGGGAAAGACCACTTGAGTCCGATCCCAAACAGCAAGCTTTCGGCGGTCAGGCTGGTGACTGCAGGAGGCAGCCCCACCTTTCCTTCCAGATTGGTCAATTGCGACGTGGTAGGCAACGACGAAACGTTCAGCGCACTGACCGCGCGTACCCTGGCCATGTACTGGCCGGAGTAGATGCCGGCTACCTCAACCGACTGTTCGCCCGTGCGCGGCACCTTGATCCACTCACGCGAGCCCCAGCGCCATTCCACGTCATACGCAACCGCGCCTGGCGCAGCGTCCCAGCTGATCGTCATATTGACGACTGCAATACCCTGCTCGACCACGACGTGCTGTGTGACAAACACGCCAGCGGGCGCAGCCTGCACGCCCACTGGAATGCCGCTGATTGGGCGGATATCCACGACGGCGCCGAAGTCGATAGCGTCAAACTTGCTCGGTTCGTGCTGGATGCACTCGAGCTGGTACTGGTGCCATTCCGGGCGCGTGATGTTGCGNGCTGATCGTCATATTGACGACTGCAATACCCTGCTCGACCACGACGTGCTGTGTGACAAACACGCCAGCGGGCGCAGCCTGCACGCCCACTGGAATGCCGCTGATTGGGCGGATATCCACGACGG
>NZ_LKGW01000143.1:0-6666 GCF_001467335.1 Pseudomonas sp. ICMP 10191
GGAAGCGTTCGGCAGTCAGGTCGTCACGGTTCAGGTAGCCGCGGGCCACGCCCGCGCCGCCGATGTAGATCTCTCCGGCAACACCCAGTGGCACGGGCTGTCGTTGCTCATCCAGCAGGTAAAACTGTGTATTGCCGACTGGTTTGCCGATGTGCGAAGCGAAGCCGTTTTCGCGATCCATCGCCACCCAGCTTGAGTAAGTGGTGGTTTCCGACGGGCCATAGAGATTGCACAGGCGCTGCACGCTGGTTTTCTCGAACAGGTTTTCCACCAGACTGCGTTTGAGTGCTTCACCGGCGACGTTGACGGTATGGACCGACTCTGGCAAACCGTTGATTTCCAGCAGCGCTTTCAGCGCCGACGGTACGGTGTTGATCAGGCCGATATCGTGCTCGCCGTGTTGCAGTTCCAGCACGTTTGTGACCACCTCGATGCTGCCCCCCGAGGTGAGCGGCGCAAAGCACTCGTAGACCGCGAGGTCGAAGTTCAGCGAGGTGGAGAACAGCGTTTTTTCCAGAGCAGAGCCATCGAATGCCGTGTGCGCCCAACTGAGGAAGTTCACAGTATTGCGGTGCTCGATCATCACGCCTTTCGGCAGGCCGGTCGAACCTGAGGTGTAGATCAGGTACGCAAGATGCGCTGAGGTCAGCCCAGGTACCTGAGGATTCCGGGCGGATTCGTCCTGCCAGTTGCTTGCATCAAGATTGATCACAGGTACCGATACGTCGACCAGTAACGCCTCAGTCGCCGACTGCGCCAGCACAGCGGCAGGTGCGCTGTCCTGCAACATGTAGGCAATTCGTTCTACCGGGTAAGCCGGGTCGAGTGGTACATACCCGCTGCCTGCCTTGAGGATCGCCAGCAACCCGACGACCATCTCCACGCCGCGTTCCACACAGATCCCGACCCGCGAATCCGGCTGCACGCCCTGCTTGCGCAAGGCATGCGCCAGGCGGTTGGCCTGTTCGTTAAGCTCGCGATAGGTCAGGCGTTGTTCGCCATGAACCACTGCCATGGCTTGCGGTGTGCGCTCGACCTGTGCTTCAAACAGCCCGTGAATGGTCTGCTGCTGCGGGTAATCCAGCGCGGTGTCGTTGAACTGCATCAGCAACTGCTCACGCTCGGCAGCAGGCAGGATAGGCAGGCTTTCGAGCGCGGCGTCCGGTGACTGCTCCAGCGCAACAAGCAGATTTTCCAGCGCGGTCTGCAGGTACCCGCAGACTCGCCCGGCACCGACTTTGTCGGTCACCAGCACTGAAAATCTGAAACCGTCACCCTGATCATCGACGTTCAAGGTCAACGGGTAGTTGGTGCGTTCCTCACCATTCTGCACGTCGATGCCGCGCCAGGCCTCGATCGATTCGTTGGTGGGTTCTGCAACGCTGCTGTGGCGGTAGTTGAGTAGCGCGCTGAACAGTGGCAACGGTGCCGCCACGCCGCTGCAACGCTGCGCCAGCACCAACGGCGCGTGTTCATGACCGAGCAATGCGGTGAGTCGGGCATGGGTCGCTCGTACGCCGTCCCGTGCACCCTGCCCGGCCAGATCGACGCGCAGCGGCAAGGTATTGATGAACATGCCCAACGCCCGTTCGGCGCCTTCGCCACTGTGCATGCGGCCCATCAACACGGTGCCGAATACGACGGTGTGCCTGCCCGATACCTGACTCAATACCTGAGCCCACGCCAGATGCATCAGACTTGCGGCGCTTACCCCCAGCTGCCGAGCCTGGGCGCGCAGACGCCTATTCAACTGCCGGTCCAGTGTCAGGCTGCTTTCTTCAACATCGCGGCCATCCCCTTGCACATCCAGCAGCCCGAACGGCAGCGTCGGTTCGTCAATGTCACCGAGCAATTCGCGGAAAAACGCTTCGTGGGCCTCGCGGCTTACACCCAGGCGAGCCTGGGCCACATAGTTACGATACGGAATGGCTGCTTCGAGTTGGTCAGCCTGCCCCAGCAGATGCGCCTGCATGTCGTGGAGCACAATCTCCATCGCTGTATGGTCGAGGACCATGTGATGGAACAGCAGGATCGCCGCACAACGCTGGTTGGGCTGGTCTTCGGCGAAGATCAGCCGCAGAAGTGGTGCCTGGCTAATGTCCAGCCGCGAATGGCGAGGGTCGAAGCGCTGTTGCAGTTGCTCCATGATCGGCCCCTCGAGCGGGTCGAGTTCGACCTGCTCCAGCAACAGCCGAGCCTGACGACAGACAACCTGCACCGGTGTTTCCAGGCCTTGCCAAAGTACTGCAGTTCGCAGGATGTCGTGGCGATCAATCACACTTTGCAAGGCATCGACAAAGGCATTCAAACGCGTTAGGTCAGCAGTCTCGAATACCGTTTGCAGTACGTACGGATCGCCTTGTTCGGCAGCCAGATGGTGGTAGAGAATCCCCTCCTGCAGTGGTGCCAGCGGGTAGATGTCCTGCACATTTTCCACGCCGCCGGGCACGCTGGCGACAATGAGGTCGATGGCGGCCTGATCGAGATCGGCCAGTGGCAGCAGCTCTGGCGTAATGCGCTTGCAGTCGTCCGGGATGGCGTTTTTCGGGACTGTTATTTCATTCAGGCTACCCACCGCCGCAGCCAGCGCGGCCAGCGTCGGCTGTGTGAACAGGGTGCGAATATCGGCATCGAGCCCCTGGCGCCGCATTTGCGCGATCAGGTTGACGGCCAACAGCGAGTGCCCGCCCAGCTCGAAGAAGTGGTCATGACGACCCACCCGCTCGACGTGCAGCAACGAACTCCAGATCTCGGCCACGGCCATTTCCACCGGCCCCTGGGGTGCCTCGTAGTCCCGATCCGGAAGCGAGTCGCGATCCGGCATTGGCAGGGCCTTGCGGTCGACTTTGCCATTGGCCGTCAGCGGCCAGGCGTCCAGACGCACGAAGGCGCTGGGCACCATGTAGCCAGGCAGCAATGCCAGCAAGGCAGAGCGCAGTTCTGCCACCGGCGTCGACAGCGAACCGTCGCGCTCGATGAAATAAGCCGTCAGCCTTGGCTGTCCCGGTTCGTCCTCTCGGGCCAGCACCAGCGCTTCTTCGATGCCCGGCAACCGACTTAGCTGCGCTTCGATCTCGCCCAGTTCGATGCGCGCGCCGCGAATCTTAACCTGATCATCATTGCGCCCCAGGTAGTCGAGAGTGCCATCGGCGTTCCAGCGTGCCAGATCGCCGGTGCGGTACATCCGTGCGTCGGCGTGGAACGGATCACGCAGAAAGCGCTCGGCGGTCATCTCCGGTCGGTTCAGATACCCCCTCGCCACGCCTTCTCCGGCGACGTACAGCTCGCCCGCCACACCCAGCGGCACCAGTTGCTGATGCTCGTCGAGCAGGTACACGCGGGTATTGGCAATCGGTGTGCCGATGTCGAGTCTGCCGTCGGACAGCAAACGCCCCGACGTGGCGACCACCGTGGCCTCGGTCGGGCCATAGTTGTTGATGACGGTAAAGCCCGGATCGCGCTGGAACTGGCGCAGACGGTCGCCACCAATCAAGAGCGTACGCAAGGTGGGGTGAGACAGGTCGCGGCTGAAGGCATATTCGGCGACCGGCGTTGGCAGGAAAGCCACCTGCAGCGGTTGAGCGATCCACCAGTCGAGCAGTGCATCAAGCTGTTCATTACCCACGTCCACAGGTGGTAGGTGCAAGGTCGCCCCGGCACACAGCGCCGGCCAGACTTCCCAGGCCATGGCGTCGAAACCGAAGCCTGCGACGCTGGCGGTATGGCTGCCAGCCTGGAGATCGAAGGCCTGGCAATGCCAGTCGATCAGGTTGCCGAGGGTGCGGTGCTCGACCATCACGCCTTTTGGCTGGCCAGTAGAGCCGGAGGTGTAGATTACGTAAGCCAGATGCGTGGGGTTGAGCCCCGCCACTTGCGGGTTTTCCAGGCGTTGCGGCCATTCAGGGCGGTCAAAGGCGATGACCGGTGCAGACGTTTGCGGCACACGGTTCATCAGAGCCTGTTGGGTCAGCAGTACTTTGGGTGCGCTGTCGGCCAGCAGATAGGCAATGCGTTCGTCAGGGTGTGACGGATCGACCGGGACAAGCCATGACCGCCACGCGATCATCGACACCTACGCCTAGACTGATCAGGTGATGGGCCAGTGCGTTGGCGCGTTGATTCATCTCGCCGTAGTGCAGGCAATGCTCGCCCACCTGAGCCGCTACACCTTCTGGCGCGCTGGCGGCCCGGGCTTCGATCATGGCATGCACGGTCTGCTCGTCATTAACTTGCGCCAGCGCCGTCGTGTTGAGCGTTTCCAGCAGGTAACGGCGTTCCTCTTCGCCGACCAGCGGGATGCGATCAAGATGCGTCTGCTCATCAGCCGCCAGGGCTTCGAGGATCTGCATGAAATAGTCGAGATACCGTTGCGCCGTGGTTTCGTCGAACAGCGCCGTGGCGTAGTCCAGCGTCCCTGCCAGCGTCTCGCCCTGCTCGCTCAGGTTCAGCGAAAGGTCGAATTTGGACACCTGACTGTTCTGCTCGACCGGCTCCACTCTCAGGTCGCCAAGCGAATCGGCAACGTTTTTTCCCGGCATCCAGTTCAGCGTGGTCTGGAACAAAGGAGGATGGGCCAGGCTGCGTGTCGGGCGAACGACTTCCACAACCTGTTCGAACGGCAGGTCCTGATGCTCCTGTGCTTCCAGTACGCGGGCCTTGACCCGGGCCAGCAGCGCCTCGCCGCTCGGATTGCCCGAGGTGTCGATGCGCACCGCCAGGGTGTTGACGAACAGGCCGATCAGGTCTTCAAGTTCGGTATGACCTCGCCCTGCCACCGGGCTGCCAATCACCACGTCGGCCTGACCCGAAAGGCGCGTGAGTGTCGTCGCCCAGGCGGCCATCAGCGCCATGTACAGCGTGACGCCCTGACGTTGTGCCAGTTTGCGCAGGTCTGCTGCCAGATTTGCATTCAGTTGCACGGCAAGGCTGGCACCGGCGAAGTCCTGCTGCGCCGGACGTGGCCGATCAGTCGGCAACGTGAGCAGCGTCGGCGCTCCCTCCAGTGCCTGATGCCAATAGGCGGCCTGGTGTTGCAGGCGTTCGCCGGACAGCCAGCGACGTTGCCATACCGCGTAATCGGCGTACTGGATCGCCAGCGCCGGCAGTGGATCGGGCTGTCCCTGGCAGAACGCCGGGTACAGCTTCAGCAGTTCCTGGCTCAGTACAGCCATCGACCAACCATCGGCGACGATATGGTGCACAGTCATCAGCAGCACATGACGGTCGTCGGCCACTTGCAGCAAATGAGCGCGAATCAGCGGGCCGTTAGCCAGATCGAACGGTGCTACCGCCTCGACCCGAATAAACTCTTCCAGGCCATGAGGCGCATGACGAATGGCTTCGACAGACAGCCCGGCGTCTGCGCAGGTGGGCACGAACAGTACTTGCGCAGCGCCTTCACAGGTCACAAATCGGCTGCGCAAGGTTTCATGGCGTTCGACGATACGTGCCAGGGCTCGGGCTAGGGCGGTGACGTCGAGCGCCCCCACAAGGCTCAGTGCCATCGGGATGTTATAGGCTTCGTTACCGCCGTCCATCTGTGCCAGGAACCACAACCTTTGCTGGGCGAAGGACAATGGCATTGGCTGATCACGCTTAACCGGCAGGATCGCTGTCAGTTCACTGCGCGCCACGCCATTCAGCGCTGTGGCCACCGCTGCCAGTTCACCGAGTGCAAACAGCTCGCCCAGCGGTAATTCAACGCCCAGCTGTTGGCGTACTTGAGACACCATGCGCATGGCCAGCAGAGAGTGCCCGCCCAGATCGAAGAAGTTATCGTAGCGACCAACCCGCTCGACCTGCAGTACCTCGGCCCAGATCTCGGCCAGCACCACTTCGACCTCACCTTTCGGTGCTTCGTAACCACGGCTGATCAGCGCTTGCGCATCCGGCACTGGCAGCGCCTTGCGGTCAAGCTTTCCATTGGCGGTCAGCGGCAGCGCATCGAGCTGCACGTAGGCTGCCGGCACCATATAGTCCGGTAACAAGCCTTGCAGATGGTTACGCAGGTGTTCGATGTCCAGCGCGGTTTCAGGCTGCAGCGCGGTTACATAAGCCACCAGACGCTTGTCGCCAGGCTCATCCTGACGGCACAGCACCACGGCTTCACGAATATCCGAATGCTCGGCCAGGCGTGCTTCTATTTCACCCAGTTCAACGCGGAAACCACGGATTTTCACCTGATCGTCATTACGACCCAGGTATTCCAGATTGCCATCGGCACGCCAGCGAACCAGGTCGCCGGTGCGGTACAAGCGTGCCTGTGGGTCGCTGTCGAACGGGTCGGCAACAAATTTCTCAAGGGTCAGTTCATCCCGATTCAAATACCCCCTGGCGACACCCTGCCCGCCGATATACAGCTCGCCGGGCACGCCCAACGGCACGGGTTGGCCTTGGCTACCGAGCACATACAGGCGGCTGTTGCCCACGGGTTTGCCAATAGGAATCGAGCCATTGCCGACCGAAACAATCTCGCAGGTCGCGGAAAAGGTCGTCGCCTCGGTCGGGCCATAGCCATTAAGCAGANGCCTCGCCCAGCCCCGAAGCGTATTGATGGAATAAACCGGCGGTCATCCATAGCACGGTTACGGATTGCTCCAGCAGCAGGCGCTGGAAGTTCAATGGGGAGAGCAAGTCGTTCTGCCCGATCACCACCACACAGCCGCC
>NZ_LKGW01000144.1:0-5791 GCF_001467335.1 Pseudomonas sp. ICMP 10191
AGGCCGGCAGGTTGAAAAAAACCGGCTTGGAAATGAAGACGGTGCGAACGGGTTAATTTTTCAGCGTCTCCCTAGTGCTATGCGGTAAGTTAGATATCCTCTGTCTGCGTTTAAGTAAGTTGATGCTAATGCTGGCTTAACAGCCAAGTGTAATGCCAACATGGCATTGTGTCCCTGCCAGCCTATTGGGATTTCCAACGCCAATGTTAAAGGTGAAACAGAAAAAACAGACAGCTTATTTCTAAGCGTCTCGCTAACATTCTGTTTATGAGATGAGTGTTGAAGCTCAGCTTCCCACCGTAGTGAAGTGTCTTCAAAGCTGGCTTGGGTCAAGCCTGGCAATACCAGGTGCAAACTACGTACAGATTCACCCTCTGTAAGTCCATGAGTAATACCGTTATCAAAAATAGTAGGCAGCAGGTTGATCTCTGCAAGTCGTTGTGAATGAGTGCTCCAATCCCAGGCTTGGGGCTCGTTACCCCACATACAGTAGAGCAACCACTGTTGCTGTTCCTCCAGGTTGGAGTAGTTGAATAGGGCCTCGCCGCCCAGCTGAAGTGCGGTGAAGGCGAGTCCCCAAGGTGTGAGCTGAATCGAAAGTCTTAGGAATCTTGGTCCTCTGGTAGACCACGCTATGCTTGCCACTTCTTTTTTAGAGTAAGTGGTATCAAGGTAAATATCCTTCAATATGCCTATCAGTTCTTTGCCGGTCTGTAGCGTCAAGGCAGCGTTCACGCCGGTAGCGCCAACGTCACCTGTCAGCGCCATGAGCGCTCCTATTTTTTCACTCGATGTGCTGCACATCAGCGCTGTTTGCCATTTTTCCCAATTATTCCATGCCGTACCTGCTCCGCCCAATAAACTCAGCGGAGCAATAAATGCTCCCAACCCCAATCCTATTTTTCCGAGACGAGCAGTGAGCAGCTTTCCTCCCGTTTCAGAACTTTCGACCGCTAGGGCTCGGAGAGCATTATCGATCATTGCAACGTACACCGCTTGAAAGACTGATAACGCTGCCGAAGCCACACTACTGAACCCACCGATAGCTATTACAATTTCTTTAATGGTTCTACGATTGTCAGAGCCTCTCCAAACACTCCAAACACTCCAAACCTCCCCCAGATTCCCAACCTGCAGACACACCGCCAGTAACGGAAAGAAACTCCCCTTCAACGCAGCCGCAGCTGCCCCTTGAGTCGCGTACCCCTTAAATGCTCCCGCCCGCACCTTTTTAATTTCGTCATTGAGCGCTTGCAGTTGCGGGTCAGTGATATCCAGTCGAACGCCAATCGCGCCGTTGTGCGGGTTACCGGTCGGGGTAATGGCTTTTTCCAGGTCTCGGCGCAGCGCGTCTCGCGTGTTGCGGGTCTGCAGCAGCCGTTGGTTGGTGTATTGCCTTTCGTAAAGCAGACCTTGATGTTGATCCGCTGTGAGTGTGCGGCGGTTGATGAGTTTGGTAAGGCGGTTGCGTTCTCTGATGAGGTCGTCTTCGCTGGCAAGCAGCTGATTCAAGCGCGCGAAGTTGTCGCGAAATTTTGTCACGTCGGCTTCGTCGGCAATTCGCAGGGTGACGGCTTCCTGCTGCAGCGCCACCAGCATGCCCAGTCGTTGGGCTCGATTGCTTGCTCTGCCGAAGTTGTCCAGATGCTGGCGTAGTTGCGGGCTGTTCAGCTTCTGTTGCATCTCAATCAGCCAACGCTCCAGATGCAGGGCGACGGCAGGGATGTAGCTGGCATTGACGGCTTGGTGCAACGGTAGTGCGGCGGGGTCCAGGTTCAGGCTGTTGGTCCAGTGATTACCCATGATGTGGCTGATATCAGCGATGCGCCTTTGCGCATCGGCCAATCCGTCGCTGAAGTTGCGAATATCATCCAGCCACTTGAGCAGGTTGCCTGATTTGGCGCGCAGAAAGTCCATGTCCAGACGCCCATAGAACACCGGCAGAATGTAGTGGGGGTTATCGTGAAAGTAGTCGCTGACCTTCCGCAGGCTTTCGTCGGTGCGGCACAGGTCGCGGGTGCAGTTGAGCTCCATCGCCAAGGCGCTTTTCAACTGGTCGGGGTGGTCTGGATCGAAGTACCAGGCACTTCGATAGAGTTCCCCCTGAGTGAACAGGCTCACGCGATCGTGGGTAATATCGTCGAGTCGTTGCGTCCAGCGTTGAAGGTGCGAGCGCTCCTGGGACAGATAAGCGTGCATTTCTTGGTGGCGAACGAGATCGTAAATACCTCGTGAGCCGAGTCCGACGCCGTTCAGCGTGCCCTGGCTGTTCTTTTCCAGCGCTTCAATGTCGTCTTCCAGTTGTTCATGGAGTGGTTGGCCAAGCGCGAGCAGCATCTGTGAGTGCTTGTTTTCCATGTTCAGTCTGGCAAATCTGGCTCGCGGCCGTTCGGTGTAGGCGCCCCCGCGCATGGCGGAATACTGCCCCGCTGAAGTAGTCGCTGGCACAGGTCCCTGATGGTGTTCCCGGTGCCAGTCATTGCGCGCATTGAGGTAATCATAAATGCGGCTGCGTTGTTCAGGCGTGGTGTTCTTCAGCAGTTTCGAGTCCGGGTTTGTCTGCCGGGCAGTGTTGTCGCCAACGCTCATCAGTGTGTCAATGTAGCTGGCCGTTATGTAACGCATTTCATTGTCGTTACGCTCACGCCACTGGTTGAGCCAACTCACCACCTCGTCCTGTTCCTGCGCAAGGTCGCGCAGCATGCCGATGCTGTCGTCGAGTACCAGATACAGGTGATTCAGTTCGTAGAACGGGTTGAGTGTGTTTTTCAACTCGCCGATATGCGCCTCGCGAAACAGCGGCAGATGCTCCCAGACATAGTCCTGTTGTTCCTCCTCTGGCATATCGGGTGTAGTGCATTGTTGTGCCGGCAACTCGGCGAGTTCGGCAAGCTGCTCTCTGACTTGCTGTTCGACGCGAAGGTGGACGCCGCCTTGCTGGCAATCGGCTTCAGCCAGATTCACTTTCTGCATGAAATAGAAACGGTCTGCTGCGCTGTCCAGCACGCGGGTGCATTTGGCTGCTGTCCATTGCAGTTCGGCATAGGCAACATGCAACGTCGTATCGCGGGCAAAGATCAGGGTGTGCTCGCCAATCGTGGTCTGCCTGACATCCTGAGCGACTTCCCGGTCCTGCCAGAGCAGTTTGGTCGGTACGCCGCTTTCAAGGCGATACTCATGCAGATAGCCGCTGCTTTCATCAATCACATACAGATAGCCGTCACGTACCAGACGCAAGCCGAGCGGTCGTTTCAAGTCTCGGTAGCCGTCGGTATCCGACGGGTTGTGAAGCCGTTCCACGCGACCGTAACGCAATGGCAATAGCTGGACTTTGGTGCCCATCAAAGGGCAGTTACTCGTACTGTTGCGGGCATCAATATGGGTTCTTGCTCTGGCCTCCCAATAGGCTTTGTCTACAGGCGAAAGTGTTTTGCGACTCATGGCCGGGTTGCTCCGTGCTGTTCGCGACTGCGTTTCACTGCCAGCCAGTTGGCCTGTTGAATACGCTGAGATGGCGTCAGAGAGGACTTTTCATCCATCAGCGTTCTGATATCAGGATGCGAGTCGTCCGGCTGGGTAGCCAGAAAGCAGATGACGTTGGCGTAATGGAAAATATCCGCTTCGCTGTTGAAGCCTGCTTCATAGGCTGTGAAGGCCAGTGCATGCACATGGCCGTATCGCGACTTCAGACCTGTGGATGTGAGGTAGGCCGGAAAAAATGTGCGCAGGTGCAGGTCAAGACTGATCACGATCAGGCGAAACGCAACGTCACTGATGGCCTCCATCTGCCGATCGCTCATCCGATACAGGATCGTGTTGTCATGAATGGCTGACTCACCATGACGCTCGTGCTTTATCCAGTGTTCAGTGATGACATCTGCTGCATAAACACTGTCGATAGGGCCGAACAACCGATTATCGGTATGTGCCGGATGAAGCCCGAGCAGCGCGTTTGCGACGGGCGGGTCTGAAAGGTTCAAATAGCAGGCCTCGCCTGCTGGTTTGTCAACGAACACCAGCCAGCGCAGATGGTCAGCCACCGTCTTGTGGCTGGCATCACTGAATAGCAGCAGACCCCATTCTTCGCGCGCGTGAGTCAGGAAACTTGAAAATGTCGGGTCGTATGGGCCATCGATCTGAATCAGGGCGGGCGAGATATCCAGCAATTCGCTGAAGCGGGTTTGCAGGAACAGCAGTGTGCAGACAGGGGAGGGGTTCCACTCGAAAAGCTTTCTTCTCAGATCGGGAAGATTGATGGCGTTGAGCAGCAGATAGGCGTTTTTCGCCCATGGCAGATCATCAGGGCCGGATTCAAATTCAAACATGAGCGCGCTTTGAAGGGGAACGAGGCGCGGATACTCGGTGGTGTGGTGTCTGCCTTCAATACCCGAAAACCAGTTTAGGAAAGGCCCTACAAAGATCACTGAAAGATCTTTGGCCTACGGGTCGATCAGACACAAAAAATGCCGGTCAGCGAACTGACCGGCATCGATGGTTATCGCAACAAACGCGGTTGATCAGAACTCGTGATCGGCGTTGTCCGGGTTCAGGTCAGTGATGCCCAGCTTGCCAGCCGCCTGTTCGATGGCGCCTGTCTGTTTGACCAGCGCGGCGATGGCGTCACGCACCACCTGATTGCCTGCGGTGTTGCCGGCAGCGATCAACTGGTCGAAATGCTCGCCCTTGTTCGCATGATCGACGATGACCTGCAACTTGGCCTGCGTGTCGTCCAGGTCGGCGCGCAAGGTGGCGTCGGTGGCGGGATCTACCTTGGCGACCAGAGACGAAAGGCTCGGCCCGCTGACCTTGCTGCCGTCGGTGCGGGTGTACTCGCCCAGATAAACGTTGCGGATGCCCTTGCCGTTGTAGAAGTGCGAGTTGTGCGTGTTGTCGCTGAAGCAGTCGTGTTCGTCTTCGCTGGAGTTGGCTTCCAGTGCGACTTTCATGCGCTCGCCCGCCAGTTCACCCAGCGACAGGCTGCCCATGCCGAAGAGCATCTTGCGCAGGCCGCTTTCACCGGGTTCGGCTTCCAGCGTGGCGCGGTAGTTGTCGGGCACGCCGGCCTTCCAGTTACCGGACATTTCTTCGAGGTCGCTGACCAGCAGGTCGGTGACGGCCTTGAGGTAGGCACGGCGGCGATCATTGTGGCCGCCGGTCGCGCCAGCGCCTTCCAGGTAATCGCTGGCCGGACGTGCGCCGGCACCAGGGCCGGTGCCGTTCAGATCCTGGCCCCAGAGCAGGAATTCGATGGCGTGGTAGCCGGTGGCGACGTTGGCCTCGGAACCCCCCAGCTCGTTCAGGCTGGCGAGTTTTTCGGAGGTGATTTCCTTCACGTCGACCTTGTCTTCGCCGACCTGAATTTCGGTGTTGGCGATGATGTTGGCAGTGGCGCCCGGGTTGCCCAGCGCGTGCTGGTAATCCTTGGCCACATAGTCGATCAGGCCTTCGTCCAGGGGCCAGGCGTTAACCTGTCCTTCCCAGTCGTCGATGATGGTGTTGCCGAAGCGGAAGACTTCGCTCTGCATGTAAGGCACACGCGCAGCGATCCACGCTTCGCGGGCAGCTTTCAGGGTTTCATCGTTGGGCTTGGCCAGGAAGGCGTCGACGGCAGTGCTGAGTTTTTTCGCGCCTGCCTCGGCATCGTCGAACACGGCGGACACCATGTTGGCGTAGTTCGCGACCACAGCCTTGGCCGCCGCGTCGTCAGTCTGGGCAGCGGCTGCCGGAGCAGGGGCCGCAGGCGTCACAGCCGGCGTCGCCGGAGCAGCGGCTGGCGCGGGTGCCGGGGCGG
>NZ_LKGW01000145.1:0-5705 GCF_001467335.1 Pseudomonas sp. ICMP 10191
CTTGGCAACGTGCCAGACTTGGTTGACGCCGTCACCGGTTGTATCCCCTGGCTTGGTATCTTTGACCCAGCTGTAAAGTGGCATGCCTTTGTATGCCCATTGTTTTGTGCCATCGTCTCGAGTGACGACAGAGTAATCATGACCCGCTTTCGCATCTGCGGATACCGGTAAAGGTGGCCAGTTTGCAGCGCATGGCCCATTGCAGACCGACTTGCCCGAGGTGTCCTTGCCGAAGGTATAAAGAGTCATTCCTTTCGCATCTACGAGTACTTTTCCCTTATCCGTTTCAGCAACCTTGACTGGCGCATCGGCGAACGCGAAACCCGACATGCAGCAGGCGGCAACAGCGACGGTGAGAATCATCTTTTTGAACATACGTATTTCCTTTGGTTTTTTTAATTTTTAGAAGACTCACCTGCTATTGGAAACAGCAAGCGATCAGACAGTATACGAGCCACAAACAGTTTTATTCGACTCCCTAGAAAAAACGTCCCGATATCATTTTTTGCTGGAATCCTGAGCTCCCCCGACCCTGCTCTTTACTCAATTTAGCAAAGCGACGCTCACGGTCAAGCATCACTAGCTCATCTCAATGAGCGACGGCGATTCATCATCCAGAACTCATCACGTTCACTCATTATTATTCACTTGGTCGTGGAGTATCAGCAGGCCTCCATGAAGGCCTGCGCTGTTCAATCAGTCGGGCTTTAGCGTCGACACCACCTTGTTGCTGGCGAGATCGACTGTGGAGATACTCAAGTCCTCATTGAGGACATACGCCTTCGACTTGTCTTTGGTGAAGACAATGGCCTGGCGAGGTGCCTTCAAACCGGTCACAGTGGTGGTCACTTTCAGCGTTTTGGTGTCGATCACTGAAAGGCTGTTGTCACCGAGGTTACCCGAGTAGACGTGCAGCCCGTCTGGAGTCAGGGCTGCGCCGTAGGGGTCTTTGCCCACCATGACGGTGGTTGTGATGGCGCGCTTTTGAGTGTCGACAACTGCGATGCTGTTACTGCCGCTGTTAGCCGCGTACAGCGTATTGCCGTCCGCCGATATGGAGATGGCGCGCAACTTGTTGAAGCCAGTGATCTCACCTTCGATCGTATTGGTCTTGCTGTCGACCAGGGTAATTTTGTCCCCAAGAAAGTTGGTGACATAGACGGTTTTGCCGTCAGGGCTTACTCGGATACCTTGGCGCGGTTGGGAGAAACCAGGTACCACAGCTACTGGTCGCTGGTGATCAAGGTCAATGACCGACAGCGTGCTGGCCGCTTCATTGTTGACGTAGAGCAGGCTTCCGTCCTTGCTGAGTGTGGTACCAAAAGCACCTGCGCCCAATGGAATATCTGCGATCACTTTTAAAGTCTTGGTGTCAATCTTGCGCACGACCCCCAAACTGCTGTCGGAGAGGTAGAACACATCGCCCGTTGGCGAAAACACAATATTTCGCGGCGTGACGTAGCCGGTGAGAACCTGGCGAACCTTACCGGTTTTCAAATCATAAACCACTACATCTGGACGCTGACTGTAAGAGACCACCGCCGTCGTTTCATCAGGGCTGACAGCCAGCGAGTTGTTGTGGATATCGCCGTCAAACGTCCAGCGGTCTTCCGCAGCCAACGCGCTCATAGAGGTGGCTAACGCAACACCCAACGTCAGGGCTGTGACGGTTTTCTTTATCACATTCATCAGAGTTTCCTCATAAGGGTAAGCAAGGCATCCACTCGCGCCTTGGCAGATACAACTCGTTCATCGCTGCTGGGCAATGAGTTGACCTTATGCGTCTTTGATAAATTCCGGAAACAACTTGTTTTGGTAGCTCTTACCTGTTTTATAAATAGATCTAGCTATTTCTGGCTCACGAATTGACTGCAGTTCTCCCAGAATCGCTCAAGCCCAGGCGAGATGTATTTGTCCCGGTGGCGGATCAGAAAAAAACGTCGGGTCAGTGCAGGCAAGGCGTGCGGCAGTTCAACCAGGACTTCAGAGGCCAGTAGATCCCGAACGACCCAGCGGGACAGGCAACTGATGCCGATGCCTTGTGCGAGGGTATGCTTGATAGACTCTGAACTGCCGATCTGGCGCGTTTCGGAGAGATCGTGCAGATGACGCAGCAGCAATTGCTCGACTTCTTCGCGGGTACCAGAACCTGGCTCGCGCAGTAGCCATTCAGCAGTACGAAGGTCGTCAAGTGTGACCTGCTGCTTTAGTGCCAAGGGGTGCCGTTGTCCTGCGACAATAAGCAGCTCATCAACAAGCCAAGGCTCGGCACTGAGTTCGGGGAGGTGGCAAGGCCCCTCGATCAGGCCCATATCAATCTCGAAATCGGCGACTCGTCTTGCGACCGCCATGCTATTGGCCATGTCGACATCGACCCTCAAAGGTGATGCTGATCGACGCAGCTCACCGAGAATCAATGGCAGAACATAATTGCCTATCGTGGTACTGCATCCTACCCGCAAGCGTGTTTTCAGCCCGGCATGGCCTGGAAAGAAACTGGCCTCTATCTGTTGTGCATTCTCAAGCATCCTTCTGGCTTGAGGCAGTAAGGCATGGCCGTTATCGTTCAGCACTAAACGCTTGCCGACACGGTCGAACAGCCTGGTATCCAAGGCGTTTTCCAACTCGTTGAGTGCGGCGCTGGTTGCAGATTGGGACAGTGACACCGAAATGGCTGCGCTGGTGGTGCTACCGTGTTGCGCGACGGCGCAGAAAATTTGTAGCTGACGCAGGCTAAGCTTCAAGGGATCTACCTTCTTAATAGGTAATATAAACCTATACTATCCGTTTTTACCGCTATGCCCACCAACCTATACTTCAGCCATGTCATATTGACGGCTAACTGAAGCGGGAGCGCGAAAATGAGTGATACACGACTCGCAGCTATCATGGGCGGCAGCCATCCCCTGGCGGCCTTGTCCAATCCACGAGAAGCGATCCGGCAGTTCACACCCAACTGGTTCGCCGCCACGATGGGCACCGGGATTCTGGCTCTGGCTCTGGGCCAACTGCCTTTTGCTGCGCAGTGGCCCAAAGCGTTAGGGGAAGCTTTGTGGTTTTTTAATATCGTGCTGTTTTGCCTGTTTACGCTGATGTACGCGAGCCGTTGGGTGTTGTTCTTCGATGAGGCCAAACAGATCTTCGGCCACTCCACTGTATCGATGTTTTTTGGAACCATCCCCATGGGATTGGCGACCATCATTAACGGTTTTCTCCTTTATGGTTTGCCACGCTGGGGGGATGGGGTAGTCGCTTTAGCGGAAGTGTTGTGGTGGATCGATGTCGCCATGGCATTGGCCTGCGGGGTGCTGATCCCTTACATGATGTTTACCCGCCAGCAGCACAGCATCGATCAGATGACAGCGGTATGGTTGCTGCCAGTAGTTGCGGCTGAGGTGGCTGCCGCGAGTGGCGGTCTATTGGCTCCGCACCTCGCTGACGCTAGCGCACAGTTCACCATGCTCATCACCAGCTACGTGCTGTGGGCCTACTCGGTGCCCGTCGCCTTGAGCATCCTGGTGATCCTGTTACTGCGCATGGCGCTGCACAAACTACCTCATGAAAGCATGGCAGCATCGAGCTGGCTGTCTTTAGGGCCGATCGGTACCGGAGCTTTGGGGATGTTGGTGCTGGGCAAAGATGCTCCAGCGATCTTTGCTGCTCATGGAATGGCAAGCATCGGCGTCGTAGCCGAGGGCATTGGCTTGATCGGTGGTGTGCTGTTCTGGGGGCTGGGATTGTGGTGGATGGTATTGGCGCTGCTAATTACCGGGCGCTACTTCAGGGAGGGCATCCCCTTCAACCTCGGCTGGTGGGGCTTCACCTTTCCGCTGGGAGTGTACGCCGTAACAACCCTCAAATTGGGCTCTATGCTGCACCTCACGTTCTTTAGCTTCTTTGGCGTGGCACTGGTGTTGATGCTCACCGTCATGTGGATGATCGTCGCGGCCAAAACCCTGGCGGGTGCCTATCGCGGCAACTTGTTCGTCTCGCCGTGTATTGCCTCACTGAGCAAGGCGGGCAAAACCTGAGCCTTTGGCTACTCGATCGACTGTTTGGCGTGACGCAATGTGGACAAAATGCGCTGCCTAACATTCGGGTGAGTGCAAACAGAAAGGGGACTGGGGTGTGGCATTTTCAGCAATGAAAAATCAGGGAAGGCGAGCCGAACACGCGGTATGGCTTTCTGGGCAACACGTCCGGCAAATACGATAGTGACGAGATCAGGAAAAAGCGTCAGTAGCGTGATCAGCATCTCGATACCTTCGTCGATTTGCGCTCTGCGGAGCGCACCCTTGGGCTTTTCGAGATCTGGTAGCCAAGGGTACAAATTCCAAAGGACGGTTTCGTGACGTGCCAGCCCACCCTGCTCAATGAAACCTTTGAGGTTGCGTTGTGCAGGCCCCGCATTGTCTCTTGAGACGTACCGTGGAAGACTGATCGTTCGAGCGGGCGATTCCAACAAAATCAATACCCTTGCGAAGACGCCACCATCCAGCGGATCGAAATACGGTAATGTTCTTTCGCCCGTTGACTGGGCCGTTACCCAGCGCGTCAATTCAGCAATTTTCGGCAGCAGCAAAAAGTCTTCTCTTTCCTTCAGAGAAATTTCCTGATCTGCGCTCTTCTGATTGAGTAACACTACTTGGAAGCCTCCCTCTGCAGGTTGTACGCCGCTACCGATTTACGAATCTCTTCCCGCACCTCATCTGCGTTCCGCCAACGCCCCATCTTCACCCATTTACCTCGCTCCAGTCCCTTGCAGTTTTCAAAAAATGCTGAATCTGAGCGAGTCATAGCGCGGGAGCTCGCACCTTGCGCAACTCGTCAGCGTGGTTGCGCAACGGTGCGCAGCGTTTCATCGTGATGACGCATATCACCGAGCTCCGGGTAATGATGGGAAATGCTTGGCCCGGTAAATAGCCTGCAGAATCGGCTTGAGCATCATCTGCTCAATCTTATCTTTTTGGGCGACTTTAAGAAGGTGTTGGGCAAGCGCGGGCACGCTCAGGTGGTGCCAGAAATTTGTAACTCGAGCCCGGCTAGCACCAGGGACATAGAGCTGCAAAACTGTCAGGCGATCTTGGCGATGTCCGGTCATTTCTCTTCCCCTATAGGAGCCACTTTCCGCTCGCTGGCAGATTCACTTTGAGCATGAAATTGCTTGATATCTGAGAGCCGGATTTCCTCCGGCAGAGGACGGTGATGTTTGCTGTGACCCACGCGCTGGGCGTGATAGATCCCGGTATGCCCGGATACGAGGTAACTTGCGATACAAGCAATGGCTGCAAGCGGAGCAATTTCAGGGCCGAAGAGCTCCATGGCCATGACAATGGTTGCCAGTGGCGTATTAGCTGCGCCAGCGAAGACGGCCACAAAACCGATACCAGCCAGCATGCCGAAGGGGAGATGTAAGAGGGGCGCTAGCGCGCTCCCCAAGGTGGCTCCAATGTAAAACAGCGGAGTGACTTCGCCGCCCTTGAATCCAGTCCCCAGGGATACAACGGTGAACAACATCTTTCCAAGCCAGTCCCAAGGATCCATTGGCATGTGAAAGGATTGGACGATGCTCGGAATGCCCAGTCCGATGTATTTATCGACGTCGATGTAATGGTTACCACTGAGCGCCCACACGGCGACTGCGATCAGCAGGCCTCCGGCGAAGGGGCGTAATGGCGAATAGGAGATAAGTCGTTTAACGAAAG
>NZ_LKGW01000146.1:0-255706 GCF_001467335.1 Pseudomonas sp. ICMP 10191
TGCTTTAAAGTGCTTTTCAACCACGATGGCACTGACGACGCAGAGTGCGACGTTAGTGACAGGCGAAGGAACACGACGAAGTCGGGCCGGAAACAGGAGCGAGGACTTTGCCTACTTTGGTCCCTCAAAGTAGGGCGCCGAGAGGCGAAAAGGGGGCTTGAGTCTTATCTGAATCTACCTGGCATCGAAGAACCCTTTTGTGACGCGCAGCGCCACAAACGAGGACGCAAAGCGTCCAGAACTGCGCTCCCACGCTGGAGCGTGGGAACGATAGTCATCTTAGGTGAACACCGGAGCGATGACTCAACGTCGCCTGAATCAGCGGCGGCGGAACAGCGGCAGCGGCTCGTCGGTCGCGGCCTGATAGGTGACCGAGAAGTCCTTCAGGCCTTCCAGCGCCTCGTATGGATCCTTGTCGGCACGCACCGCAAACGCATCGAAGCCACAGCGGCGCATGTAAAACAACTGATCACGCAACACGTCGCCGATGGCGCGCAATTCACCCTTGTAGCCAAAACGATCACGCAGCAGGCGCGCATTCGAAAAGCTGCGGCCGTCAGTGAACGCCGGGAAATTCAAGGCGATGACCTGAAACTGGTCGACGTCCTCGCCGATCTCCTCGGCTTCCTCATCGCTGTCCAGCCACACACCCAGACCGCCGTCACGTGCCTTCAGCGAATGCGCGTGTTCGCGCCACAGCGCCAGCGGCACGATCAGGTCGTCGCAGTTCGACAGGCTGTCAAAGGCAGTATCCTTGGGCAGCAGATGCCAGGTTTCATCGATGACTTCGTTGTTCTTAATGATTCGCTGCATAGACGCGCTCCTTGAAAGGGTCAATGCCAATACGTTGGTAGGTATCGATGAAACGCTCGTCTTCAGTCCGTTTTTCAACGTAGACGTCGATCAGCTTCTCGATCACGTCCGGCATCGCCTCCTGGGCAAAGGAAGGGCCGAGAATCTTGCCCAGGCTCGCATCACGGCTGGCACTGCCGCCGAGCGAGACCTGATAAAACTCTTCACCTTTCTTATCCACGCCCAGCACGCCGATATGGCCGACATGGTGGTGGCCGCAGGCGTTCATGCAGCCGGAGATATTCAGGTCCAGCTCGCCGATATCGAACAGGTAGTCCAGATCGTCGAAACGACGCTGGATGGATTCGGCGATCGGGATCGACTTGGCATTGGCCAGCGAGCAGAAATCACCGCCCGGGCAGCAGATGATGTCGGTCAGAAGGCCAATGTTCGGCGTGGCGAAACCATTGTCGCGCAGCTCGTTCCACAGCGTGAACAGCTCACTCTGCTCGACATCGGCAAGAATGATGTTCTGCTCGTGAGAAGTGCGCAGTTGACCGAAGCTGTAGCGATCGGCCAGGTCGGCAATGGCGTCCAGTTGCTTGTCGGTCACATCGCCTGGGGCGACGCCGGTTGGCTTGAGCGACAGGGTCACGGCAATGTAGCCGGGCTTCTTGTGCGCCAGCACATTGCGTTGACGCCAGCGAGCGAAGCCGGGGTGCTGAGCGTCCAGCGCTGCCAGTTCGGCGTGCTGATCGCTGAGGGTCTTGTATTGCGGGTCGACGAAGTGGCGGGAAACGCGCTGCACTTCGGCTTCGGTCAGGGTGGTCTGACCGCCGCGCAGGTGCGCCATTTCAGCGTCGACCTTGGCGGCGAACACTTCAGGGGTCAGCGCCTTGACCAGAATCTTGATTCGCGCCTTGTACTTGTTGTCGCGACGGCCATAGCGGTTGTAGACCCGCAGGATGGCGTCGAGGTAGCTCAGCAGGTCCTGCCACGGCAGGAACTCATTGATGAAGGCACCGACGACAGGAGTACGGCCAAGGCCGCCACCCACCAGAACACGGAAGCCCAGTTCGCCCGCTTCGTTGCGCAATGGCTCGAGGCCGATGTCATGCACTTCGATGGCTGCACGGTCACTGGTCGAACCGTTGATCGCGATCTTGAACTTGCGCGGTAGGTAAGCGAATTCGGGGTGGAAAGTGGTCCACTGACGGACGATCTCGCACCATGGGCGCGGGTCTACCAGTTCGTCTGCCGCCACACCGGCAAACTGGTCGGTGGTGACGTTGCGCAGGCAGTTGCCACTGGTCTGGATAGCGTGCATCTGCACGGTCGCCAGTTCAGCGAGAATATCGGGAACATCTTCAAGCGCAGGCCAGTTGAACTGTACGTTCTGGCGGGTACTGATGTGCGCGTAGCCTTTATCATAGTCGCGCGCGATTTTCGCCATCATGCGCGCCTGGCGCGAGGTCAGCTGACCGTATGGAACGGCCACGCGCAACATGGGCGCGAAGCGCTGAACATAAAGACCGTTTTGCAGGCGCAACGGTCGAAACTCTTCTTCGCTCAGTTCCCCGGCCAGGTAGCGTCGGGTCTGATCCCGGAACTGCTTGACGCGGTCCTCGATGATCTTCTGATCGTAATCGTCGTATACGTACATATAGGTCCTGTTCTCAGGCTTCGTCATGAAGCAGGGCAGTGGCGTCAGTCTGGAAAAAGCCCGCTGCTCGTTGTTTCCTGCTTCATCTGGTCAATTCTGCGCGCACGGCCGCGCACTCTTTGGGGAGCGAAGGCGACGATAGCAGTTTGCAGTTATCGATAAAAGTGATGTTTATATATATGCAAATCACTAAAAGCGATAAGCAAAACCGCGTCCGTGCATATCCCTGCTTGCCGTGTGGGCAAGACTCGACTTAACTGAATGTTGACCGATGCCGAGCAGGTGTCGTGACACTCCTATTCATGTGCAATCACCCACAAGACCGACAAGAGGCGATGCGATGAGCAAGCACCCGAAAGTAGCCAAGCCAGGCAGATCCGTGGACACCTGGGCCATTTTATTCATTGTCATTCTGGTGGTAGGCGCAGCGATGTTCTGGGCCAGCAGCCAGTGAAGGGCTGATAAAGAATCTGCCGGAGTCTCCAGAATCTTGCTGCCGCAGCCGATAACACGCTCGTAGTGCTAAATCCCTGCTGCTTCAAGGTTCGTTGATATGAAGGCGTTACATGCTGGCTGGCTGTTACTGTGCAGTTGTCTCTGGGGCGGGGCGACACATGCCGCCTCGGTGGTATTTCTGAACCCCGGCGCACCATCCGATGGCTATTGGCAGAGTTACTCCCGGGTCATGCAGACGGCTGCCGACACCACCGGCATGTCACTGAAAATACTCTATACCGAGCGCGACACTCGCAAGTTGCTCGATCTGGCGCGAGCGGCGCTGCAAGGTGATGAGCGCCCGGATTACCTGTTGTTTTCCAATGAGTTGAATATCGCCCCTGAAGTCCTGCGTATGTCCGTGGGCAGCGGGGTCAAGCTGTTTGCCGTCAACAATACGCTGACCGAGGACCAGATTCGGATTCTCGGTGATCTGCCATCGCGTTATCCGGACTTCATCGGCAGCCTGGTGGGCAACGATGAACAGGGCGGCTATCTGACGGCAAAGCGGCTTATCAGTCTCGCGGCGCCTGGCGCAGACGGTCAGGTCATCGACATGCTCGCGTTTTCCGGGACCAACACCACGCCCGTTTCCCTGCTGCGTGAAAAAGGCATGCTGCGGGCCTTGTCAGAGCACCCAGAGGTGCATCTACGGCAGATTGCGCTGGGTGGCTGGCGCCGTGATCGCGCGCTCGAGCAGGCGCGCGTGCTGTTCAAGCGCTATCCGCAGACACGCTTGGTGTGGGCTGCCAACGAGCAAATGGCGTTTGGTGCGATGGATGCATTGCGCGAGAGCGGCGGCAAGCCGGGGCAGGACGTACTGTTCAGTGCGATCAACGGCACGTCGCTTTCACTGCGGGCTCAGCTCAATGGCAGCCTGAGTGTCGTGGCTTCAGGGCATTTCACCCTGGGCGGGTGGGCCATCATTCTCTTGCACCACTATGACACTGCTCAATGGCAGGCCCGGCAACAGATCGGCACACGAATCATTGATGTGATTCACGTGGTCGAGCCACAGGATGCGCAGCGCTTTCTGGATGCCGCCCGGGACGAGCATTACAGGCTCGATATCCAGGCATTCAATATGGAAACTTCTGGCGAAGCGTCGCCATTTTCGCTGAAAGGCATGTTGCCGCCTGACCACTCAGGCGGCAGATAACCGGTCAGGCGTTACTCGTCGTAGCCCAGGTTGGGTGCCAGCCAGCGTTCGGTGACGCTCAGGTCCTGACCCTTGCGGGCGGTGTAGCTTTCGACCTGATCCTTGTCGACCTTGCCCACTGCAAAATACTGCGCCTGGGGGTGGGCGAAATACCAGCCGCTGACCGCTGCAGCCGGGAACATCGCATAGTGCTCGGTCAGGAACACGCCGCTCTTGCCTGCGATATGTTCGGCGCTGCCTTCCGGCAGTGGATCGAGCAGGGCGAACAGGGTGCCCTTTTCCGTGTGATCGGGGCAGGCCGGGTAGCCCGGCGCCGGGCGGATGCCCATGTATTGCTCCTTGATCAGCGCTTCGTTGTCCAGCGCTTCGTCCTGCGCATAACCCCAGTATTCCTTACGCACCTGCTGGTGCAGCCACTCGGCGCAGGCTTCGGCGAGACGATCGGCAAGCGCCTTGACCATGATCGAGTTGTAATCGTCGCCCTTGTCCTGATAAGCCTTGGCGACTTCCTCGGCGCCGATGCCGGCAGTGGCGATGAACCCGCCGATGTAGTCGGTCAGGCCGCTGTCCTTTGGTGCAACGAAGTCGGCCAGCGAGAAGTTCGGCTTGCCGTCGGGCTTGATGGTCTGCTGGCGCAGGTGATGCAGCCTGGCCAGCGGCTTGCCGTCGTCGCCATAGACTTCCAGATCATCGTCATTGACCTGATTGGCTGGCCAGAAGCCGAATACCGCGCGGGCGCTGATCAGATTCTCGTCGATCAGCTTGCGCAGCATCTGCGTGGCGTCAGCATACAGCGCAGTGGCCGCTTCACCGACCACTTCGTCGGTGAGGATGCGCGGGAACTTGCCAGCCAGATCCCAGGAAATGAAGAACGGCGTCCAGTCGATGTACTCGGCCAGCACGTTCAGATCGATATCCTGCAGCACCCGGGTGCCGGTGAACGTCGGTTGGGCAGGGGTGTAGTTTTCCCAGTCGAACTGCGGCTTTTTGGCCACCGCAGCACCGTAGCTCAGGCGTTCGGTGCGCGCGCTGCGTGCCGAGGTGCGCTCACGCACTTCGACGTATTCGAGTCGGGTCTTTTCAATAAAGGCCGGCTTCAGCTCTTTCGACAGCAACTGGGTCGCGACGCCGACCGCTCGGGAAGCATCGGTGACGTAGATTACTGCGTCATTGCTGTATTTAGGCTCGATCTTCACCGCCGTGTGCGCCTTGGACGTGGTCGCGCCGCCGATCATCAATGGCAGGTGGAAGTCCTGGCGCTGCATCTCTCTGGCGACATGGACCATTTCGTCCAGTGACGGCGTGATCAGGCCGGACAGGCCGATAATGTCGCATTTCTCGTCGCGGGCCACTTGCAGGATTTTCTCTGCAGGCACCATCACGCCCAGGTCGACAATGTCGTAGCCGTTACAGCCCAGTACTACGCCGACGATGTTCTTGCCGATGTCATGCACGTCGCCCTTGACGGTGGCCATCAGGATTTTGCCCTTGGCTTCGGGCTTGTCGCCCTTTTCCAGCTCGATGAACGGAATCAGGTGCG
Source organism: Pseudomonas sp. ICMP 10191 (assembly GCF_001467335.1). Taxonomy (NCBI): domain Bacteria; kingdom Pseudomonadati; phylum Pseudomonadota; class Gammaproteobacteria; order Pseudomonadales; family Pseudomonadaceae; genus Pseudomonas; species Pseudomonas sp. ICMP 10191. Next base: position 5,650 of record NZ_LKGW01000146.1, read on the forward strand.
CCACTGCCTGCTTCATCACGCGCGCGGACTTGACCACCTGAGGCAGGAACATCTTGCCTGCGCCAAACAGGTCACCGACCACGTTCATGCCCGCCATCAGCGGGCCCTCGATCACTTCGATAGGGCGGGTGAATGCCAGGCGCGACTCTTCGGTGTCCTGGACGATGTGCGTGGTGATGCCCTTGACCAGCGCGTGCTCCAGACGCTGATTGACCGGCCAGCTGCGCCATTCCTCGGTTTCGGCCTCCTTGACGCTGCCATCACCCTTGAACTTGTCGGCAATTGCCAGCAACGCATCCGTGCCCTCGGGATTGCGGTTGAGCACTACGTCTTCGACGCAGTCACGCAGTTCAGCGGGAATCTGGTCGTAGATTTCCAGCTGCCCGGCGTTGACGATGCCCATGCTAAGGCCATTGCGGATTGCATGCAGCAGGAACACCGAGTGGATCGCTTCACGCACCGGGTTGTTGCCACGGAACGAGAACGACACGTTGGACACGCCACCCGAGGTCAGCGCATACGGTAGCTCGTCACGGATGTAGGCGCAGGCGTTGATGAAGTCCACGGCGTAGTTGTTGTGTTCTTCGATACCGGTGGCGATGGCGAAGATGTTCGGGTCGAAGATGATGTCTTCCGGCGGGAAGCCCACTTCGTTGACCAGAATGTCGTAGGAGCGTTTGCAGATTTCCTTCTTGCGCGCCTCGGTATCGGCCTGACCCTGTTCGTCGAAGGCCATGACCACCACGGCCGCGCCGTATCGCTTGCACAGCCGCGCGTGATGAATGAACTGCTCGACGCCTTCCTTCATGCTGATGGAGTTGACGATGCCCTTGCCCTGGATGCACTTGAGGCCGGCCTCGATCACTTCCCACTTCGAGGAGTCGATCATGATCGGTACGCGGGAGATGTCCGGCTCACCTGCGATGAGGTTGAGGAAGGTCACCATGGCCTTCTTCGAGTCGAGCATCCCTTCGTCCATGTTGATATCGATCACCTGGGCGCCGGCTTCGACCTGCTGCAGGGCGACTTCCAGGGCTTCGGTGTAGTTGTCTTCACGGATCAGGCGGGCGAAGCGGGCAGAGCCGGTGATGTTGGTACGCTCGCCGACGTTGACGAACAGCGACTGGCGATCGATGGTGAACGGTTCGAGGCCCGACAGGCGGCAGGCCTTGGGGATGTCCGGAATTTCCCGCGGCGAGTAACCCGAAACCGCCTCGGCAATCGCCTTGATGTGCGCCGGGGTGGTACCGCAGCAGCCGCCGACGATGTTCAGGAAGCCGCTCTGGGCGAACTCTTCGATGATCTTCGCCGTCTGGCTCGGCAGTTCGTCGTATTCGCCAAATGCATTCGGCAAGCCGGCGTTGGGGTGCGCGGACACATGGGTGTTGGCTTTATTGGCCAGCTCTTGCAGGTAGGGGCGCAGTTCGCTCGCGCCCAGTGCGCAGTTCAGGCCGACCGAGATCGGTTTGGCATGACTGATCGAGTTCCAGAACGCTTCGGTGGTCTGGCCGGACAGGGTGCGCCCCGAGGCATCGGTGATGGTTCCGGAGATCATGATTGGCAGTTCAAAGCCCACTTCTTCGAATACACCCTGTACGGCAAAGATCGCCGCCTTGGCGTTGAGTGTGTCGAAAATGGTCTCGATCAGGATCAGGTCGGCACCGCCCTCGATCAGCCCCTTGGTCGCTTCGGTGTAGTTCTCGACCAGTTCGTCGAAGGTCACATTGCGATAGCCGGGGTTGTTGACGTCCGGCGACAGCGAACAGGTGCGGCTGGTAGGGCCCAGCACGCCCGCCACGAAACGCGGCTTGTCCGGGGTTTCCAGTGTCTTGGCGTCTGCGACCTTGCGCGCCAGGCGTGCGCCTTCGACGTTCAGCTCGTAGACGATCGATTCCATGCCGTAATCGGCCTGAGACACCTGGGTAGCGTTGAATGTGTTGGTTTCGAGGATGTCGGCACCGGCATCCAGATAAGCCTTCTCAATGGCGCCGATCACGTCAGGGCGGGTCAGGATCAACAGGTCGTTGTTGCCTTTGACATCGCTAGGCCAGTCGGCGAAACGCTTGCCGCGGTAATCCTGTTCTTCGAGCCTGTAGCTCTGGATCATGGTGCCCATGCCGCCATCGAGGATCAGGATCCGCTGTTTCAGAGCAGTGAGAAAGGCTTGATGGCGGGCGCTGCGGTCAGACATGGGGGCTACCTTGAGAAGGTCGATTCTTTAAAGAACGGGATGATAGCAAACCGGAACGGTTTTGGTGTTGTTGCGCCTTTTGCATGAAAATCATTCATGTTGGAGCGAGTGATGCCCTTGTAGAATTATGCCATTTTAATATCAGAGCCCACGGGATATGCCACACCGTTTGTTGGCAAGCGTCGCCTTGCTTTTTATCTGCTGTGCTGCCAAGGCTCAGACTCCTGCACCCCCCGTCATACCGGCATCCCCGGCGATTTCCTATGTGAAGGACATCCAGCCGATCCTCACCGAGAAGTGCGTGGCCTGCCACGCCTGCAATGACGCTCCCTGCCAGTTGAATCTGGGCAGTGGCGAAGGTGTGAGCCGTGGCGCCAGCAAAGTCCCTGTCTATCAGGGCGAACGCAGCGAGGCGGTTGCGCCGACGCGTCTGTTTTATGATGCACGTGATACCGACGCGTGGCGCGGCAAGGGCTTCTATTCAGTACTGGAAGCCCAGGGCAGTCAGGCGGCATTGATGACGCGCATGCTTGATCTGGGCCGCAGCGCACCTTTGCCAGCCAACAGCAGGATTCCGGATGACATCGCCCTGGGGATCAATCGCGAAAACGTCTGCCCGCTGCCCGGCGAATTCAATGCCTATGCGGCTGCCCACGCGCAACAGGGCATGCCGCTGGCGGTCGCCGGACTGACCGATGCCGAATACCAGACCCTGCAGCGCTGGCTGGCCGCCGGTGCGCCGGTCGAGCAGCAGACCATTACCCCGAGTGTCACCGAGGCCGCGCAGATCAATGCCTGGGAGGCGCAGCTCAACGAACCTGGCGCGAATCAGGCGCTGGTCGGTCGCTGGCTGTTCGAGCATCTGTTCCTGGCGCACATCTATTTCGAAGGCGGTGAGGCGGGGCACTTCTTCCAGTGGGTGCGCTCGCGAACGCCGAGCGGCAAACCTGTGGACCTGATCGCTACCCGTCGTCCCGACGACGATCCGGGCAGCGACTTCTATTACCGGTTGATCCCCGTGCAAGGTGTGATCGTTCACAAGACCCACATTACCTACGCCATGAGCCCGCAGAAACTGGCGCGGGTCAGGCAGTTGTTCTATGGGGCCGACTGGAAAGTCAGCGCATTGCCGGGTTACGGCCCTGGCCATCGTGCCAATCCGTTTCTGACCTTCGAAGCCATCCCTGCGGTGGCGCGTTATCAGTTCATGCTCGACAACGCCGAGTATTTCGTTCGCACGTTCATTCGCGGGCCGGTCTGTCGCGGGCAGATCGCCACAGACGTGATTCGCGATCAGTTCTGGGTGCTGTTCCAGGACCCGTCGCACGATCGCTACATCACCGACGCGACGTATCGCGGGGAGGCCACGCCATTGCTGGCCATGCCGGGGCAGAACGATGACGTGGGCAGCGTGCTGAGCCTGTGGCTGTCCTACCGCGACCGGCGCAATGAGTATGAAGATCTGCGCCGCGACAGCTACGCGAAAATGCCAGCGCCGGGCTGGAGCACGCTGTGGGCAGGAAATGACAACGCCTTGCTGACCGTTTTCCGCCATTTCGACAGTGCGTCGGTCAATAAAGGGCTGATTGGCGACGTGCCGCACTCCATGTGGCTGTTCGACTACCCGCTGCTGGAGCGCACCTATTATCAGTTGGCGGTGAACTTCGATGTCTATGGCAATGTTTCACATCAAGCCCAGACGCGGCTGTATTTCGATTTGATCCGCAACGGTGCCGAGATCAATTTCCTGCGCCTGATGCCTGCCGACCTGCGTGAAGACATGCTCAGTGATCTTTATCAGGAGGGCGGCAAAATCAAGATGTGGCTGGATTACCAGAAGATCGACGACGATACGCCGACTGGCATCAAGCTCGATGAAAAGGCCGCAAAGCGTGACTTTGCGTCCAGGCTGATCGAGCGCTTCGGCACTTTGAATGCCGCACCTGACCCGATCAACCGCTGCATCGGGGCGTATTGCTCGCGGCCTGGCCTCGACAGCAGCTTTGCCCAGGCAGAACAGGCGCTGAGCCGATTGACGTCGCGTCCTGCTGCGGGTCTGAAGGTCATCGATCAGTTGCCGGAAGCGAGCATGCTGCGCATCGAGGGCGGCAATGGCAAGCGCGTGATCTACAGTATGTTGCGCAACCGCGCACACAGTAATGTCGCGTTTCTGCTGGGCGAGTCGTACCGTTATATTCCGGGCCTGGACACACTGACTGTCTACCCGGGCGTGCTCAGCAGTTATCCGAATTTCATCTTCAATATTCCGGTCGCACAGGTGCCGGCCTTTGTCGATGCCATGCAGCAGAGCAAGGATCAGGCGAGTTTCGAACAAATCGTCCAGCGTTGGGGCATCCGTCGTACTCATCCACTGTTCTGGAGTTACTTCCACGATCTGAATCGCTACGTTCAGGAAACTGAACCGCGCGAAGCGGGCGTGCTGGACATGAATCGCTACGAGAACCTCTGAAAAACCGGGGCTTCACGCCGCAGGCCCTTGTGCAACATGGCCTGCGGCCATCTTTACTTCCTGAACGAAATGTATCTTGCGCGACCTTTTTTTCAAAAAGGTGGTCCGAAATGGTGCGCGTCATAGGCCGGTTTATTCAGCGGCTCATGATTGAAAGTCAGGAAGTAGAGGTTTTTAGTGATGTTGATTTCAGTTCAGGCCCTACGGGCGTTCGCAGCGTGGGTCGTGGTGTGTCATCACTTCATGCAGATTTTTTTCGATTTCAAAGCCAGTGGTCCGGTAGGGCAATTCTTTGTGTCAAAGGGCGCGGTCGGCGTCGATATCTTCTTCGTCATCAGTGGTCTGGTGATCTTCTTGTCGACGCAGAACAGCGACATGCCAGCACGGCGCTTTATTCTGCATCGTCTGATTCGCATCGTTCCGGCCTATTGGCTGTACACCGCCGCCATGGCGTTGCTGCTGCTGATTGCAGCGCCGATGCTCCCGCACCAGGTCATCGGGTGGCAGAACTTCCTCTTGTCACTGGTCTTCATTCCTTCCGAAAACCCCGGTGGTTATGGTCTCTACCCGACGCTCAACGTTGGCTGGACGCTCAACTATGAGATGTTTTTCTACCTGCTGTTCTCGATGGTGTTCCTCTTCCAACAGCGTCACCGGCCGCTGATCATTGCCGCAGCGCTGTTTGCGGTCAGTGAGGTTCTGGCTCGCGCCGGGCTGATCAGCCGCTTCTACGGCAACGACATCATTTACGAATTCCTGCTGGGTATCGGCATCGGCATCCTCTATCGCCGTGGCTGGATCAAACCGGCGCTGTGGCTGCCGATGGCAGGCATTGCGGTCGGGCTGTATGCGATCAATAACCTGACCAACGAGCAGCGCCTGCTCAACTGGGGCCTGCCGAGTGCCTTGATCGTGCTGTCGTGCATCTCGCTGGAACCGTATTTCCAGGGCAATCGCCTGCTCAAGGTGCTGGGTGACTGCTCGTATTCGGTGTACCTGCTGCACGTTCTGGTGCTGTACGGCGGCTTGCTGATGGCGCAGCGCTTTGGCCTCAGCCCCTATGTGGTTTTCGCGTTCTGCGTGCCGATCATCGCCATCGGTGCCTGGGTCAGTTATGAGTGGATCGAGAAGGGCCTCTACCGCCGGATGAAAGCCTGGCTGGATGGACGCCGGGCGCTCGGTCAGGCGCAGGCATTAACCTGACAAAAATACTAGGACTTTGTGTGAGGCGGCCGATTGGCGTAAACTGCACGCACGTCTGCGAGGAATTTTCATGACCGCTATCACTATTACCGATGCCGCCCACGATTATCTGGCCGATCTGCTGGAAAAGCAGAATACCCCGGGCATTGGCATCCGCGTATTTATCACCCAGCCCGGCACTCAGTACGCCGAAACCTGCATTGCCTACTGCAAGCCGGGTGAAGAAAAACCGGAAGACAAGGCCATCGGCCTGAAGAGCTTCACGGCCTGGATCGACGGCTTCAGCGAGGCCTTTCTGGACGATGCAGTGGTCGACTACGCCACCGACCGGATGGGCGGCCAGCTGACCATCAAGGCGCCGAACGCCAAAGTGCCGATGGTCAATGCCGACAGCCCGATCAACGAGCGTATCAATTACTACCTGCAAACCGAGATCAATCCGGGCCTCGCCAGTCATGGCGGTCAGGTCACGCTGATCGACGTGGTCGAGGAAGAGGCGAAGAATATCGCCGTGCTGCAGTTCGGTGGCGGTTGCCAGGGCTGTGGTCAGGCCGATGTTACGCTGAAGGAAGGTATCGAGCGCACACTGCTTGAGCGTATTCCCGAGCTGTCGGGCGTTCGCGATGTTACCGACCATACGCAGAAAGAAAACGCCTACTACTAAGCGGCTCTTTTTGGCAAGTAAGTTGCTGCACGAAAACGCCCTGACTGTTCAGGGCGTTTTCATGTGCGGCGGTTGACGAGCGTCAGTCCAGCTCCACCAGTATCGCGCCTTCGTTGACCATCTCGCCCTCATGACAGTAGAGCGCGGTAATCACCCCGGCGCTGGCGGCGCGGATGCTGTGTTCCATCTTCATGGCTTCCAGCACCACCAGTTGCGCACCAGATTCGACAGCCTGACCCACTTCAACCAATACCCGTACGATGCTGCCATTCATCGGTGCCGTCAGGCCTGCATGCTGACCGTCACCGACGTCTGCCTGAGCGATGGCGTCCAGCCGGATGACGCTGTGTAACTCGTCTTGCCATTCGAGATACAGCGTATTGCCGCGCCGTATCGCCAGGTGTCGTTGGCGCATACCGTTGTGCTCGACCTGCAGATGCTCGCCACTCAGGGTGAATAACGACGGGCTGCTGTTGTGCAGGCAGGTGTTGCGGGTCTGACCGTTGCAGCTCAGTCGCAGATCCGTCTGCGCGGGCAGGCCGGCGCGAAAGCCACTGCCGACTGACCAGGGCGAATACGGATCGGCTTGATCGATGCGTGCCGGTTCGCTCTGGCTGAAGGCCTCGGCGGCGGCCTGCCAGAATGTCTCGTCCGGCTCATCGGTTTGCGGCAGCAGTTGCGTCTGATAACGGGGAATGAATCCGGTATCAAGCTGCGCGGCGGCGAATGCTGGATGCGCGATGATTCTGCGCAGAAACGCCAGGTTGGTCCGAACTCCGCCCACGGCAAACTCATCGAGCATGGCCAGCAGGCGCAGACGGGCTTGCTCGCGGTCTTCACCCCAGGCAATCAGCTTGCCGAGCATCGGGTCGTAGAAGGGCGAAATGTTATCGCCCTCGGCAACGCCGCTGTCCACCCGCCTGCCGGGGCCGGGGGCAGGCTCTCTGTAGAGCTCCAGGGTGCCGGTTGCCGGGAGAAAGTCGTTGGCCGGGTCTTCGGCGTATAGACGGACTTCGATGGCGTGGCCGGTGAGGGGCACCTGCTCCTGGGTGATGGGCAGCGATTCGCCCCTGGCGACGCGGATCTGCCATTCCACCAGGTCCAGCCCCGTGATGTACTCGGTGACCGGGTGTTCCACCTGCAGGCGGGTATTCATTTCCATGAAGAAAAACTCGCCGCGTGCGTCCAGAAGGAACTCGACTGTACCTGCACCCACGTAGCCGATGGCTTGCGCGGCTTTTACTGCGGCTTCGCCCATGGCTTTGCGCAATGTAGGTGTCAGGCCGGGCGCTGGTGCTTCCTCGACGACCTTCTGGTGTCGGCGTTGAATGGAGCAATCGCGCTCATTGAGGTACAGGCAGTGGCCATGCCGGTCGGCAAATACCTGTATCTCGACGTGGCGCGGGGTGAGCACGTATTTCTCCACCAGCATTCTCGCGTCACCGAACGAGGACAGCGCCTCGCGTTGCGCGGAAGCCAGCGCTTCGGCCAGTTCGCCAATGTGCTCGACCACTTTCATGCCTTTGCCGCCGCCACCTGCGGTGGCTTTCAACAGCACCGGGTAGCCGATGCGCTCGGCCGCAGCGCGGAATGTTTCGATGTCCTGTGCTTCACCGTGGTAGCCAGGCACCAGAGGCACACCTGCCTGTTCCATCAATGCCTTGGCGGCGGATTTGCTGCCCATGGCATCGATGGCCGAGGCGGGTGGACCGAGGAAAATCAGCCCGGCGTTTTCGATGGCGCGTGCAAAATCGGCATTTTCAGACAGAAAACCGTAGCCGGGATGGATCGCGTGCGCGCCACTCGCCCTGGCGGCTTCGACAAGCTTGTCTATCGCCAGATAACTCTCTGCGGCCTTGCTGCCGCCAAGGTCCACGCAGATATCGGCCTCGCGGCTATGCCGTGCGTTACGGTCAATGGCGCTGTGCACGGCGACCGTGGTGAGGCCCATGTTTTTCGCCGTGCGCATGATGCGACAGGCAATCTCGCCGCGGTTGGCAATCAGCAGCGTGGTCAGCTCGGGCGTGCTCATGACTGCGAGTCCTTGTGTGGGTCGTGCCGGGCTGCCGAGGCTACGGCAACGGGATCGCCAGGTGGCTGATGGATGACTGGCTGCCAGCCGGGCGTACGTTTTTGCAGGAAGGCGCGCAGGCCTTCCTGTCCTTCGACACTGGTACGGATGCGCGCGATGGCGCTTTCACAGTAGCGACGCAGCGCTGGGGTCAGCTCACCGTTGCCGACTTCGCGCAGCAGCTCCTTGCTGACGCGCATGGCCTGCGGGCTGTTGAGCAACAGGTTGTCGACCCATTGCTGCGTTTGGTCTTGCAGCTCTGCAGCCGGGTAGCACTCGGCGACCAGGCCGATCTGCTGCGCCCGCTGGCCGTCGAAGCGCTCGGCCGTGAGGGTGTAGCGTCGCGTGGCGCGTTCGCCGATGGCCTGTACCACGAAAGGACTGATGACCGCTGGCGCCAGGCCGATGCGCACTTCAGACAGGCAGAACTGCGCATCCACCGCTGCAATAGCCATGTCACAGCAACCGATCAGGCCCAGCGCACCGCCGAATGCTGCGCCCTGTACCACGGCGAGCGTCGGGATTTTCAGCTTGGCGAGGCCGTACATCAGCTCTGCCAGTTCGCGGGCGTCATCCAGGTTGGTGTTGTAGTCCAGGTCTGCTGCCTGCTGCATCCACGCCAGGTCGGCACCGGCACTGAAATGCCGGCCACGGCCGCGCAACAGCAGGAAACGCAGGCTGGCATCGCCTTGCACCTGCTCCAGCGCGATAATCAGCTCGCGGATCATCTGCGCGTTGAAGGCGTTGTTCTTGTCTGGTCGATTCAGCCACAGCGTGGCAAAGCCACGTGGGTCGTTGATCAGCTCTATGGTTGCGAAGGAGGTCGAAGTCATGGTCATTTCCCGGCTCACATTCGGAACAGGCCGAAAGTGGTAGGTTCGATGGGCGCGTTGAGCGAGGCGGAAAGGGCAAGCGCGAGAATGTCGCGGGTTTGTGCCGGGTCGATGACCCCGTCGTCCCACAGGCGGGCGCTGGAATAGTAAGGATGACCCTGATGCTCGTACTGATCGAGAATCGGCTGCTTCAGTTCGGCCTGCTGTTCGGCGCTGAACGCCTGGCCAGCCCGTTCCGCCTGTTCGCACTTGACCTGCACCAGCACGCCGGCAGCCTGTTCGCCGCCCATCACGCCGATCCGCGCGTTGGGCCACATCCATAGAAAGCGCGGGTCGTAAGCGCGGCCACACATGCCGTAGTTTCCTGCGCCGAAACTGCCGCCAATGATCACCGTGAATTTCGGCACCCTGGCGCAGGCCACGGCGGTCACCAGCTTGGCGCCATGCTTGGCGATGCCGCCGGCTTCATACTTCTGGCCGACCATGAAGCCGGTGATGTTCTGCAGGAACAGCAGGGGGATGCCTCTCTGGCAAGCGAGCTCGATGAAGTGCGCGCCTTTCTGGGCTGCTTCTGCGAACAGGATGCCATTGTTGGCGAGAATCGCGATCGGGTAGCCGTGCAGACGCGCGAAGCCACACACCAGCGTGGTGCCGAACAGGGCCTTGAATTCGTCGAGTACCGAGCCGTCCACCAGGCGTGCGATGACTTCCCGTACATCGAAGGGCTGTTTTGTGTCGACGGGGATGATGCCGTACAGGTCATTGCCGGGGTACAGCGGTGCAATGGGCGCGACCGTGTTCAGTTGACCCTGCTTGCGCCAGTTCAGATTGGCGATGCTGCGTCGCGCCAATGCAAGTGCGTGATCGTCGTTGTCCGCGTAGTGGTCGGCCACACCGGACGTGCGGCAGTGCACATCGGCACCACCCAGCTCTTCGGCGCTCACCACTTCGCCGGTCGCTGCCTTGACCAGTGGCGGGCCGGCCAGGAAGATCGTGGCCTGCTGGCGGACCATGATCGCCTCGTCGGCCATAGCCGGTACGTATGCGCCACCGGCGGTGCAGGAGCCCATGACCACCGCGATCTGGGCAATTCCTTGTGCACTCATGTTGGCTTGATTGAAGAATATCCGTCCGAAATGTTCGCGATCCGGAAACACCTCATCCTGACGTGGCAGGTTGGCGCCGCCTGAGTCCACCAGATAGATGCATGGCAGGCGGTTCTGCTGGGCGATCGTTTGCGCGCGCAAATGCTTTTTGACGGTCAGCGGGTAATAGGAGCCGCCTTTGACCGTGGCATCGTTGGCGATGATCATACATTCGACGCCCTCGACCCGGCCGATTCCGGCGATCACGCCAGCGGCCGGCACCTCTTCGCCGTACACCTCATGCGCAGCCAGTTGGCCGATTTCCAGAAACGGCGAGCCGGTGTCCAGCAAGCGGTTGATACGCTCGCGCGGCAGCAACTTGCCGCGTGAAGTGTGACGCTCCTGGGCTTTGCGGCCGCCCCCTTGCTGGACGTTGCTCAACAGCGAGCGCAGTGCTTCGACCTGCTTGAGCAGGGCGTCGCGATTGAGGATGAATTCCGGCGAACGGGTGTTGATTCGGGTCTGCAGGATGGTCATGGTGGCTCCGCAATCAACGGGTTTCGTTGAACAGTTCGCGACCGATGAGCATGCGCCGGATTTCACTGGTGCCTGCGCCGATCTCGTAGAGTTTGGCGTCGCGCAACAGTCGGCCCGCCGGGAACTCGTTGATGTAGCCATTGCCGCCCAGAATCTGGATGGCTTCCAGCGCCATCTGCGTGGCGCGCTCGGCGCTGTACAGGATCACCCCGGCAGCGTCCTTGCGAGTGGTCTCGCCGCGGTCGCAGGCCTGGGCCACCGCGTACAGGTAGGCCCGGCTGGCATTGAGCTGGGTGTACATGTCTGCGACCTTGCCCTGAATCAGCTGAAACTCGCCGATACTCTGGCCGAACTGCTTGCGGTCGTGAATGTAGGGCACCACCACGTCCATGCACGCCTGCATGATCCCGGTGGGACCGCCGGAGAGCACGACGCGCTCGTAATCGAGGCCGCTCATCAGCACCCTGACGCCACCATCAAGCACGCCCAGCAGGTTCTCTTCGGGCACCTCGACATCATCGAAAAACAGTTCGCAGGTGTTGGAGCCGCGCATGCCCAGCTTGTCGAACTTGCTGCCGCGCGAGAAGCCTTTCCAGTCGCGTTCGACGATAAACGCACTGATGCCGTGGGCTGCCTTTTCCAGGTCGGTCTTGGCGTAGATCACGTAGGTGTTGGCATCCGGCCCGTTGGTGATCCAGGTCTTGCTGCCGTTGAGCACATAGCGACCACCGCGCTTGTCGGCGCGCAGTTTCATCGACACCACGTCCGAGCCGGCATTGGGTTCGCTCATGGCCAGTGCGCCAACGTGTTCGCCGCTGATCAGCTTGGGCAGGTAACGGGTCTTTTGCGCCGGGCTGCCATTGCGATTGATCTGGTTAACGCACAGGTTGGAATGGGCGCCATAGGACAGCGCCACGGATGCCGAGCCACGGCTTATTTCTTCCATCGCCACGACGTGCGCCAGATAACCCAGGCCCGCGCCACCATATTCTTCGCTGACAGTAATCCCCAGTACGCCCATTTCACCGAACTTGCGCCACATGTCGGCGGGGAACAGGTTGTCCTTGTCGATCTGCGCTGCGCGCGGGGCAAGCTCTGCGGCGACGAAAGACTGCAGCTGATCACGCAGCATGTCGATGGTTTCGCCCAGGGCGAAATTCAGGCTGGGGTAACTCATGGGGCGTTCCTTTTTGTTCTTGAATGACGCTTTGTTCGTGGGTCGGTTGTGGCGTGTGCCAGCTATGACCTTTACGTTAACGTAAACCTGTAGGATTGTGCTGTCAACGCCGATGCCGATGTGAACAAAGCGTGATCGGACTGTAGTGTTCAATCATGAGAGAAGAGGGCGGAACGCCGGAAAGCACGAAGGGGAGCCTGGGCTCCCCTTCAAGGTATGTTGCTATGCTCTTTTTTGTTTTTCGGGAGGCCTGTTGTTGTTTTTGGCGACCTGGCCCTTCACATCTTTTTTGAGCGATCCGCATGCGGGACCAAGAGCAAACGTATTTTTTTGAGCGCTGATGACACTTTCATCGTAGTGATCCGACCAGTTCGGCAGCTGCCTTGGGGCAGTTTTATTATTCTCTGTCTGGCTGCGAACGACTTGCGAGGCAAGCGGTTCAGAAAAGCTATCCACTTCAAAAAAATCTGTTAGCTACGTCTCTGTCCGTGTTGTTCTTGTTATGTCAGAGCCGGTACGTGTTGTTTTTATTGGGTTACTGCGTGTTTTTATTTTTGTTGTACGAAGGATATAGCAGGACCCGTGCCAGTTTTTCAAAACCCCTGTAATACCGGGGGATGACCTTGTTTTTCCGGCATCGGACCGTTTGATTCTGCGGCCGAGTGTTTCCGTGTTACCCGTTTGTCTCGACTCGACGCGGGGCAGAGTAACACTCTGTGGCAAGTTGTCGCACCCTGTTACCGACAGACGACGACAGCGTTACGCAGACAATCTGGCCTTTGCTACACGAGAGCCATTGCTACGGTGCAGCACGTCGCAGATGCGCTGGCCCGCCGCGATGACCTGGTCCAGATCGACGCCGGTTTCGATACCCAGCCCCTGCAACATATACAGCACGTCTTCAGTGGCCACATTGCCGCTGGCGCCCTTGGCGTAAGGGCAGCCACCGAGGCCGGCCACGGAGCTGTCGAACACCTGGATGCCTTCCTCCAGGCTTGCGTAGATATTCACCAATGCCTGGCCATAGGTGTCATGGAAGTGGCCAGCCAGCTTGCCGCGCGGTATCTGCGCAGCCACGGCGTTGAACAATGCCCGTGTAGCGCCCGGCGTGCCGGTTCCGATGGTGTCGCCCAAGGAAATTTCATAGCAGCCCATCGCGTGCAGTTCGTTGGCGACCGTCGCGACCTGTTCGGGCGAAACACTGCCCTCGTAAGGGCAGCCCAGCACGCATGACACATACCCTCGAACCTGCACACCATGCATGCGTGCTGCTTCCATGACAGGCGCGAAGCGCTCCAGGCTTTCGCTGATCGAGCAGTTGAGGTTGCGTTGCGAGAACCCTTCGGTCGCCGCCGCGAACACCGCGACCTCCCTGACGCCGGCCGCCAAGGCATCTTCAAAGCCACGCAGATTTGGCGCCAGCGCCGAGTAGATGACGCCCTCACGACGCTGGATGCGTTCGAACACCTGTGCAGAGCCCGCCATCTGCGGGACCCATTTGGCCGAGACAAAACTGCCGACCTCGATATGGCCCAGCCCGGCTGCCGTCAGGTCATCCACCAGGCGCACCTTGTCGTCGACACTGATGGGTTGTGCTTCATTCTGCAGGCCGTCACGCGGGCCGACTTCAACGAGATTCACCTTTTGCGGAAGGGACATGGCAGCGCCTTTGTAGTCAGTGCGAATGGTCAGAGTGGGGCGGCAGCGGTTTTATCGAGTGCGGCTCGGCAGCGCTCTTCGGCGGTGTCCAGCTCCAGCTGCATCTGGTGGATGTCCAGCAACTGCTGTTCCAGCTGATCACGGCGTTCGGCGATCTTGTCCAGCATGGTCTGCAACTGCTTCTGGTTACCGCCGGCAGGGTCGTATAACGAGATCAGTTCCTTGCACTCGGCCAGGGAAAAACCGATGCGTTTGCCACGCAGGATCAGTTTCAGGGTGACCTTGTCACGCGCCGTATAGATACGCTCCAGGCCCTTGCGTTCAGGGCTGAGCATGCCTTGCTCTTCGTAAAAGCGTATGGCGCGGGTGGTGATGTCCAGCTCGCGGGCGAGCTCGGAAATACTGTAGGTCTGACTGCTCATGGCGTGGCTCGGAAAGGTATACAGCCGCAAAGCTAAGGGTTGCTTTACGTATACGTCAAGCTGTGTGGCGGTGCCAAAGGTCGAGAGGTCACACTCCGGCACTTAGAAATCACATTAACTAAGCGATTTAAATGCTTATAAATCATCGGCTTGTATTTTCTATTTCATGTCTTTTCGAGGCTCTGCTCCTGCGCCACAACCCGTTGCGAAAGCTCGATGATCTGTTCTCGCATCCAGCGATTGGCCGGGTCCTGATCGGTGCTTTCATGCCAGTACAGGTGGGTTTCGACCGAGGGAACATCGGCGACTGGCAGGTAGACATAGTGCAAGTCGTTACGACGGGCGAAGCGCTCGGGTACGGTCATGACCATGTCGGTCTGCTGCAGCACCTGAGTTGCCATCATGTAATGCTGCGAGCGCAAAGCGATCCTGCGCTGGATGCCCATCTTGCCGAGCGCCAGATCCACATGACCCAGCCCGCTGCGGCGGCTGGAAATATGGATATGCGCCTGGCTCAGGTAATCGTCGAGGGTCAGAATGGCCTTGTTCGCCAATGGATGGCCCTTGCGCATGCCACACACATAACGGTCCTCCATCAGCTTCACATGCCGCACTTGCGGGTCAGTGTTGAGCGGCGCGTCCACGGCGAAGTCGAGGCGCCCGGCAGCCAGTTCCTTGGTGGTTTCCCGGCGCTTGGACAGAAAGCTTTCGATGGTCACCGCAGGTGCCAGGCGTCGCAGGCGCTGGAACAGCGCCGGCAGGATCACCGCTTCGGTCAGGTCGGTCATGCTGATGCGGTAGTTCTTGTTGGCCTGTAACGGGTTGAAGATGCGGCTTTCCTGCACCGATACCCTGAGCAACGAAAGCGCATTGCGCACCGGGCCAATGATGTTCTGCGCCATCGGTGTCGGCACCATGCCTTGTGCCGTGCGCACGAACAGCGGGTCATTGAAGGTCTCGCGCAACCGCGCCAGTGCGTTGGAGACCGCAGGCTGGGTGATGCCGACAATCTGTCCGGCGCGGGTCAGATTGGCTTCGGTATAAATGGCGTCGAAGACAATGAAGAGGTTGAGATCGACCTTGTTCAGGTTCATTGATGGGGCGCCTCGTGCCGTTATTGTGATTGACTGTTTAGAGGGGCGTAATGCCGCAATGGTGATGGATCATATATCGGTTATGAATGTTTATACACGCTGAGAATAGATTAGATAAATGTGCAGCGGTTCTCTAGCATCGCGTTCATGACTTCGACAACCCGATCGACACGGTGGCGACCCCATGGATTTTGCGTATTCCCCGAAGGTGCAGGCCCTGCGTGAGCGCGTCACGGCGTTCATGGATGCATACGTCTATCCGGCCGAGCCGGTTTTCGAGCGGCAAGTGGCCGAAGGGGATCGCTGGCAGCCCACGGCAATCATGGAAGAGCTCAAGGCCCGTGCCAAGTCGGAAGGCTTGTGGAATCTGTTCCTGCCAGACTCCGGGTTTGGCGCCGGCCTGAGTAATCTGGAGTACGCGCCGCTGGCGGAAATCATGGGTCGCTCACTGCTCGGTCCCGAGCCCTTCAATTGCTCGGCGCCCGACACCGGCAACATGGAGGTACTGGTCCGCTATGCCAGTGAGGACCAGAAAACCCGCTGGCTCGAACCGCTGCTGCGCGGTGAGATTCGCTCTGCCTTTGCCATGACCGAGCCCGACGTGGCCTCATCGGACGCCACCAATATGGCCGCACGCGCTGAGCGTGACGGTGACCAATGGGTCATCAACGGACGCAAGTGGTGGACCTCCGGTGCCTGCGACCCGCGCTGCAAAATCCTGATATTCATGGGCCTGAGCAATCCTGAGGGGCCGCGCCATCAGCAGCATTCGATGATTCTGGTGCCGGTCGATACGCCCGGCGTAAAGATCGTGAGGCCACTGCCGGTGTTCGGCTATGACGATGCGCCCCATGGCCATGCCGAAGTGCTGTTCGAAAACGTCAAGGTCCCGTTCGAAAACGTGCTGCTTGGTGAAGGGCGAGGGTTTGAAATCGCTCAGGGAAGGCTAGGACCAGGGCGCATTCACCACTGCATGCGCTCGATCGGCATGGCGGAGCGGGCGCTGGAGCTGATGTGCAGGCGTTCCATTGACCGCGTTGCGTTCGGCAAACCGTTGGCCAGGCTGGGCGGCAATATCGACCTGATCGCCGACTCGCGCATGGAGATTGACATGGCACGCCTGCTGACCCTGAAAGCGGCGTACATGATGGACACCGTCGGCAACAAGGTTGCCAGGAGCGAAATCGCGCAGATCAAGGTGGTTGCCCCCAACGTGGCGCTGAAGGTCATAGACCGAGCGATTCAGATGCACGGTGGCGCCGGGGTTTCCAATGATTTCCCGCTGGCCTACATGTACGCCATGCAGCGTACCCTGCGTCTGGCTGACGGCCCGGATGAAGTGCATCGCGCTGCCGTCGGCAAGTATGAACTGGGCAAATATATGCCGGCAGATCTGGCGCGCAGCCAACTCTAGCTGTCAGCCAATTACTGCACCCAGACTTCGACGCGACGGTTCTTGATCCGGCCGTCGTCGATATCATTGGTGGCCACCGGCATCTCGTCACCCAGGCCAACGATATCGCGGAACGTCACGCCACTTTTCAGCAGTTCCCGGCGCACGGCCATGGCACGCAGCCTGGAAAGCAGGGCGGCACGCTCCGGGTCGCTCTTGGCGTCGCCGAAGCCGACCAGCGTCACATGCCGGTCCAGTTTGTCGCTGGATTTCAGGTAATCCGCGACCCGCTTGAGGTCCTGCTGCGCCTTGTTGTCCAGGCGTGCGCTGCCTTGGGCAAAGCGGAAGTTGACGGACAGGCGTTCGGCCTTGCGTGCCAGCGCCTGGTAATCGGCGGGCATCTGCGCGGTAGGCTGCACCTTGAGCACCTGCACGGTCTGCGCAACAAAACCGCTCTGCGCGACGATGGCCTGGCCTTCGGCGCTCTGCGCGAAACGGACCAGCGCCTGCGCCCAGCGCTGATGGGCCGAGGTGGGCACATAAAAGTACAGTCGTCGCGACAACGGATAGTCTTCGGTGGCAATCAGGCTGACGGTCGGCAGCATGGGCCTGGAATCGCCGTCGGCTATGGCCACCGCCTTGGCGCGGCGGATGGAAGGCAGGCCGATGAAGCCGATGCCATTGATGTCCTTGCTGACTTCGTCGGAGAGCTGTTCGCTGGATTCGAATCGCGCGGCGCTGCCGAGCAGGGTCTTACCGTATTTGCTCAGTACCAGGTCCTTGAACGTCTCGTAGGTGCCGGACTTTTCATCGCGAACATAGAGATGGATGGCGCCTGGATTGCCACCGATTTCACTCCAGTTTCTGACTTCGCCACTGAAAATGCGCGCCAGTTGAAGGGTATCCAGTTGTCTCAGCGGATTGGCGGGATGCAGGATCACTGCAACGCCGTCGATGGCAATGGTTTGTTCGCTGGCTGCGCTTTTCAGGTCACCGAGGCTGGCCAGATCTTTGGCCTCCTGATCCTTGATCGGTCGAGAGGAGGCCGCGACATCCGCACTGCCGGCTTTAAGCGCAGTGAAACCGGTGCCTGAGCCATGTGCGGCGACTTCGACACTGACGGGTTGACCGGCGGCCGTGGTTCCGATGACGCGCTGTTCATTGAGGGTGTTGCCGGGAAGGGTCTGTACCGATTGCAGACCTTGCTGGCGCATCAATCCTTCGACCAGCGCAGGTCCGAGTTGGGCATTGATGGTGTTGGAGCCTTGAATGCGCAACGCCGGTATATCGCCAGCAGGCAGCGGCAGTGCGGCTTGCGCGAAAGCGGGCAGGGTGGCGCTCGACAGGATGAGCGCCGTAAGCAAAGCGCGCAGCATCGGCGTCACCATGAATCACGGGAGGGTGCCGGGAGAATAAGTCAGAGAGATTGCCGGAATATGACAATTTCAGGGTCTGTGCGTGTTTCAGCTTTCAGCGCGACCCACCCCTTATAAGGAAGGATCGCGCAGGAGGAGCCCGGGAGGGGATCAGTCAGCTGAGTTCCAGCCAGATGGGCGCGTGATCGGACGGTTTTTCCATTCCGCGCAAATCGTAATCCACACCCGCTTCCTTGATGCGTGGCTGCAGACCGGTAGAGGTCATGATCAGATCGATGCGCAGGCCGCGTTTGGGCTCGTCTTCAAAGCCACGGCTGCGATAGTCGAACCAGCTGAAGCGGTCGACGACTTCCGGATACAGGTGCCGAAAGCTGTCCACCAGCCCCCAGTTTTTCAGGCGCTCCATCCACTCCCGCTCTTCAGGCAGAAAGCTGCACTTGCCGGTTTTCAGCCAGCGTTTGGCGTTGTCGGCGCCAATGCCGATATCGCAGTCCTGCGGAGAGATATTCACGTCGCCCATGACGATCAGCGGCTGATCGTTACTGAAGTGGCCCTCGAGCAGTGTTTGCAGGTTCTCGTAAAAGCGCTGTTTGGCGGGGAATTTGGTCGGGTGGTCGCGGCTCTCGCCCTGTGGAAAGTAGCCATTCATGATGGTTACCGGCTGGCCGTTGCTGTCGGCGTAAGTCCCCCAGATGAAACGCTTCTGGGATTCCTCGTCGTCGCCTTCGAAACCCTTGTGCAGGGCCAGTGGTGCGTTGCGAGACAGCAGAGCGACACCGTAATGGCCTTTCTGGCCGTGGAAGTGAACGTGATAGCCCAGCGCTTCGACTTCCGCCTGGGGGAATTGCTCGTCCGAAACCTTGGTTTCCTGAAGACCGATCACGTCAGGTTGATGTTTGTCGATCAGCGCCGCCAGCTGATGCGGTCGAGCGCGCAGACCATTGATGTTGAACGAGACGATTTTCATAAAGCAGCGGTCCTGAGCAAAAACAAACAGCGATGCTAGCCGACCTGTGGTTTCAGGACCAGTGCCGTGTCGGAAGCGCAGGCCAGGGGGGGCTGGATAATTCGTTGGAACTGTTATCAATGGCCATCACTCGAAAGCCTGCTTGCCAAAACCGCTGCGCCAGACGCAGTTCCGTTAACACGAGGCCCTTTATGTCCCTACCTGCTGCCATCACGGGTGAAATTCGCCAACTCGACAGTGGTTATTCCCGTGAAACCCGCTCCTTGCTGTTCAGGGCCTACCGGCACGATCCGACATTTGCCTATCTGTTCAACGCCGAGCGTGAGGGATATGAGCAACGTGTGTTGGCGACCATTCGCCAGCTGGTCAAACAACACTTTCTACAAAACCAGCCTGCGCTGGGCCTGTTCCTGCAGGACCGTTTGGTCGGCGTAGCGCTGATCGCACCGCCGCAGCGTCGTCTGGGTGTCACCGAAAGCTGGGCTTGGCGTCTGCGCATGGTGATGGACACCGGTCTGGGCTGCACTCAACGCTATCTGGCCTATTACAACGCTGTGCTCGCCTGTGTGCCTTCGGAAACCGTGCATGTGCTGCCGTTGATAGGCCTTGATCCGGAGTTCCAAGGGCAGAAGCTCGGCCAGGACCTGAGCGAGCAACTGCTGGCAGCGTTGCATGACTGGTGCGCAGTGGATGAGCATTCTCAGGGCATCGTGGTCGATACCGGCAATCCGCGTTATCTGGAATTCTATAAGCGACAGGGCTACGAAGAGATCGGTGAAATTGCTGTAGGCCCTGTCCGAGAGCATGTGTTTTTTCATCCGAACCCTCAGGTTTCACTGCCGGTCCCTGACGTAATGGCCTGAATATCCGACAATTCGTGGGCTTCCAGTGCAGCCTGTCGATCGTGGTAGCATCTACGCCCATGAAGCTTTTCAGACTATTCAGCAGCGTGTTCCTGATGACCATGAGTGCGGCAGCGCTTGCCCAGGCCCGCCTCGACGTCAGGATCAAGCCTGCCAATCCGCAACTCAAGGCCAACGTCGAAGGGTATGTCGGTGATTTGGGCGAGCGTGACGTCCAGGCGCTGCGTAATTTCAGCCTCGGCGCTGAGCAACAGGCGGAAAAAGCCGCTCAGGCGCTGGGTTATTACCAGGCGCAGATCGACAGTGAGATCAAGGACGGAGATCAACCCAGCCTGGTGATCAACATCCAGCCGGGCGAGCCCATTCACCTGCGTAACGTGGTGATCCGGGTCGAAGGGCCGGCGGCAGCAATGAAGGCCTTTCGTGTGCCGAGCAGCGACGCGCTGAAAAGCGGCGCGGTGTTGAACCACGGCAACTATGAAGACGCCAAGCGCCTGATCCAGAATCAGGCCTCGCGCTACGGATTTTTCAGTGGCCATTTCACCAGTCAGCGTCTGGCCATCGATCCGCGGGCCGGTGTGGCCGATATCGAACTGGTTTATGAAAGCGGACCGCGCTACACGCTCGGCAAGGTCATGTTCAGCGGCGACGCGCCATTTGATGACGATCTGCTCAAGCGCATGGTGCCGTTCAAGGAGAACACGCCCTACGACTCCCAACTGATTGCCGAACTGACCCAGGCGATGCAGGGCAGCGGCTATTTCGAGGGCGTACGGGTCGATGCGGCGCCCACCGCAGCGCAAAACCAGGTCATTCCGGTGACCGTCCAGCTCGAAACCCGTAAACCTCGTACCATGGGCCTGGGTCTGGGCTATTCGACCGACGTCGGCCCGCGCGGCAAAGCCAACTGGACCCGGCACTGGGCCAACCCGCAGGGCCACAGTTACGGTTTCGAATCCGAGATATCCGCGCCACGGCAGAATATCGGCCTGTGGTACGACGTGCCACTTGATCCGCCGCTGACCGACAAATTGCGCTACGCCGGCGGGTATCAGTACGAAGAGATTGCCGGAACCGACAGCCTCAGCAAGTTGCTGACTGCCGGGCCGGAATGGCACAGCAAGCTGCCCAGCGGTTGGGAACGGGTCATATCCCTGAAATGGCAGCGTGAAGAATATCGCCTGGGTGATGACGCCGGCCTCAGTACGCTGCTGATGCCCGGTATCAGTTACTCGTATCTGCGCAGTGACAATCGCATCGACCCGCACCAGGGTTATCGCCTGCAATTCGATACGCAGGTGGCCAAGGAGGGCATGTTGTCTGACGCTAACCTGGTGCATGCCAATGTGCT
Source organism: Pseudomonas sp. ICMP 10191 (assembly GCF_001467335.1). Classification (NCBI taxonomy): domain Bacteria; kingdom Pseudomonadati; phylum Pseudomonadota; class Gammaproteobacteria; order Pseudomonadales; family Pseudomonadaceae; genus Pseudomonas; species Pseudomonas sp. ICMP 10191. Next base: position 27,006 of record NZ_LKGW01000146.1, read on the forward strand.
GCTCAAAGGGCTGACCACCGTCGCGCAAAATCACCGCTTTCTCGGTCGCGTGCAGTTTGGCGGCAACCTTACGGACGGTTACACCTCGATACCGCCATCGCTGCGCTTTTTTGCCGGCGGCGATCAAAGCGTGCGCGGCTATGACTATCAGAAGCTGTCACCGACCAATTCTGACGGCGACCGTATCGGCGGCCGGTATATGTTTGCCGGTAGCGTCGAATACCAATATTCCATTGCTGACAAATGGCGCCTGGCGACCTTCATCGATCAGGGCAACTCGTTCAACAGCCTGGACAAGCCAGACCTGAAAACCGGGGTGGGTTTCGGCGTGCGCTGGGTATCTCCAGTGGGCCCGCTGCGTCTCGATCTGGCCCACGCGCTGGACGATGATGGCGGAATCCGTCTGCACTTTTCGATGGGGCCGGAGCTTTGAACACGTCGAACATCACCCGCGGAGCCAAGGTCGTCGGGCTGGGACTTGTCGCATTACTGCTGCTTGTGGTCATTATTGTCGCGCTGCTGCTGGGCACCCACACGGGCAGCCAGTGGGCCCTGGCTCGGGTACCCGGCGTACAGCTGGAAAACTTTCAGGGGCGACTGGGTAGCCAGTGGAGCGCCGAGCGTCTGGTATGGCAGCAGGGCGCAGACCATGTCGAGGTTCAATCCGTCGATTTCGCCTGGACGCCTGCCTGCCTGTTGAAGATGACGCTGTGCATCGACCGTCTGCATGCGCAGCAGGTGCTGATGCACTTCCCGCCGAGCGATACGCCCGCCAGCGACGGCCCGATCCAGTTACCGACGCTCAGGTTACCGCTGGCGCTGCAACTGGGTGATATACAGCTGGGTGGTCTGCAACTGGATGGCGTCGAACAATTGCGCGATCTCAAGCTGGCAGCGCACTGGACAGCCGAAGGCTTGAAGATCGACAGTGCGCACCTGCAACGTGATGCGCTTGTGCTGGACCTCAATGGCCTGCTGAAACCCGAGAGCGACTGGCCACTCAGCGTGCAAGGTCAACTGCAACTTCCACCACAGGATGGCCAGCCCTGGGCGCTGGCGCTGGATATTCAGGGCGACCTGCTGAAAACGCTGCAACTCAAGGCGGACAGCAGCGGCTACCTGCCGGGTTTGCTGACCGGCGAGTTGCAACCCCTGGCCGAACACCTTCCTGCACGCATCAAGCTGACGGCCGAGCACTTCAAACCCAGTGCTGCATTGCCTGATACGTTGCAACTGGACCAGTTGCTGCTGACCGCCGAAGGCAATCTTGACTCGGGCTATCTGATAGATGGCAGCGCCAACCTTCCCGCAGAGAAAGGTCCTGTCGCGTTGTCATTGAAAGGAAACGTGGATGCCAACGGCGCAACCATCGCCGGACTCGATCTGGCCGCCGATGATCAGCAGCGTCTGGCCATCAACGGCAAGATGAACTGGCAGAGCGTTTTTTCTGCAGATGCGAGCATCGACTGGCTGGATTTCCCCTGGCAGCGCCTGTATCCATTGGCGTCAGAGCCTCAAGTGGCATTGCATGCCTTCAAGGGCGATATTTCCTATACCGATGGCAAATACCTCGGCAATTTCAACGCCAGCCTCAAAGGGCCTGCCGGTGCATTCACCCTGGTCAGCCCGTTCAGCGGCAATCTGCAAGAGATCCATCTGCCGCAACTGGAACTGGTCGCAGGGCAGGGCAAGGCCAGCGGTTTCCTGAACCTGCAATTCGCTGACGGCATCGGCTGGGATACGGCTCTGGACCTGAGTGCGCTGGACCCTTCATTCTGGGTTGCCGAACTGCCCGGCACACTGGCAGGCCCGTTGCGCAGCAAAGGTCAGATGCGCAACGAGCAGCTTGAACTCAGCGCAGACCTCGATTTGAAAGGGCGTTTGCGTGGTCAGCCGGCGCTGCTGCAAGCCAAGGCTGACGGCCATGATCAGCAATGGAATGTCAGCAGCCTGAGCATCCGCCTCGGCGACAACCGTATTCAAGGTGCGGGTAGCCTGCAGGAGCGTCTCAAGGGGCAGCTGGACCTGGATCTGCCGCGTCTGGCCCAGCTTTGGCCACGCTTGCAGGGGCAAGTCAAAGGCCGGCTGGACCTGGCCGGAACGCTACAGGCGCCCCAGGGGCAATTGGCCTTGCAGGGCAGCCAGCTCGCCTTGCAGGACAATCGTCTGCAGACCCTCACGCTCAACGCCAGACTGGATCAGGCGCAGCGCGCGATCATCAACCTGAAAGGTGCCGGTATTCAGGCTGGCGATACCCAGCTGGGCACCTTGCTGGTAGACGGTCAGGGCACACTCAAGAGCCAGCAGCTGAAGCTGGACCTGCAAGGACCGCTGCTCAAGCTGGCCATCGGCCTTGACGGTAGCCTGGACAAGGGTGATTGGCGAGGCCGACTGGCCAGCGGTACGGTGCAGAGCGGCGGGCAGAACTGGCGTTTGCAGCAGCCGGCGAAGATCGAGCGTCTGGCCGATGGCCGGCTCAACTTCGGTGCCCATTGCTGGTTGTCCGGGGGCGCCAGCCTATGTGGCGGCGATCAGCGCCTGATGCCGGAGCCTCATCTGCGTTATCAGCTCAAGAATTTCCCCCTGGACAGCCTGGCGCAATGGATGCCCAAGGATTTTGCCTGGAAGGGCGCGTTGAATGCAGACGTGCAGCTCGACATTCCGGCAGCCGGCCCCAGCGGCAAGGTCACGATTGACGCCGGAGACGGCACGCTGCGGGTACGCAACAACAACCAGTGGCTGGACTTCCCTTATCAGACGCTGAAACTGGCCACCACGCTGGCGCCCAAACGCATCGACACGCGTCTCGATTTTGAGGGCGGCAAGCTGGGAAGGCTGTTGCTCAACGCACAGATCGACCCGCTGGCCAAGGACAAGACCCTGGCGGGCGACTTCAATCTCTCGGGGCTGGATATCTCGGTGGCACGTCCTTTCGCGCCGATGGTGCAGAAACTCAATGGGCGTCTGAATGGCAATGGCCGGTTGTCAGGCACGTTGCTGGCGCCACTGGTCAACGGCAACGTGACGCTTGAAGGGGGTGAAGTGGCGGGGGCAGAGCTGCCTGTGGAACTGCATGACCTCAAGGTCCAGGCGTTGATTGCCGGAGAAAGCGTACAGCTCAACGGCGGCTGGAAAAGTGGCAGCACCGGGCAGGGCAGCATAGGCGGTCAGGTGGCTTGGGGGCAAAGCCTGAATGTCGATGTGAGCCTCAAGGGCTCGCGCCTGCCGATCAATGTCGAACCCTATGCGGCGGTAGAGGCGGCGCCTGACCTGAAAATCTCCATGCAGGGCGAGCGACTGGCGATCTCCGGCAAGGTGCTGTTGCCCAAGGGCGCGATTACCGTACGCGAGTTGCCGCCGTCCACTGTGAAGCTCTCCGGTGACACAGTGATCGTCGGACAGCAGACCGAGGAGGGCGCTCCGCCGCTGGCCGTGGCGATGGATATCGATGTGGAAGTCGGCCAGGAAAAGCTCAGTTTCAGCGGGTTCGGGCTCACCGCCAATCTGGTCGGGCATGTACACATTGGTGACAATCTGGACACTCGTGGCGAGCTCAACCTGAACGACGGTCGTTATCGTGCCTACGGTCAAAGGCTGACCATACGCAAGGCGCGTCTGCTGTTTGCCGGCCCGGTCGACCAGCCTTATCTGGACATCGAGGCGATTCGCCAGACCGACGACGTGATTGCCGGTATCCGCCTGACCGGCAGCGCCGAGCAGCCCACCACCGAGGTGTTTTCCGAGCCTGCGATGAGCCAGGAGCAGGCGCTTTCCTATCTGGTCATGGGCAGACCGCTCAGCACTTCCGGCGAAGACAACAACATGGTCGCTCAGGCTGCGCTGGCACTGGGTGTTGCGGGCAGCTCGTCGACCACCGGCAAGCTCGCGGACAATCTGGGTATCAAGGATTTCGAGCTGGACACTTCGGGAACCGGCGACAAGACCAATGTGGTTGCCAGCGGCAAGATCACCGACAAGCTCAGCCTGCGTTATGGCGTAGGCGTGTTTGAACCGGCCAATACCATTGCCTTGCGCTACCTGCTCAGTAAGCGCGTGTACCTCGAGGCCGCGAGTGGTGTTGCCAGCTCGCTGGATATTTTCTATAAAAGGGACTTCTAGGCGAGGGCTGGTGGCGGTAACGGCGCGGCCCTGTGCCGAACCGCCTGGCCTTTCTCGAGCGTCCCTCTTGCAACTGCAAGTCCCTTCACACGTCATTTACCTTCAGGTTGCCGGTCATCATGGATCGATTCAACGCCATGCGCGTGTTCACCCGTATCGTCGAACTCGGCGGTTTCGCCAGGGCGGCCGAGAGTCTGCACATGCCTCGTGCTTCGGTAACGATCCTGATCAAGCAGCTGGAAGCGCACCTGGGCGTACAGCTTTTGCAGCGTACGACGCGTCAGGTCAGCGCCACCCCTGACGGCAAGGCCTATTACCAGCGCTGCGTCAGCCTGCTGGCCGATCTGGACGATGCCGAAGCATCGTTTTCGGCGACGGGGGCCGAGCCCAAGGGGTTGCTGCGTGTCGATCTGCCCGTCAGTCTGGGGCGCATGATCATCATCCCGGCGTTGCCTGAATTCAGCCGGCGCTATCCGCAGATCCGCCTGGAAATCGGCATGAGCGACAGGCCGGTCGATCTGATCCGCGAAGGCGTGGACTGCGTGCTGCGTGCCGGCGCCGCACTGGATGAAACGCTGGTTGCCAGGCCGCTGGGCAGTCTGACCCAGATCACCTGCGCCAGTCGTGAATACCTGGAGCAATACGGCACGCCACGGAACCTGAATGAGCTCGCGCAACATCAGGTAATCGAATATTTTTCGACCAGTACCGGCAAGCGCTACGGTCTGGAGTTCATGGCCGATGGCATGGACGTTGAGCACGCCTCGGCCTGCTCGATCGCTGTCAACAGTGCCGATGGCTATGTCGCGGCGTGCGAAGCGGGATTCGGCCTGATTCAGGTGCCGCGCTACCATGTCTCCGCGCAATTGCGCAGCGGTGTGCTGGTGGAAGTGCTGCGATTGCATCGTCCGCCGCCACTGCCACTGACGGCCCTTTACCCCCCGCATCGACAGTTGTCACGACGAGTGAGGGTATTCGTTGATTGGCTGGTGGAATTGTGTGCCCACACAGATATCAGGGACAGACTGGTTTCCTGAAAAAATTCAGAATTATCCCATATAGGCCGCGGCACACTTTCGTGTTTAACTTCCGGCTCTTTCATCCATTTTGAAAAGGAACGTGTTTCATGGCTCAAGTGACCCTCAAAGGCAGCCCCGTTCAGGTCAGTGGCAACCTGCCTGAAGTCGGTAGCAAGGCACACGATTTCACGCTGGTTGGCGCAGGTCTTGCCGATAAGACCCTGGCGTCCTTCGCCGGCAAGCGCAAGGTATTGAACATCTTCCCGAGCGTCGATACGCCGACCTGTGCCACCTCGGTACGTAAATTCAACACCCAGGCCAATGACCTGAGCAACGCCGTTGTTCTGTGCATCTCGGCTGACCTGCCGTTTGCCCAGGCCCGGTTCTGCGGCTCCGAAGGTCTGGAAAATGTCCAGAACCTGTCCTCGTTCCGCAGCGCCGATTTTGCTCAAAATTATGGTGTTGCCATTGCAGACGGCCCGCTCACGGGTCTGACAGCACGCGCCGTGGTCGTTCTGGACGAGAACGATAAGGTACTGCACAGCGAACTGGTGGCCGAGATTGGCAGCGAGCCCAACTATGACGCTGCATTGGCTGTGCTGAAGTAACTTTCCGCAACCTGTCGACGGCCTGAATCCGCTCAGGCCGTTTTTTTTGTTTGTGCGTCATACGTTTATCCAAAGTAAGCGCTTGGTAAAGCCGCTTTGCTTGTAACGTAACTGTGCTTATTGTTCAGCCTTCTGAACAAACCCCCACCTGTAATGGTTGATTTATTCATGCAATTGTCTGGCTCCCGTAAATCCCGTCGCTGGTTGATCAGTTTGTTGGTCCTGTTGGTCATTGTTGCCTTGTGCTGGTGGTTCTGGCCTGCGTCCACTGCCGGCAAGGGGGCCGAGAGCAACAAGAAGCCGGCTGCAAGCGGCATGGCACGACCCGGCTTCGGCGGATCGGCTGTCGCGGTCCCGGTGCGTGTGGCCCCGGCTACCGAAGGTGATTTTCCGATCTACTACAAGGCGCTTGGCACCGTGACGGCAATGAACACCATCAATGTGCGCAGCCGCGTGGCGGGGGAGCTGGTCAAGCTTTATTTCCAGGAAGGGCAGATGGTCAAGGCCGGTGATCTGCTGGCTGAAATCGATCCGCGCAGCTATCAGGTGGCGTTGCAGCAGGCCGAAGGTACCCTGGCCACTAACCAGGCGCTGCTCAAGAATGCTCAGCTCGATGTGCAGCGTTACCGAGGCTTGTATGCCGAGGACAGCATCGCCAAGCAGACCCTCGACACTGCCGAGTCGCTGGTCAATCAATACAAGGGCACGATCAAGACCAATCAGGCTGCTGTGGCTGACGCAAAACTGAGCCTGGACTTCACTCGCATCCGTGCCCCGATTGCCGGGCGTGTCGGCCTCAAACAGCTGGACGTGGGCAATCTGGTTGCCGCCAACGACACCACTGCACTGGTGGTGATTACCCAGACCCAGCCTATTTCCGTGGCGTTTACGCTGCCTGAAAAGGACCTGTCGAAAGTCATTTCCCGCTACCGCACCGGCGACAAGCTGCCCGTTGAAGCCTGGGACCGTGGCGATACGAAGATGCAGGCCAGCGGCGTACTGGCCAGCCTCGACAACCAGATCGACGTGGCCACCGGCACACTGAAGTTCAAGGCACGTTTCGATAACAGTGACGAGGTCCTGTTCCCCAATCAGTTCGTCAATGTACGGCTGCGCGCCGACACGCTGAAAAAAGTCACGCTCGTACCGACTGCGGCGGTGCAGTTCGGCACCGACGGGACCTTTGTCTATGTGCTGGACGGTGACAAGAAGATCAAACTCAAGCTGCTGAAGACCGGCCCGAGCGACGAGACATCCACGGTGATTACCGAAGGCCTGGCAGCCGGCGAGCGGGTGGTGCTCGAAGGCACCGACCGCCTGCGCGACGGTGCCGAAGTCGAGGTCGTCAACGACAGCAAGGAAGTGCCGGCCGGCCCGGCTCAGAAGCTGCAAGGCAAGCCTGACAGCAAGACCGACAAGTCGGCGGCGCTCGGCAAGGTGGAAAAACCAAGCGTATGAACATGTCACGCCTGTTCATCCTGCGTCCGGTTGCCACCACGCTGAGTATGTTGGCAATCGTCCTGGCGGGTCTGATCGCCTATACCTTGCTGCCTGTTTCGGCGTTGCCCCAGGTCGACTATCCGACCATCCGGGTGATGACCCTGTACCCGGGCGCCAGCCCGCAGGTGATGACCAGCTCCGTGACTGCGCCTCTGGAACGTCAATTCGGACAGATGCCCGGCCTGACCCAGATGGCCTCGACCAGCTCGGGCGGTGCGTCGGTCATTACGTTGCGCTTCAGTCTCGAAATCAATATGGATGTCGCCGAGCAGCAGGTGCAGGCGGCGATCAATGCGGCCACCAACCTGCTGCCGACCGATCTGCCGGCGCCTCCGGTCTACAACAAGGTCAACCCGGCCGACACACCGGTTCTGACCCTGGCGATCACCTCGAAAACCATGTTGTTACCCAAGCTCAATGATCTGGTCGATACGCGCATGGCGCAGAAGATCTCGCAGATCAGCGGTGTGGGCATGGTCAGCATTGCCGGCGGGCAGCGGCAGGCGGTACGGATCAAGGTCAACCCGGAGGCGCTGGCCGCCAACAGTCTCAACCTGTCCGATGTACGTACCCTGATCAGCGCCTCCAACGTCAACCAGCCGAAGGGCAATTTCGACGGGCCGACCCGGGTGTCGATGCTGGATGCCAACGATCAGCTGAAGTCTCCGGAGGAGTACGCCAACCTGATTCTGGCTTACAAGGATGGCGCACCCTTGCGCCTGAAGGATGTGGCCGAAATCGTCAATGGTGCCGAAAACGAGCGGCTCGCGGCCTGGGCCAACCGGAGCCAGGCGGTGCTGCTCAACATTCAGCGTCAGCCGGGCGCCAACGTCATTGAGGTGGTCGACCGGATCAAGGCGTTGCTGCCGTCGATCACCGAAAACCTTCCGGCAGGGCTCGACGTCGTGGTCCTGACGGACCGTACGCAGACCATCCGTGCGTCGGTGACCGATGTTCAGCACGAACTGCTGATCGCGATCGTCCTGGTGGTGCTGGTCACCTTCCTGTTCCTGCGTCGTTTCAGCGCGACGATCATTCCGTCTATCGCCGTCCCACTGTCGCTGGTAGGCACGTTCGGCGTGATGTACCTGGCCGGTTTTTCGGTCAACAACCTGACGCTGATGGCCATGACCATTGCGACCGGTTTCGTCGTCGATGACGCCATCGTCATGCTGGAAAACATCTCCCGACACATCGAAGAGGGCGAGACGCCCTTGCAGGCCGCACTCAAGGGCGCGAAGCAGATCGGTTTCACCCTGATTTCCCTGACCCTGTCGCTGATTGCGGTATTGATCCCGCTGTTGTTCATGGCCGACGTGGTCGGGCGGCTGTTCCGCGAGTTCGCGATTACCCTGGCGGTCGCGATATTGATATCGCTGGTGGTCTCGCTGACCCTGACGCCCATGATGTGCGCGCGCTTGCTCAAGCGCGAGCCCAGGGAAGAAGAGCAGAGCCGTTTTTACCGGGCCAGCGGTGCCTGGATCGACTGGCTGATCGACATCTACGCGGGCAGACTGCGCTGGGTGCTCAAGCATCAGCCACTGACCCTGCTGGTTGCCGTGGCCACCCTGGCCTTGACTGTGTTGCTTTACATCGTCGTACCCAAAGGCTTTTTTCCGGTGCAGGACACCGGAGTGATTCAGGGTATTTCGGAAGCGCCGCAGTCGGTGTCGTTCGCAGCGATGAGCCAGCGTCAGCAGGCACTTGCCGACATCATTCTCAAGGACCCGGCAGTGGTCAGTCTGTCGTCCTACATCGGTGTCGACGGTGACAACGCCACGCTCAACAGTGGGCGCCTGTTGATCAACCTCAAGCCTCACGGAGCGCGCGACCTGACCGCGTCCGAGGTGATCCAGCGCCTGCAACCCGAGGTCGACAAGCTGTCGGATATCCGCCTGTTCATGCAGCCGGTGCAGGACCTGACCATTGAAGACCGCGTCAGTCGCACCCAGTATCAATTCAGCATGTCGTCGCCCGACGCCGAGCTGCTGACGCTGTGGAGCGAAAAACTGGTAGACGCGCTCGGCAAGCGGCCCGAGCTGACGGATGTGGCCAGCGACCTGCAGGATAAAGGTTTGCAGGTGTACCTGAACATCGATCGTGATGCGGCCAGCCGGGTCGGGGTCACGGTGGCGAACATTACCGATGCGCTGTACGACGCATTCGGTCAGCGCCAGATATCCACCATCTACACGCAGGCCAGCCAGTACCGCGTGGTGCTGCAGGCTGCGTCGGGCAGTGAACTCGGCCCGGCGGCGCTCGAGCAGATCCACGTCAAGACCACCGATGGCGCGCAGGTGAAGCTATCCAGCCTGGCAAGTGTCGAGCAGCGCCAGGCACAGTTGGCCATCGCCCACCTCGGGCAGTTTCCGGCGGTGATGATGTCGTTCAACCTGGCGCCCGATATTGCCTTGGGCAAGGCGGTGAAGGTGATCGAGGAGGTCGAGCAGGAGATCGGCATGCCGATCGGCGTGCAGACTCAGTTCCAGGGCGCTGCCGAAGCGTTTCAGGCTTCGTTGTCCAGCACGTTGCTGCTGATTCTGGCGGCGGTGGTCACCATGTACATCGTGCTGGGCGTGCTCTACGAGAGCTACATTCACCCGATCACCATCCTCTCGACCCTGCCGTCGGCAGCAGTGGGGGCCTTGTTGGCTCTGCTGATCAGCGGCAACGATCTGGGGATGATCGCGATCATCGGCATCATTCTATTGATCGGCATCGTCAAGAAGAACGCGATCATGATGATCGACTTCGCGCTCGACGCGGAGCGCAACCGCGGTGTTGCGCCCGAGCAGGCGATCTACGACGCGGCACTGTTGCGCTTCCGGCCGATTCTCATGACCACCCTGGCCGCATTGTTCGGCGCCATCCCGCTAATGCTCGCCAGTGGCTCCGGCGCCGAATTGCGGCAACCACTGGGGCTGGTGATGGTTGGCGGACTGTTGCTCAGTCAGGTGCTGACACTGTTCACAACGCCGGTCATCTACCTGTATTTCGACCGCCTTGGCCGTCGCTGGAGTCGCAAACCGGCTGACCCGGACCGACTGGAACGGGCTGACGCATGAACCTCTCAGCGCCGTTCATCAGTCGCCCCGTTGCGACCGTTCTGCTAAGCCTGGCGATCATGCTGCTGGGCGCGGTGAGCTTTCGCTTGTTGCCGGTGGCACCGTTGCCGAACATGGATTTCCCGGTGATTGTGGTCTCGGCCAGCCTCGCCGGTGCCAGTCCGGAAGTGATGGCGTCCACGGTGGCAACGCCGCTGGAGCGATCGCTGGGCAGTATTGCCGGTGTCAACACCATGACCAGCAATTCAAGCCAGGGCACCACGCGGATCATTCTGCAGTTCGATCTGAATCGCGACATCAACGGCGCCGCGCGGGAAGTGCAGGCGGCGATCAATGCCTCACGCAATCTGCTGCCCAGCGGTATGCGCAGTATGCCGACCTACAAGAAGGTCAACCCGTCCCAGGCGCCGATCATGGTCTTGTCGATGACGTCGACGGTGCTGGAAAAGGGCCAGCTTTACGATCTGGCGTCCACCATCCTGTCACAGAGCCTGTCACAGGTTTCCGGGGTCGGCGAAGTGCAGATCGGCGGCAGCTCGCTGCCTGCTGTGCGTATCGAGCTGGAGCCGCAGATGCTCTCCCAGTACGGTGTATCGCTGGACGACGTACGCACTGCCATCACTGGCACCAACGTACGACGGCCGAAGGGCTTTGTGGAGGACGACCAGCATAACTGGCAGGTGCAGGCCAACGACCAGCTGGAAACCGCCGAGGATTATGCGCCGCTGATCATTCGCTACAAGGACGGAGCGACCTTGCGCCTGAAGGACGTGGCGAAAGTCAGCGATGCCGTGGAAGACCGTTACAACAGCGGGTTCTACAACAATGACCGTGCCGTGCTGCTGGTCGTCAACCGCCAGGCGGGCGCCAACATCATTGAAACCGTGGCGCAGATCAAGGCGCAGTTGCCGGCGCTGCGAGCGGTGCTGCCGGCCAGTGTCAGTCTCAATATCGCGATGGACCGCTCGCCGGTGATCAAGGCGACGCTGCACGAAGCCGAAATGACCCTGCTGATTGCCGTGGTGCTGGTGGTGATGGTGGTGTTCCTGTTCCTCGGCAGTTTTCGCGCCTCGCTGATCCCCACCCTGGCGGTTCCGGTATCGCTGGTCGGCACCTTTGCGATCATGCACCTGTTCGGCTTCTCCCTGAACAACCTGTCACTGATGGCGTTGATCCTCGCCACCGGTCTGGTGGTGGACGATGCCATCGTTGTGCTGGAAAACATATCCCGGCATATTCACAACGGCCTCGACCCCATGAAAGCGGCTTTTCTGGGCGCCAAGGAGGTGGGGTTCACCTTGCTGTCGATGAACGTCTCGCTGGTCGCGGTGTTCATTTCCATCCTGTTCATGGGCGGTCTGGTCGAAAGTCTGTTTCGCGAGTTTTCCATCACCTTGTCCGTAGCGATCATCGTCTCGCTGATTGTGTCCCTGACCCTGACGCCGATGTTGTGCGCGCGCTGGTTGAAGCCACGCGAAGCCCATGGGGAAAACGCCTTTCAGCGCTGGAGCGAGCGGGTCAACGATCGAATGGTGGCAGGCTACGACCGCTCGCTGGGCTGGGTGATGCGGCATCGACGGCTGACGCTGCTCAGCCTGCTGGTTACGGTGGTGGTCAATATCGCGCTGTATGTGGTGGTGCCCAAGACCTTTCTGCCGCAGCAGGACACCGGGCAACTGATGGGTTTTGTTCGCGGTGACGACGGTCTTTCGTTTTCGGTCATGCAGCCGAAAATGGAGACCTTCCGCCTGTCGATTCTCGCTGACCCTGCGGTGGAAAGCGTTGCCGGTTTTATCGGTGGCAGCGGTGGCACCAATAACGCCTTCATGATCGTGCGCCTCAAGCCGATTGCCGAGCGCAAGCTGTCTGCCGAGAAAGTGGTCGAGCGCCTGCGCAAGAACATGCCGCATGTGCCGGGCGGCAGGTTGTTCCTGGCCCCGGATCAGGACCTGCAACTGGGCGGCGGTCGCGAGCAGACCAGTTCACAGTATCAATACATCGTGCAGAGCGCTGATCTGGGCAGTCTGCGTCTGTGGTACCCCAAGATTGTCGCAGCGCTCAAGTCGGTGCCCGAGCTGACCGCCATCGACGCACGGGAAGGGCGCGGGGCACAACAGGTGACCCTGGTGGTCAACCGTGACACGGCCAAGCGACTGGGTATCGATATGAACATGGTCACGGCGGTGCTCAACAACGCTTACAGCCAGCGCCAGGTATCGACCATCTATGACAGCCTCAACCAGTACAAGGTGGTGATGGAGGTCAATCCAAAATACGCCCAGGACCCGGTGACGCTGGAGCAGGTTCAGGTCATTACCGCAGACGGGCAGCGTGTACCGCTATCGAGCATCGCCCATTACGAGCGCAGCCTGGCCAATGACCGGGTATCGCATGACGGTCAGTTCGCGGCCGAGAACATCTCCTTCGATCTGGCCGAAGGGGCCAGCCTCGACAAGGCCACCGTGGCGATAGAACGGGCGATTGCCGCCATCGGGCTGCCGTCCGACATCATTTCCAAGATGGCCGGGACCGCCAACGCCTTCGCTTCCACGCAGAAGAGTCAGCCGTGGATGATCCTCGGTGCGTTGCTGGCGGTGTACCTGGTGCTGGGTATCCTCTATGAGAGCTACATTCATCCGCTGACGATCCTCTCGACGCTCCCGTCCGCAGGCGTTGGCGCATTGCTGACGATCTATGTGCTGGGCAGCGAATTCAGCCTGATTTCCCTGTTGGGGCTGTTCCTGCTGATTGGCGTGGTGAAGAAAAACGCGATCATGATGATCGACCTTGCCCTGCATCTGGAGCGCGAACAGGGAATGACGCCGCAAGAGTCGATTCGCAGCGCCTGCCTGCAGCGCCTGCGGCCCATTCTGATGACCACGATGGCCGCCATCCTGGGTGCCTTGCCGCTGCTGCTGAGTACCGCCGAAGGTGCCGAAATGCGCAAGCCGCTGGGTTTGACCATCATTGGTGGCCTGATCTTCAGCCAGGTCCTGACCCTCTATACCACCCCGGTGGTTTACCTTTATCTCGACCGTCTGCGCCATCGTTACAACAAATGGCGTGGCGTGCGCACCGATGCTGCTCTGGAAACTCCGCTATGACCGAACGCCTGGCATTTACCTCCCGCCCGACAGGGCTGATTTGTCCATTCGCGCTGGGGCTTTGCGTCGTGCTGCTCAGCGCCTGCGCTGTGGGTCCGGATTACCAGAAGCCGTCGATGGCCGCGCCCGCGCAGTTCAAGGCTGCGCAGGGCTGGCGTGCGGCCACGCCAAGTGACGGGATGGCCAAAGGTGCATGGTGGGAGGTGTACAAGGACCCGCAGTTGAACGCTCTGGTCGAGCGCCTCAACACCTCCAACCAGACAGTCGCCCAGTACGACGCGCAGTATCGACAGGCACAGACACTGGTGCGCAGCTCCAGGGCTGCCTTCCTGCCGACCCTCGACCTGACGACCGGCAAGACGCGCTCGGGGCAGGGCACTGGCACCTCGAACACCGGCACCAGTGCTTCGGGGATTCGCAACAGTTACAACGCGCAGTTGGGCGTCAGTTGGGAGGCCGACGTCTGGGGCAAGCTGCGTCGTGGGCTGGAAGCCGACACCGCCAATGCGCAGGCGAGTCTTGCCGACCTGGCGGCGATGCGCCTGAGCCTGCAATCGGAACTGGTGCAGAATTACCTGCAATTGCGCGTGATCGATGAACAGAAACGCCTGCTGGAGTCCACAGTGGATGCCTACCAGCGCTCCCTGACCCTGACGCAGAACCAGTACCGCGCCGGTATTTCCGGAAGTGATGCTGTTGCGCAGGCACAGACGCAATTGAAAAGTACCCAGGCCGATCTGATTGACCTGGCCTGGCAACGGGCGCAATACGAGAATGCCATCGCCGTACTGATGGGCATGGCGCCGGCAGACTTCAATCTGCCCGTCACCACTTCGATTCCGCAGTTGCCGCAAATCCCGCCAGGCCTGCCTTCGCAGTTACTCGAGCGCCGCCCTGACATCGCCGCAGCCGAGCGCTCGGTAATGGGCGCCAATGCCAACATCGGCGTGGCCAAGGCGGCTTATTATCCGGACTTCACGCTGAGCATGAGCGGCGGTTACAGCAGCAGTACCTTTGCCAACTGGATCAGCCTGCCCAACCGCTTCTGGTCGGTGGGCCCGCAGTTGGCGCTGACCCTGTTCGACGGCGGAAAACGTTCGGCCGAGGTCGATCGCACCGAAGCGGTGTATGACCAGACTGTCGCCCAGTACCGGCAGACCGTGCTGAACGGCTTCCAGGAGGTCGAAAACTATCTGGTTCAGCTCAAGGTATACGAGCAGGAAGCGGCGGTACGCCAGGAAGCGCTGGTCTCGGCTCGTGACTCGCTGCGCCTGACCAACAATCAATACAAGGCCGGGTTGATCGGTTATCTGGACGTCGTCAATGTCCAGGCCACCGCATTGAGCAACGAGCGCAGTGTGCTCAGCGTGCTGCAAAGCCGTTTGATTGCCAGCGTTCAATTGATCGCCGCACTGGGCGGGGGCTGGAATGCCGAGACAGGCCTGACGCTCCGGGAGTAAATATTTCGGGTTCAAACACACTTTTTCAGTGAACTGTTCGCAGTAACCGGAAAAATAATAGCTATTCGCCATCTTTGCGACCAAGTGCCGCGACATTCTGCCGCGAATGCGTACAATCTCCCGCACAAGATCGGCATGGACGCGCTCATTGGTTTCCAGGTGCGTTTATGTTGATTGGCAGTTACATCCCTTCACTCGTCGTAATCTCGATTCTCGTCGCTATTCTTGCTGCGTACACGGCCCTCGATCTGGTTGGCCGCATCGTCTCGGCAAGGGGCCGTGCCGTTCACGTATGGATCGCGGGAGGCGCGATCGCGATGGGCGTCGGTACCTGGTCAACGCATTTCATCGGTATGCTGGCGTTCGTATTGCCCATCAACCTTGGCTATGACGTGCCACTGGTGCTGCTTTCGCTGTTGATCGCCATCGGCTTTTCAGGGTTCGCCCTGTGGCTCGCCACCCAGCCGCGATTGCCCGCACTGCAACTGAGCCTGGGGTCGTTGTTGCTGGGGCTTGGCATCAGCGCCATGCACTACACCGGCATGGCGGCCATGCGCATGCAGCCGGGGATTCAATACACGCCGTGGCTGTTGGTACTTTCGTTGGTGATCGCTGTCGCTGCGTCCGCGGCAGCACTGCGAATATCCTTCCATCTTCGCCAGCGACGCCCTAGGGTCTACCTGCTACGCGCCTCGGCGGCGCTGTTGCTCGGGCTGGCTGTCATTGGCATGCATTACACCGGTATGGCCGCTGCGAATTTTGCTGATGGCAGCTTTTGCGGGGCGCTGCCGCAGGGGCTGAGCAGCAACGGGCTGGACAGATTCGTGCTGGTCGCCAGCCTGTCGATTCTGGGGATTGCGCTGTTCAGCTGCATTCTCGATTCTCACCTGGAAACACGTACCGCGGTTCTGGCCGATTCCCTGACTGAAGCCAATCTGGAACTGACCCACTTGGCCCTGCATGACAACCTGACCGGTTTGCCAAACCGTGCGTTGTTGACGGAGCGCATTGATCGGGCAATGAAGAGGGCCAATGAGACGGGTGGGTGCTTTGCATTGATGTTCATGGACCTCGATGGCTTCAAACCGGTCAACGATGCATTCGGCCACCACACCGGCGACCTGCTGTTGCGGCAGGTCGCCTTGCGTCTTCGCAACAGCCTGCAGCGGCGTGACACGCTGGCAAGAGTCGGCGGCGATGAGTTCGTCCTGCTGGTGGAGCTTCAACACCCTGAGGATGCATTGGCCGTTGCCAGACGACAGGTCAACGAAGTCGGCAACCCGTTCACCATTGGTGAACATCAGTTGCAGATTTCACTGAGCATCGGCATCTGCATCTACCCGGGCAATGGCAGCACCCAGCATGAGCTTCTGATCAATGCCGACGCCGCTATGTACCACACCAAGGCTGCCGGCAAGAACGGCTACAGCTTTTTCGATGCGTCGATGAACAGTAACGCCCGCAATCAGCTGCAAATGTCGCAGGATTTGCACAAGGCGATCAAGCATCGACAGTTCTGTATCTATTACCAGCCCAAGTTCGATGCCATGACCGGACTGCCCGTAGGGGCAGAGGCGTTGTTGCGCTGGAACCATCCGGAACAGGGGATCCTCGCTCCCGACCTGTTCATCGCCATGGCAGAGAAAACCGGTCTGATCATTCAGATCGGCGAGTGGGTCCTGGATGAAGCCTGTCGGCAAATGCGTGAGTGGTACGCGCAGGGTTACTCGCACTGGCGCATTGCAGTCAACCTGTCAGCCTTGCAGTTCTGTCATTCCGGGCTGGTCACGGCAGTGGCGGACACACTGGCGCGGCATCAGTTACCGGCCAACTGCCTGACCCTGGAAATCACCGAAACCACTGCCATGCATGATGCGGATGCCAGCCTGGCGGTGTTGAGAAGGCTTTCGGAAATGGGTGTGGACCTGTCGATCGATGATTTTGGCACCGGTTACTCCAGCCTGATGTACCTGAAGCGATTGCCTGCCAATGAAATCAAGATTGATCGAGGCTTCGTCCGCGATCTGGAGCATGACACCGACGACGCTGCCATTGTTTCGGCCATCGTGGCGGTAGGGCAGGCGCTGAATCTGCGGATAGTCGCCGAGGGCGTCGAAACCGCCGTTCAGCAGCGTTTCCTGACTCATTTGGGGTGCCACTCGCTGCAGGGCTTCCTGCTGGGTTATCCGTTGCCGGCCCAGCAGTTTCTCGAAGAAATCCATGCTGCCGAGGCAAAAGCTGCGGTGGATGAGTCCGATACCGGGCAATCCGATTTCTGAAACGCACAGATGGCGCTGGACGGTAAAGGCTGGCACGATCTGAACCGGCTGGTTAACCTGCGAGGGTTGGCTGGATCCTGATGTCGGCCTTTAAAAAAACACGAGACACTCCATGGAAAAAGTCCTCATTATCACCGGTGGTTCGCGCGGGATCGGCGCTGCCACGGCGCGTCTGGCCGCCTCACAGGGTTATCGGATCTGCATCAATTACCTGTCGGATCATGCCGCCGCCGAAAAGACCGCAGTCCAGGTAAGGGCGATGGGCGCCAGAGCGATCACCGTGCAAGCCGACGTCAGCAACGAAGATGAGATCATGCGGCTGTTTGCCCGGGTCGACGCCGAACTCGGTCGAGTCACTCATCTGGTCAACAATGCGGGCACCCTGGCGCAGGCTTCCAGAGTCGAGGACATGTCGGAATTTCGCATGTTGAAGATGATGATGAACAACGTCGTCGGCCCGATGCTGTGCAGCAAACACGCCTTGTTGCGCATGTTGCCGGCTCACGGGGGGCACGGCGGCAGCATCGTCAACGTATCCTCGCTCGCGGCGCGCCTCGGCTCGGCAGGCGAGTATGTCGACTATGCGGCATCCAAAGGGGCACTGGACACCTTCACTATCGGACTCTCCAAAGAGGTCGCGGCGGAAAACGTGCGCGTCAACGCAGTACGTCCGGGTTTCATCTTCACCGACTTTCACGCCCTGAGCGGCGATCCGTTCCGCGTCAGCAAGCTTGAGGGTGCATTGCCCATGGGCCGTGGCGGTACCGCGGAGGAAGTGGCCGAGGCCATTCTCTGGTTGCTGTCGGACAATGCGTCGTATACGACGGGAACGTTCATCGATGTAGCGGGAGGGCGCTGAAGGCGTCCATGCTCGGACAGACGCCTTCAGATCCCGTTTACTGACTCGTCACACCGTAACCGGTGGCGCATTGGCAGGCGGGTCGCCGACTGGCGTTTCATTGGGTGGTGGCGTGGATGGCGGCGGCTCCTGTTCGGGGATTGGCTCGGGCAGGGCGGGGTCATCGATGTTTGGATCGGGTACTTCTACCGGATTGGGTAGGGTCATGGTTGCAGCCTCCTTGTCGACCCTGTTTACGACCGCCCGGCAGGGCCGATGATTCAATTGATTTGCTTCCCGCTACAGTCGCCTCGTTGATCCGCTCGATGGCTGCTTCATCTCTGCGCACGACCACCAAACATCCTCAAAACCTTTGAACTTTACCCTCGTTGACCGCTCGGAACCTAGGCAGCGGAAATAGACGAGTCGCCAGCACAGTGCGATCGTACGCTGCCATACCGTCAATTTTTCCATTGCATGGAATGCACAGGAGCGTCCCTGGGGCGTGAGGAGTGATGCTCGATGAATGAACAGCCATACGGTCCGGATTCCCTGGCCACCGATGTCCCGCAAGCAACCCTTCCGCTGTCACTGACCCAGGCGCTGCAATTACCCCGCATCGTGATCGAAGACACGTTGCCGGTGATCGACGGTGGCCTGTTTGCGGCCAAGGCGATCATCGGGCAACCGGTTACCGTGACCAGCAAGGTCTATGCCGATGGGCACGACAAAATGGCGGTGAATATCCGCTGGCGTGCTGCCGATGAAGAACACTGGCACAGCGCGCCAACGCGCGAGCTGGGCAATGACAGCTGGGTTGGTGAATTCACCCCGACCTCCGTAAGCCGCCATGTGTTTCGCCTCGAAGCCTGGATCGATCAGTTCGGCAGCTACCGCTATGAACTGGAGAAGAAGTTCGGCGCTGGCGTTCCTGTCGATCTGGAGCTGGAAGAGGGCCGCATTCATCTGGTCCACGCCGCCGAGCGCAGCCAGAACGAACAGCGCCAGCAGATCGAAAGTCTGCTGAGCCAACTTGAACAGGGCGACAAAGACGAGAAAGTAGCGCTACTGTTGCACAGCGAAACCGCCAGCCTGATGAAGCTGGCCGATAATCAGGCCTTCCTGAGCCGCAGTGTCGAGTTCCCGCTTGATGTCGAGCGGGAGTTGGCACAGTTTGCCAGCTGGTACGAGCTGTTTCCCCGTTCGATGACCGACGATCCGGCGCGCCACGGGACGTTCAACGACGTCCATTCGCGTCTGCCGATCATTCGCGACATGGGCTTCGACGTGCTGTATTTCCCGCCGATTCATCCTATTGGCCGTGCCCACCGCAAGGGGCCGAACAACTCCCTGACCGCCGGACCTGATGATCCGGGCAGCCCGTATGCAATCGGCAGCGGGGATGGCGGCCATGAGGCCATTCACCCACAGTTGGGCAGCCGTGAAGATTTCCGTAACCTGGTGAAAGCTGCAGCCGACCATGGTCTGGAAATCGCGCTGGATTTCGCCATTCAGTGTTCCCAGGATCACCCGTGGCTCAAGCAGCATCCGGGCTGGTTCTCGTGGCGTCCGGACGGCACAATCCGTTATGCGGAAAACCCGCCGAAAAAGTATCAGGACATCGTCAACGTCGACTTCTACGCACCAGACGCCATCCCCGGCCTGTGGACGGAGTTGCGCGACATCGTTCTGGGCTGGGTCAACGAAGGGGTGAAAATCTTCCGCGTCGACAACCCGCACACCAAACCGCTGCCGTTCTGGCAGTGGATGATCGGCGAAGTGCGCAGTCAGCACCCTGAGGTGATGTTCCTGGCCGAAGCCTTTACCAAGCCAGCAATGATGGCACGCCTGGGCAAGGTCGGTTACAGCCAGAGCTACACCTATTTCACCTGGCGTAACACCAAGGCGGAACTCTCCGAGTATTTCACCCAGCTCAATGAAGTCCCGTGGCGTGATTGCTATCGCCCGAATTTCTTCGTCAACACGCCCGATATCAACCCGCGCTTCCTGCATGAGTCCGGTCGCCCCGGGTTTCTGATCCGGGCGGCACTGGCCACTATGGGCTCCGGACTGTGGGGTATGTATTCGGGGTTCGAGCTGTGCGAAGCGGCACCAATCCCTGGCAAGGAAGAGTATCTGGACTCGGAGAAGTACGAGATTCGAGTTCGCGACTACGCGGCGCCGGGCAACATCATTGCCGAGATCGCTCAACTCAACCGCATTCGTCGGCAGAACCCTGCGCTGCAAACGCACCTGGGGCTGAAGCTGTATAACGCGTGGAATGACAACATCCTGTATTTCGGCAAGCGCTCTGCGGATGGCAGCAACTTCATTCTGGTTGCCGTCAACCTTGACCCGTACAACGCACAGGAAGCGGATTTCGAGTTGCCGCTGTGGGAAATGGGTCTGCCGGATGACGCCGCTACGTCGGGTGAAGACCTGATGACGGGGCACCGCTGGACCTGGTATGGCAAGTATCAGCACACGCGTCTCGATCCAGCTCAACCGTTTGGAATCTGGCGTATCCAGGCCGCGCAATAACACTCCCGAGGAGTCAATAATGGCCAAAAAGCCCGGTGACGCGACATTTATCAAAGACCCGCTCTGGTACAAGGATGCGGTGATTTATCAGGTTCACGTGAAATCGTTCTTTGATTCCAACAACGACGGAATCGGCGATTTCGCGGGCTTGATCGAAAAGCTCGACTACATTGCCGCGCTGGGCGTCAACACCATCTGGTTGTTGCCGTTTTATCCGTCGCCGCGCCGGGACGATGGCTACGACATTTCCGAATACCGCGATGTGCACAGCGACTACGGCACCATGGCCGACGCCAAGCGTTTCATCGCCCAGGCACACAAGCGCGGCCTGCGAGTGATCAGCGAGCTGGTCATCAACCACACGTCCGATCAGCATCCATGGTTTCAGAAAGCCCGCAATGCCAAGCCCGGTTCCAAGGCGCGGGACTTCTATGTGTGGTCGGACACTGATCAGAAGTACGACGGCACGCGGATCATTTTTCTCGATACCGAGACGTCCAACTGGACCTGGGACCCGGTTGCCGGCCAGTACTTCTGGCACCGTTTCTACTCGCACCAGCCGGACCTGAACTTCGACAACCCGCACGTGCTGGATGCGGTACTGGAAGTCATGCGCTTCTGGCTGGATCTGGGCATTGACGGCTTGCGTCTGGATGCCATTCCGTACCTCATCGAACGGGACGGCACCAACAACGAGAACCTGCCGGAAACCCATCAGGTGCTCAAGCGCATCCGTGCCGAGATCGACGCTAATTATCCTGACCGCATGCTGCTGGCCGAGGCCAACCAATGGCCGGAAGACACCCAACTGTATTTTGGCGACAGCAAAGGCCCGGATGGCGATGAATGCCACATGGCTTTTCACTTTCCGTTGATGCCGCGCATGTACATGGCGCTGGCTCAGGAAGATCGTTTTCCGATCACCGATATCCTGCGGCAGACGCCGGAGATTCCAGAAAACTGCCAGTGGGCGATTTTCCTGCGCAACCACGATGAACTGACCCTGGAAATGGTCACCGATCGTGAGCGTGATTATCTGTGGAATTACTACGCCGCCGACCGCCGTGCACGGATCAACCTGGGCATCCGTCGGCGCCTGGCGCCGTTGGTGGATCGCGACCGCCGTCGGGTCGAGTTGCTCAACAGCATGTTGTTGTCGATGCCCGGCACACCGACGCTGTATTACGGCGACGAGATCGGCATGGGCGATAACATCTACCTGGGCGACCGGGACGGTGTGCGCACGCCCATGCAATGGTCCATCGACGGCAACGGCGGCTTTTCGCGCGCCGATCCGGCCAGTCTGGTGTTGCCACCGATCATGGACCCGATGTACGGATTCCAGTCGGTCAACGTCGAAATTCAGGAACGTGATCCGCATTCTCTGCTGAACTGGAACCGGCGCATGCTCGCCGTGCGTAAACAGCAGAAGGCATTCGGGCGTGGCACGTTGAAAATGCTCTCGCCGTCGAACCGCCGCATTCTTGCCTATACCCGCGAATACACAGCGCCTGACGGACACAGTGAAGTTGTGCTGTGTGTCGCCAACGTTTCCAGCGCTGCCCAGGCTGCAGAGCTTGAGCTGTCTGCCTATGCAGGCACGGTGCCGGTGGAAATGCTCGGCGGCAGCGCATTCCCGCCTATCGGCCAGTTAAGCTACCTGCTGACGCTGCCGCCGTACGGCTTTTACTGGTTTTTACTGGCTTCGGAGAATCAAATGCCCAGTTGGCACGTCGAACCCGCGCAGAGCATGCCGGACTTCCCGACCCTGGTGCTCAAGAAGCGTCTGGAAGAGTTGCTCGAAGAGCCACTGCGCAGCACCATGGAAAACACCTCGCTGGCGGTTTACCTGCCCAAACGACGCTGGTTCGCGGGCAAGGACAAGGCGATCGAGCAGGTCAGCATTGCCTACGCCGTGCGCTTCGGCGACGAAGCGAATCCGGTATTGCTCAGTGAAATAGAAGTCACCGCAGGCGGGCAGACCGATCGCTATCAATTGCCGTTCGGCTTGCTGGCCGAAGACGACATCAGCAGTGCATTGCCGCAGCAGCTGGCGCTCGCCCGAGTACGTCGCAACCGCGATGTCGGGTTGATCACGGATGCATTCACTCTGGAAACCTTCATCCGCGCCGTGATTCAGGGCATGCAGTCGGATACCGTCATACCCTGTGCCGACGGCGAGTTGCGTTTTGAGCAAAGCTCGCAGCTGGCGCCCCTCGGCCTGAACGCCGAGTCGGAAGTGCGCTACCTGTCTGCCGAGCAATCGAACAGTTCAGTGGTGGTGGGCAGCAGCCTGGTGCTCAAGCTGATTCGCAAAGTCAGTGCCGGGACGCACCCTGAGCTGGAAATGGGCGCATTCCTGACTCATGCCGGCTTCAAGAACATTTCACCGCTACTGGGTTCTCTGGTACGCGTCGGCAAGGACGGTCAGTCCAACCTGCTGATGATTGCCCAAGGCTACCTGAGCAATCAGGGCGATGCGTGGGAATGGACCCAGAACAATCTCGAGCGTGCGGTACGCGACGAGCTGGCACATGGTGTTTCCGGCCAGGAACAGCACTACAACGCGTTGCTCGAACTCGCGGACTTCTCGCGCAGTCTTGGCCAGCGCCTGGGTGAGATGCATCAGATTCTGGCATCGCCCACCGACAATGCCGACTTTGCCGTTGAGGTCACCAGCAGCCAGGACAGCAAGGCCTCGGGTGCCAGCGTCAACGCTCAGCTCGAGCGCGCCTTGCAGTTGCTGGAGCAGCGCATGGGCGAGCTGGAGCAGGACGATCAGCAACTGGTCAAAGACTTGCTCGCGCAGCGCAAGCAGATCCGTCAGCGCGTCGAAGGCCTGGCCAAGCGCTCGGCCGGTGGCCTGCGCATACGTGTGCATGGCGATCTGCATCTGGGGCAGGTACTGGTGGTCAAGGGCGATGCCTACCTGATCGATTTCGAGGGCGAGCCGGCCCGCGCACTCGAAGAGCGCCGTGCCAAGCACAGCCCGTTCAAGGATGTCAGCGGTGTCCTGCGCTCCTTCGACTACGCTGCGGCGATGGCTGTACGCAGTGCGCAGAGCGTAGACACGTCTCCCGAGGCTGCCGGCGCGCGCAAACGTGTTGCCGATACCTACCTGGCGCAGGCGCGAGAAACCTTCATCGAAGGTTATCGCTCGGCGACCACCGGCATTGCCCATGCCTGGAAAGATGCGAAAGGGGAGGACGCTGCACTCGAGCTGTTCACCCTTGAAAAAGCTGCTTATGAAGTGATCTACGAAGCCGAGAACCGTCCAGCGTGGCTGGCCGTTCCCTTGCAAGGCTTGCGTGGACTGCTGCAACCGTCTGATGGAGAGTCAATATGAATGCGCCTGACAAAACCGGCACGCGCCGCCGCGCGATTTCCGCTGCTGTGGACCTCGACGCGCTGATCCGTGCTGAACATCGTGATCCGTTCTCTGTCCTCGGCCCGCATGGCGATGGCGGCAGCGGGCAGTTCGTTCGCGCCTATCTGCCCGCAGCCTTGAGTGTGCGCTTGCTGGCCAGGGATGACGGTCGTGAACTGGGCGAGATGGAAATGAGCGAAGTGCCGGGGTTTTTCGTCGGCCACCTTGAGCACCCGCAGCCTTACTTGCTGAAAATCAACTGGGCCGGTGGTGAACAGATCACCGAAGACCCTTACAGTTTTGGCCCGCTGCTGGGCGAGATGGACCTTTACCTGTTTGCCGAGGGTAATCATCGCGACCTGAGCAGCTGTCTGGGCGCACAAGTCACCCGCGTCGATGGCGTGGACGGTGTGCGTTTTGCGGTCTGGGCGCCCAATGCGCGTCGTGTATCTGTCGTTGGCAGCTTCAATAGTTGGGATGGCCGTCGCCATCCGATGCGCATGCGCCACCCGACCGGCGTATGGGAGATTTTCGTCCCGCGTCTGCAGCCAGGTGAGCTCTACAAGTACGAGATTCTCGGTGCTCACGGTATTCTGCCGCTGAAAAGCGACCCGATGGCCCTGGCCACCACGTTGCCGCCTGACACCTCCTCGAAGATCTCTGCGCCGCTGCAATTCGAGTGGAATGACCAGGAGTGGCTGCAATCAAGGGCAGGCCGTCACCAAGTGACTGCACCCTTGTCGATCTACGAGTTGCACGCAGGCTCCTGGCAGATGGAGCAGGTCGACGACAATCAATGGCGGCAGTACAACTGGCGTGAACTGGCTGATCGCCTGATTCCTTACGTCAAGGAGCTTGGCTTCACGCACATCGAGCTGATGCCGATCATGGAGCACCCGTTCGGTGGTTCGTGGGGCTATCAGTTGCTGGCCCAGTTCGCGCCAACTGCCCGCTACGGTTCGCCGGAAGATTTCGCCTTCTTCGTCGATGCCTGCCACCGGGCTGAGATCGGCGTCATTCTCGACTGGGTTCCCGCGCATTTTCCGACCGATACCCATGGTCTGGCGCAGTTCGACGGTACTTGCCTGTATGAGTACGCGGACCCCAAGGAAGGCTTCCATCAGGACTGGAACACCCTGATCTACAACCTGGGGCGCACTGAGGTTCACGGCTTCATGCTGGCCTCGGCATTGCACTGGCTCAAGCATTACCACATCGACGGTCTGCGCGTGGATGCAGTGGCGTCGATGCTGTACCGCGACTATTCGCGTAATGCGGGCGAATGGGTGCCGAATCGCTTCGGCGGCCGCGAAAATCTCGAGGCCATCGACTTCCTGCGTCATTTGAACGACGTGGTTGCGCTGGAAGCCCCCGGGACCATGGTGATTGCCGAAGAGTCGACGGCGTGGCCGGGCGTCAGCGAGCCGACCCAGCAGGGTGGGCTTGGCTTCAATTACAAGTGGAACATGGGCTGGATGCATGACTCGCTGCAGTACATGGAAGAGGACCCGATCAACCGCGGGCATCACCATGGCAAGCTGAGCTTCAGCCTGGTGTATGCGTGGTCCGAGCGTTTTGTACTGCCTATTTCCCACGACGAAGTGGTGCACGGCAAACATTCGCTGATCGACAAGATGCCGGGTGATCGCTGGCAGAAATTCGCCAACCTGCGCGCGTATCTGTCTTTCATGTGGACGCACCCCGGCAAGAAGCTGCTGTTCATGGGCTGCGAATTCGGCCAATGGCGCGAGTGGAATCACGACAGGGAACTGGACTGGTACTTGATGCAATACGCCGAACACGTGGGCGTGAAGAATCTGGTCGGCGATCTGAACCGCCTCTATCGAGACGAAAAGGCGCTGCACGAGCGCGATGCAGACCCTGCCGGCTTCCAGTGGCTGGTCGGCGATGACAGTGCCAACAGCGTGTTTGCCTACCTGCGCTGGAGCAGCGAGGGTGAACCGCTGCTGGTGGTCGCCAACATGACCCCGGTGCCGCGCCTGGACTACCGTCTCGGCGCGCCGATGCGAGGTGCCTGGACGGAGCTGTTGAACAGTGATGCGGAAACCTACGCAGGCTCCAACTTTGGCAATGGTGGCGAGGTCATGACTGAAGCCGAGCCGGCGCATGGGATGGAAGATTCGCTGGTGCTGAATCTGCCACCACTTGCGGTGTTGATCCTCAAACCGAAGAAAGACTGACCAAGGCGCGTTCCCGCGTTGATGGTCGCGTTACCACACCAGCCTGAACCCCAGGCTGGTGTTCACTCCCTCCGCTCCACGCTCGTTCAGATCGCCAAGGTAATCAGCGCTCCAGTGCAGACTGGCGTTGCTGCTCAATGTCGCTATCATCCCTGCGCCAATACTGCCCGTCGTTGATCGATGCGCGGTTTTTATCTGCTCTGCGTGATCGAAGGTCAGCGTGTCATGGCCGTCTTTGGTGTGCCAAAGGTTGGCCCGCAGATAAGGCTCTATCGGTACGCTGCTCAATTGATAGCGTCCCTTGAAACGCACGCCGATGCGCCCTGTGGTGTAGGCCTGACTGTCGAACCCGAGATGGGCAATGCCGTCATCCTGATCCTGCAGGTCTACGCGCTGGTAGATGATCTGTAACTGCGGCTCGGCAACCCAGCGCTGTGAAAGCGGCAGCGGATAACCTGTCTCGACAGACAGGCTCATGACGTGGCCTTCAGTGTCGACACCGATGCCCCTGACAGAACGGCTGCGGCCATCCAGGCGTGTGCCCATCGCTACTGCGTCGACGTATCCGCCACTCGGTGTGGTCAGCGTCCAGTAAGCGCCCAGGCTTTCTCCCTGCAGTTTCAGACGCCCTGTTTCGTAGTCGCTGAAACCGTCTGCAAAACCCTTCACCTTGCCGTCCAGACGGTTATGCGCGACGAACAGGCCGACGCGCTGAGTCTGTCCGCTGTCCTGTTGCCAGGCATACAGGTCATGGCCAATCTGATAACCCTTGAATGAAGCGTCCAGGCCAGGCCTCACGTCCCCGGACCAGCGTTGCCTGAAGTCACTGCCGAACACGCGTGCCCAGCCTGCCGACGTCGCGCCGTTTTGTGTCAGCAGGGCTTGATCACCCTGACGCTCATGAAAGGTGCCCAGTGAACTCAGCGCGAGTACCGCAGCAGTTGGCGCCAGGACGGAGTAATTGGCGACCTCGGGTCGGTACAGCGCGATCGGCGCGGCTCCACGAACCGGTTCAGGTAGTGGCGGGGTTCCAATGGCAGGCACCGGCAGTGTGGCTGCTGGCAGGACAGGGGGTGGGCTGTTCGGCCCAGGCTCAGGGTTTGGGGGAGGGGCAGGTACAGGTTGTGGCGTGGGTGCAGGTTCGGGAGCAGGTTCAGGCTGCGGTGTAGGTGTCGGCTCGGGAACAGGAACAGGTGTTGGCAGTGGCGTTGGCTGTGCCGGTTCTGGGGTGGGCTCGACAGGCGCTGACGTTGGCGGAGCAATCACCGCAGAGCGCAGGAACCAGCTGTTCTCCGAGCCGGCAGTGGCGCCGCCCTTGAACAGGTAATACTGATAAGCGCCTGCAGACAGCGGATTTTGCAACAAAAAGGCGCCGCTATCGCTGGTTGCACCGTTGATGGTTTGTACCACTTCAATGCCGTTGCCACGGGTCAGGGCGCCCAGCCCACCCGAGTTGCTGACGATCATGCGCGTAAACCCACTGATACGACCCTGTGCAACCACCAGTCGGTCGCTGGCGGATGCATCATCGCCCAGTGCCGAGAGCAACAGCAGCCGTCCGTTCTGGCCGGTGTAATTGCCGGTCACCGTCAATGTGCCAGTGAGCGAACGGCCTGCATCGCTGACGTCCAGCGTTCCCGCATTCTCCAGTAACGCAAGGGATCCGGCGCTGAAGGGGAGAATACTGCCCGAAGTCGAGATCAATGTGCTGGTGGAATCGATGTTCAGAACGCCGGTGTTACTCACGTTGTCACCAAGGACCAGCGCGCTGGCCAGGTCCAGCTGCGAGCCGTTGCTCACATTGATCGTTTCCCAGTTGGCATAACGACCCGGCTGCGACGATACAGTGTTATCGAAGGTCAACACGTCGTTGCCCGCGCCGCCGTCGAGCAGCGGGTTGGCGCTCAGGTAGTATTCGCTCAGGTTGTACAGGCGTGCCGTATCGTTGCCGTCGGCCATCAACACGTTGCTGCGTGCGTAACCGCCGTTCAGCCAGTTGAAGTTGTCATTGCCAACGCTGGTGCGAACTTCGCCGCGAATCTCGCCGCCGCTGAGGGTGATCTGGTCGTCGCCGCCACTGACGCTGACGTTGCCGCCAACAATGCCGCCCGACAAGGTGATCGTGTCCCGGCCAAAGCCGGTGACCAGGTTGTTGATGATGGTGCCACCGGACATCTCGAATACATTGTTGTCCAGCTTCATGTCCACGCGACCGATGCTGCCACCGCTCATCACCGCCACGTCACCATCCTCGAACGCGCGGGTGATGGTGCCGCCCGTCATCAGAAAGGTATCCCGTCCATCCCCCTGGGCCAGAGCGCTCAGCGTGCCGCCGCTCATGACAAAATCGTCGGGATCATCGCCCTGGTTCAGATCGCCGCTGACCTCACCTGTGGAGAGTGTGAAACGGTCGATTCCGGCCGCTTGGGTGACGTTGCCCAGAATCCGCCCCGACTGCAGGTCCACGCTGTCCATTCCTGGACCGAACAGGATATTGCCGGACACGGTGCCCGTTCCGCCGGCCGGAAATATCAGCACGTGGTCACCGCTCAGCGCGCTAAACGGCCCGCTGCTGCCGCTGTCGCAGACCTGAACGCCTGCCGATGCCAGGGAGGAAAGGCTGCAGGCACCTTCGGCCCAGGAAGGGATGGTTGCCAGTATCACTACCGGTAGCACGTTGCAGGTCTGGTAAAGATGGACACAACGGATTTTCATGACAGCACTCCCGTCCAGGCTGGCAGCAGGGAGGCGGAGGCAATCGAGAGGGATCGAGGTGCCTGACTGCTACGCAAAGCGGCGTCACGCCAAGGCGGCTGACAATCGCTTTGCAAGCCTGTTTCGAGGCTCGCAGTATCAAGTCAAGAAGTCGTTGCTGAATGCGTCAAGAAGTTGACCGACCGATGGCGGACTTTAAGCTTTATCTACTAACTATTGGAACTACAACCGAAAAGCTTATGCGGTAAAGCCACTGTCGAGGGCGATTTACTCAAGTCGAGCGGTGCGCCGCGACAACCAGATTGTCAGGGCCAGCGCGCAAACCGATAGCAGGGCAGCGTAAAAAAATATCCAGTCATAACCCTGGCCCAAGGCAATCGCGCCCATCACCGGACCTGCGATTGCCAATGCCAGGTCAAAGAACACCGCGTAGGCGCTCAGGCCTGCGCCGCGGCTAGGGGTGGGTACGCGCTTGATGGCTTCTACGCCGAGCGCCGGGTAGACCAGCGACAGCCCCACGCCGGTCAATCCGGCCCCTGCAAGGGCAACGCCGCTGCTCGAAGAAAGCCAGAGCATCAACAGCCCGCAGATTTCTACCGCCATGCACACAATGGCCGCGTTGTAGCCGCCCAGCCGGTTGATGGCACCGATGAACAGCAGGCGGGCGAGGATAAAGCACACACCAAACATGCTCAGGCAATAGGCCGCGCCGTCCCAGCCACGATTCAGATAGAACAGGGTGATGAAGGTGGTCAGCGTGCCATAGCCGATCGACGATAGCGTCAGGCCCAGACCATAGGGTGCGATCCGGCCGAATACCGACCAGTAGGGCAGGCGCTCACCGACAATAATGGGCACCGAAGGCTTGTCGCGAATCAGCCTCAGCGCCAGACCTGCCATCACCATCAGGGCAATACCCAGGCTGTTGAAACCAATGCTATCGATGACCACTACGCCCAGCGGTGCACCGATGGCAATCGCCCCATAGGACGCGATACCGTTCCACGAGATTGAGCGGGCAGTGTGCTCCGGGCCGACCTTGCCGATGCACCAACTGATGGTGCCGACCCCGATAAGCCCTTGAGAGACGCCGAGGAACAGCCGCGCGACGATGAGAATTGACAGGCTCAGCGTGGCAAACTCGTGCAGCAGTGTGGCCAGCAAGGTCATGCTGCCACTGATGACGATGCCCCAGAGCCCGAATACGATGGAGCGCTTGCTGCCCAGCGTATCTGTCGCACGACCGGCGAAAGGCCGGCTGAGCAGGGTGGCGAGGTACTGCGAGGCGATGGTCAGGCCGGCAATCAGCGGGCTGAAACCGAGCTGGTCATGAACATAGCCGGGCAACACCGCAATAGGCAGGCCGATGCACAGGAAGGCGATGAACGTGTAAAAGACGATAGAGACGATCTGCAGCGTAATCGTCATGGAACCGGGTTGTGCGGCAGGCATTGGACTCTTCGCTGGCAGGCGGTGGGAGTGCCCCATCATGGCGTGCGTCGTGGATAAATGAAAGCAGGCTAACGGTATTATGCGGCTGCTTATCAGACAGTTGCCGTTGTGAGGAGATGCTCATAGGATGACTGATCACATCACAATAATAAAAAGGTTTGTCATGAGAAATATTCTATTGCTGGCCGCTGCGGTTGGTTGTTCATTCGGCCTGAGCGCCCAGGCAGCCACCTTCGCCTACATTTCCAGCCCCATCGATGGGCTGATCTCTCAATACCGTCTCGATGAGCAGAGCGGGGCGCTCAGCCTGGTCGAGCAGACCAAGGCAGGTGATCAGGTCAATCCGATGGCCATCACGCCGGATGGCAAAGCGTTATTCGCCGCGCTGCGCGCCAAACCCTATCAGGTGCTGAGTTTCAGCATCGAGCCTGGCACCGGGCACCTCAAACCCCTCAGTCAGGCGCCGCTGGCCGAGAGTCTGGCCTACCTATCTACCGATCGCAGCGGACGCTTCCTGTTTGGTGCGTCCTATGGCGCCGACTTGCTCAGCGTCCAGCCCATCGATGCGCAGCACCGCCCGAGCGACAGCATTCAGACTTACAAGACCGGCATGCACGCGCATTCGGTGCGCACCGATCCGAGCAACCGGTTTGTGTACGCCGGTAACCTGGGCGTCGATCGTGTGCTGCAATACCGCCTGGAGCCCAAGGACGGCAAGCTTGTGCCCATCGGCGAGGGCTACGTCGTCGTTCCCGACAACACCGGCCCACGCCACCTGACCTTTTCGTCCGATGGCAAGTTTCTGTATGTCGTCGGTGAAATGAGTGGCACCGTCACGGCCTTCGCGATTAATCAGAAAACCGGTGCGTTGAAGCAGACCAGTCAGGCAGACGGTATTCCCAAACGCTTGAACCTGGCACCGGGGCAGGCCCGTGATGCGCGCAACAACGATCTCAAGGATGACCCGACGCCGCGCATCTGGGCTGCGGATATTCGCCTCGCGCCGAACGGCAAATGGCTGTTCATCAGCGAGCGCACCAGCAGCAGCGTGTCGGTGTTCAACGTTGATCCCACCAGCGGCAAAGTGACGTTCGTTGAAAATTATCCCGTTCAGGAAAAGCAGCCGCGCAACATCGCGGTGTCGCCCAATGGACGTTGGTTGCTGGTGAGTGGCGAGAAAAGCGACAAGGTCGGCAGTTACGCCATCGACGAGAAGGGTGCCTTGCAACGGGTCGGCGAAGCGCCTTCGGGCAAGGGTGCGCTGTGGATTGAAATGCTCAGCCAGCCGAGCGAATAAGCGCTCTGAAACCAAAAAGCCCTGTCACAAGACAGGGCTTTTTGCTATTGCAGGCTGACAGGCTTAGAACGAAACGCCCTGGCTGCGCAGGTAGTCGTCATAGGTGCCGCTGAAATCGACCACGCCGCTTGGGCTGAGTTCGATGATGCGGGTAGCCAGCGAGGACACGAACTCGCGGTCGTGACTGACGAAAATCAGTGTGCCTGGATAGTTTTCCAGCGCCAGGTTCAGCGACTCGATGGATTCCATGTCCAGGTGGTTGGTCGGTTCGTCCATCACCAGCACGTTGGGCTTTTGCAGGATCAGTTTGCCGAACAGCATGCGGCCCTGTTCACCACCGGAAATCACCTTCACCGACTTGAGGATCTCGTCGTTGGAGAACAGCATGCGGCCCAGGGTGCCACGTACCAGTTGCTCGCCGCCCTGGGTCCACTGACCCATCCAGTCGAACAGGGTGGAGTCATCCTCGAAATCGTGAGCATGATCCTGAGCGTAATAGCCGATTTCCGCCGCATCGGTCCACTTGACCGTGCCGGCATCCGCTTGCAGCTCGTTGACCAGCGTGCGCAGCAGGGTGGTCTTGCCGATGCCGTTCGGGCCGATGATGGCCACGCGTTCGCCGGCTTCGACCTGGAAGCTGAAGTCCTTGAACAGGGTCTTGCCGTCGAAGCCTTTGGCCATGCGATCGACGATGACCGCCTGGCGGTGCAGCTTCTTGGTCTGTTCGAAACGAATGAACGGGCTGACACGGCTGGAGGGCTTGACCTCGGCCAGCTGGATCTTGTCGATCGCCTTGGCCCGGGAGGTGGCCTGCTTGGCTTTCGAGGCGTTGGCCGAGAAGCGGCTGACGAACGATTGAAGTTCGGAAATCTGCGCTTTCTTCTTGGCGTTGTCGGACAGCAACTGCTCGCGGGACTGGGTCGCCACGGTCATGTACTCGTCATAGTTGCCCGGGAACAGACGCAGCTCACCGTAATCCAGGTCGGCCATGTGCGTGCACACGCTGTTCAGGAAGTGACGGTCGTGGGAGATGATGATCATCAGGCTGTTACGCTGGGTCAGGATGTTTTCCAGCCAGCGAATGGTGTTGATGTCCAGGTGGTTGGTCGGTTCGTCGAGCAGCAGTACTTCCGGATCGGAGAACAGTGCCTGAGCGAGCAGAACGCGCAGCTTCCAGCCCGGCGATACTTCGCTCATCGGACCATTGTGCTGTTCGATGCCGATACCCAGACCCAACAGTAGTTCACCGGCGCGGGACTCGGCGGTGTAACCGTCCATTTCCGCAAACTCGGTTTCCAGCTCGGCAACGGCCATGCCGTCATCTTCACTCATTTCCGGCAGAGAATAGATGCGGTCGCGCTCGGCCTTGACCTTCCAGAGCTCTTCGTGACCCATGATCACGGTGTCGAGCACCGTGAACTCTTCATAGGCGAACTGATCCTGGCGCAGCTTACCCAGACGCACGTTCGGCTCCAGCATCACCTGCCCACCCGAAGGCTCGAGGTCGCCACCGAGGATTTTCATGAACGTGGACTTGCCGCAGCCGTTCGCGCCAATCAGGCCGTAACGGTTACCGGCGCCAAACTTGACCGAGACATTCTCGAACAAGGGTTTGGGGCCGAACTGCATGGTGATGTTAGCTGTGGAGATCAATTACTTTACCTATCAATAACGTGGGCAATAACCGGGGGAGCGCTGGCGTCAGGGGTGTGGTGTTCAGGACCCCACCCAAGCTGTTCAGTCCGCTCCGTCCGAGCATGAGCTGACCCAACGGGCATACGTCTACCGCAACGGCAGCCTGCCACGACTGCGTTGCCGGGATATGAATGTGGGGGTTCACGCCAGACATTGGCGCGCATTGTCGCATAGGTCGGGCGGCAGTGACATGGTGGACGGCAGAGGATTGCCGAGTTTAACGGTTCGGGGCAGGGCTGGCGCCCGTTTCAGCACCCTTCGCTGCGGGCAACTGCGGATGCCTCAAGATAAACAGGTGCATTGCAGGCGTCGCTCTCTATAGTGGCGATGTACTATCCTTGAAGTGCACAACTGACTTTATGGCGAACTTCATCAAGGCTCAACTTGGGAATGACCTCATGCGGCACTCGCGAGCTCTTGGAAACATTGAATACCTGGAAGTCGCTCCCGACGACCTGTTTCGACATCAGCTCCAGCGAGGGAAGAATTCTTGATTCGTAATGCTGATCCAGACCGCAGGGTGAGCAATTGTCGCTGGATGATTCATAGAACCGGCCCACGGACTGATTCATGTCGAAACCGACCAGAAAGACGTCGTCGAAACCAAGGTGATAGGACAGTTGCAGCGCCAGATACATGACCGTTCGGGCGTCGAAAAAACCAAGTTCCAGATTCTTGCTGAAGCCGATATCCCGGCTTCTGCTACTCCATAACGAAAGTTTTCTGACCAGTGCATTTTCCCGGGAGCACAGCGCTGCAACCGTCGACAATCTGGGCGATTTCTTCAGTGCATAAGCGCGTCCGGAAGGTCTGGGAATGTCGCCGCGAAACTGATCTTCCCAAAGGCCTACATTCTCGCTGGAGCGCATTGCAGCGGCGAACAGCTCAGGCTGCTGGTTGGGGAAATCCCTGTCGGAGCAGACGTAGAACAACGGTTTTATGTTCGTGCCTGCGAACATCGAGAACGCACCGTTCATGGTGATCATGGGGATGTGCGAGAACTCTTTGATCGGGAAATCCTTTGCTGACTTCCCAGAGCCAATCAGGAAGACCGGCCCTTTTTTAGTGCCCCTGCATGTACTGAAATCAAGCACGCGCGTCGGTTCAGGCATGTGCTCGTCAACAGCATTGCGTAGGTAGCGCGTCGAATTAATTGATTGACTAGTCATGACTACCCTGTAGGCACTAGTGGCAAATTAGTTGGGACATATTGCGCAGGATGTTATTGGCTGGTGGCCAGTAATTCAACATCAAAGGGTCTGAAAAGAGTATCACACTGGAAACAACTGGCTACATAGCACGGGCGCCGATTCACGAAACGCGTTATTCACTAGATAGTTTTCGGATGTAAGGTCAGGTCGGTGATATTGATTTAATACTGATTAGCCACTACTTGATGGCGGCTGTATCGGCTTCTGTTTCTGGCAAAATATTCTGTACTTTAGATGCGCAGCGAGAAGATCGAAATATGTATCAGGACGATACATTTGCAGAGGGTAAGTTGGACGAAGTCGGTCACAAAAGGTTTTTTCTGCAAGGCCCGGTGATCACCGGGCCCGCCATTTCTGGTGCGTGTTGACGGTTAGTCGGATTTCCTTTCCTGCTTTTTCCTCCTGAACCAGCTTCCCAGCGCATGGAAAGGGTGAATGAACATCGCAATCGCTCCGAGCAGAAAGACGATGGAGACAAGGATCAGACCCAGCCCTTCGTGTGCAAACATAGTGATTGACTCCTGTTGTCACTTTGTCGGTCCGTTGAAGACTAGCCGCTGAAACGTTTCACCTCATGAAGAAATGTTAAGGAACTTTCCCGCAGTGGCTTCAAGAGAGGACCCGGCGCCATGCAGACGTACGCACGATCCGGGCGCAGATGCCCGGTTTCCTTCCGCCGAACCAGTCCGGTCGCGCGCCGACTTTGCCAGGATGATGCGCTGAAGCTGCACGCGATATTTATCTGAAACCGGGTTCGACCGGCATCCTGCTGCTCTTCGAAGGACCCGCACCGCTTGACGTTTGCACCGCCCATCACCCGAAACCCTCAACGGTCAGCTGGCATTCCGACAAGTATCTTCAATGCCGTCGTGGAACTAGATGAGGCGATGACGAGACTATAAGCACGCTCGCGTTCAGCAGGCGTGGCCTGTGAACGTGCATTCTTATGATCCCGGAGGTTACTGACATGAAGTCCCTTTTCCGTCCAGCTTTGCTGCTGGCTGTCGCTTTACCCCTGTTCCTGGCTGGCTGCGGAGACAAGGAGCCCGAGCAGCGCACTGCGTTCACTCAGTTCCTGCAAACCCGAATTGTCGACAAGCCGGGCGTGCATGTGCCCAAGCTGACGGATGAAGAAAAGAAAGCCTTTGGTGACTACACCTCGCACTACGCGGTCATCTCCGACTTCGGCGCGGGCATGGACACTGCGGTGCAGCCACTCGCCGGCTTGATGCAGAAAGGCTCCTTTCATTCGGTCAGCGATGTCATTCAACGCCGTGCAGACCTGGCCGCCGTGCAGACGGGACTCGATGAAGTGGGCGAAAAGCTGACCATCGAGCAGGGCAAGGCAGACGCGGCACGTGCGAAACTCAAGCAGCCAGAAGACCTGAAGGTGGTTTACGACAAGGCCTACGACCGAACTGTCAGCGTACCCGCCAACACCTTCCGTGAAGTGCTGCCGCAGATAAAGGGCACCTTTTCCAGTGGCCTGAAGGTTGCCGATTATGTGGACGCGCACAAATCGCAGATCGATATCTCGGGTTCGACGATCACCGTCAAGGACCCGGTGGTACAAACCGAGCTCAACAAACTGCTGCAAGAGCTGAATGAGCAGGGCAAGAACGCGCAACAAGCCCAGTCCAAACTGCAATCGCTCATGACCGGCCGCTGATAACGAGCTGCTGCGTCTGAAGTGACGGCCCGGCCCTGCTGCCGGGCCGATCCTTGTGTCAGGTATGATTCCGCCATCTGTCTACCTGACGCCGGGAATCCACCGTCTGATGATCACTCCCTCTTCAATGACCATTACCCTGCGTGATGCTGCCTCTGCGGACGCTTTGTGCCTTGCGGCGCTCGGCATGCAGGTTTTTCTCGACACCTACGCAACGCAGGGCATTCGACAATCCATCGCCCGCGAAGCGCTGGAAGCTTTCTCGCCTGCGAACTTCGCACAACTGCTCATCGAGCCGACGACATTGATCATCGTTGCGGAGTCGCAAGGGCATTTGATTGGCTTTGCTCAGGTCGCGTTGCGCACCGATCATGCAATGCTGGGCGTATCGACCGCTGCCGAGTTGCAACGGCTCTATGTGCAGGAACGTTTTACAGGGCGTGGAGCAGGGCGGCTGTTACTCGAAGCCGCCGAGCGGCGTGCAACAAGCCGTCACGCCTCGCTATTATGGGCGACGGTCTGGGTTGGCAACCCGCGCGCGCTGGCGTTTTACCCTCGTCAAGGCTATGAATTGAAAGGTGCTCCGCACTATGTGTTTCAGGGCGAGACACATGAGAATCACCTGTTTGCCAAATCGCTGATGACTACTGACTGACACGACGTTGCTGTGCAACAAGGACGCTGAATGCTGCGCATACTGGGCAAGACCTCCTCGATCAACGTACGAAAAGTACTCTGGACCTGCGAGGAACTGAAGATACCCTTCACTCAGGAAGACTGGGGGTCAGGCTTCAAACCTGCCAACACGGACGAGTTTGTCGCGCTCAACCCGAATGCCATGGTGCCGGTTATCGTGGATGATGACTTCGTGCTTTGGGAGTCCAACAGCATCGTTCGCTATCTGGCCAACCGTTATGCTGGCGACGCTGTTTATCCGCTGGATCCACGTGCCAGAGCGCAGGCCGATCAGTGGATCGACTGGCAAGGCTCGGATCTGAACAGATCATGGAGCTATGCCTTCATGTCACTGGTGCGACGCTCGAGCGAGCACCAGGACCCTGTCGCCATAGCCGCTTCCTGTGCCCAGTGGGCCAGGCATATGCAAATACTCGACAGGCAACTGGAAAAGACTGGCGCCTATGTCTGCGGCGAGCGTTTTACCCTGGCTGACATCCCCATCGGTCTTTCAGTCAATCGCTGGTTCGAGACGCCTCTCGAGCATCCCGACCTGCCCGCCGTCAATGCGTATTACGAACGCCTGAGCCATC
This sequence comes from Pseudomonas sp. ICMP 10191, assembly GCF_001467335.1. NCBI lineage: Bacteria > Pseudomonadati > Pseudomonadota > Gammaproteobacteria > Pseudomonadales > Pseudomonadaceae > Pseudomonas > Pseudomonas sp. ICMP 10191. The sequence continues at coordinate 64,414 of NZ_LKGW01000146.1, forward strand.
GCTCCGGCTACCTTCTGTATGGGCGTAACGGAACTCCGTGACGGCTTGTCGGGCTCGCGTTTATCCTTGGGCACTATTCTGAGCCTTGTTGTCTGTTAAGGAGTCGTTGAAGTGACCACCATCAAAATCACCGCGGGCGGATACGAGTTTCTCGCCGAAACCCATCCGGACGCGCCGCAAACGGTGGAGGCGTTTCTCAAGCTGCTGCCTTATCGGCAGAAATTCATCCATGTACGCTGGAGCGGCGAGGGCTGCTGGGTGCCGCTGGATGATTATCAGCTCAAGCTGGATGACGCATTGATCGGTTTCGAGAACGCAACCAGCCATCCTTCGGTGGGCGACATTCTTTTCTACCCGGGCGGTTACAGCGAAACCGAGATTATCCTTGCCTACGGTTCGTGTTGTTTCGCCAGCAAGATGGGGCAGTTGGCGGGCAACCATTTTCTGACCATCACTCAGGGCAAGGAAAACCTGCGCAAGCTGGGCGTGAAGACGCTTTGGGAGGGCGCTCAGGATGTGGTTTTCGAGCGTGCTTGAGTCTGCCGTTATTGCGCGATAGGCATTTGCCAGTATTTGGTGGAACTGCTGATCTTCGCCAGGGGTCTAGTCCACGATGCTTCCAGCTCCCGGAAGCCGACCTGGAGACACGCCCTTGAATATTTTCGAAGCCCTGCGAGAAAGCCATGACCGTCAACGCAGCTACGCTGATGCCCTGATCCAGACCAGTGGCGACAGCGCCGAACGCGAGAAGGCCTACAAACAGCTCAAGGAAGAACTGCAGGCCCACGAAACGGCCGAAGAACGGTTTTTCTACATTCCTCTGATGGCCCACGACAATGGCGTGGACCTGAGCCGTCACGCCATTTCCGAGCATCATGAGATGGACGAGATGATGGAAGAGCTCGATGAAACTGAAATGTCGAGCCCGGCCTGGCTGGCCACTGCGAAAAAATTGTCGGAAAAAGTGCACCACCACCTGAAAGAAGAAGAGCAGAAGTTCTTCCAGATGGCGGGCAAATTGCTCGACGAAAAGCAGAAACAGAGTCTGGCCGGCGAATACGTGAAGGAATACGAAGAGCAATTGGCTGAGGGTTGATAGCGCTGTGCAGTGCTAGAATCGGCTTTTTATCAGCGAAGGCATGACATGAAGTTTCTGTTTCTGACAAGCGCGACGGTGATTGCGGCAACCTTATTGACCGGGTGTGCAGCGCCTTCCAGTGCTGCACGTGCCGCAGGACCCTACAAGGTCCTGTCGAGCACCAAGCAGGATGCCGCCGTTGCCCAGTGCATTCAGGTGACCTGGCAGAACGAAGCCATGTTCGGCACGTCCTCTGACGTCTTCCTTCATGACCTCTCCGGCGGCGGCTTCACCGTGTTTACCACTGAGTCGACCTACTTCGCTGACGTGCGCGGCAAGGGCCCGACCACTGCCGTTGAGTTCTATGCCCCGCAAGGCGATGCTCAGGCCGCATTGCGCTCTGCGGCCATTGCTACCTGCCTTTAAGTCTTTTCACACTGACACCTCTCATTCCCATGCGCCCGCGTGGGAATGCCGGTCTGGACGCGTTGCGTGCGCCCACTCATGCTTCGGGCTTGACCGCGTCGATACTCCACGCCCGATAACAGCGCATATGCACAAGAGTGGGGCCCTAGCACTCAGATATGGCAATCGGTAGCGTTACCTGCGCAATGCGCCCCCGCGTCTCCGCTCCAAGCCAAAATTCCAGTCTGTTGATTTATCTCGACTTTTTCATGCGGTGTTCTCCGCGCGTCCTCTGTGGCACACTTTCTGCTGTCTATTCCGTTGTTACATACCTGTATCCGCTATAGCGGAATAACAAATACTTCGGCGGAGTTTAAGTCATGCATCGCGGACCTTCCTTTGTGAAAGCTTGTGCCTTTGTTCTTTCAGCTTCATTCATGCTGGCCAATACGGTGCAGGCAGCCGAAGGCAGCAAGCTGGATGCCGTATTGAAACGTGGCAATCTGGTGGTCGGCACGGGCAGCACCAATGCCCCGTGGCACTTTCAGGGCGCGGACGGCAAGTTGCAGGGCTTCGATATCGACATTGGCAGAATCATCGCCAAAGGCCTGTTCAATGACCCGAGCAAGGTGGAATTTGTCGTGCAGTCCTCGGATGCACGTATCCCCAACCTGCTGACCGACAAGGTCGACATCAGCTGCCAGTTCATCACCGTTACCGCCAGTCGCGCACAGCAGGTGGCGTTCACCTTGCCCTACTACCGCGAGGGTGTGGCGCTGCTGTTGCCTGCCAATAGCAAGTACAAGGAAATCGATGACCTGAAGGCAGCAGGTGACGATGTGACCGTGGCCGTCCTGCAAAACGTGTACGCCGAGGAACTGGTGCATCAGGCACTGCCCAAAGCCAAGGTCGATCAGTACGACAGCGTCGACCTGATGTACCAGGCGATCAACTCCGGGCGTGCCGATACAGCGGCCACCGATCAGTCTTCGGTCAAGTACCTGATGGTGCAGAACCCTGGTCGCTACCGTTCGCCTGCCTTTGCCTGGAGCCCGCAAACCTATGCCTGCGCGGTCAAGCGTGGCGATCAGGACTGGCTGAACTTCGTCAACACCGCGTTGCATGAAGCCATGACCGGTGTCGAGTTCCCGGCTTACGCGGCGTCTTTCAAGCAGTGGTTCGGTGTCGATCTGCCGGTGCCTGCAATCGGCTTTCCGATGGAATACAAATAAGTCCACTCTGACCTTCAGCGGCAGGGCAGGCCCTCGGGCTTTCCCTGCCAGGTACGGGCAAGCATGAATTACCAATTGAATTTTGATGCCGTGTGGCGCGACTTCCCCAGCCTTCTGGCGGGGTTGGGCCTTGGCCTGGAACTGGCCCTGATCTCGATCGCGATTGGTTGTGTGATCGGGCTGGCGAATGCATTTGCGCTGCTGTCACGTTACAAGGCGTTGCGTATCGTCGCGTCGATCTATGTAACGGTGGTACGCAATACGCCGATCCTGGTGTTGATCCTGCTGATCTACTTCGCGTTGCCCGGGCTGGGCATTCGACTCGACAAGCTGGCGTCATTCATCGTCACGTTGTCGCTGTACGCCGGTGCCTATCTGACCGAAGTGTTCCGTGCCGGGCTGCTGAGCATTCATAAAGGGCAGCGTGAAGCGGGGCTGGCGATCGGCTTGGGCGAATGGCAGGTGCGGGCCTATATCATCGTGCCGGTGATGTTGCGCAATGTATTGCCGGCGCTCTCCAACAACTTCATTTCTCTGTTCAAGGACACCTCGCTGGCGGCCGCCATTGCCGTGCCGGAGCTGACCTACTACGCGCGCAAGATCAACGTCGAAAGCTACCGGGTGATCGAAACCTGGCTGGTGACCACAGCACTCTATGTGGTGGCCTGCTACGTGATCGCTCTGCTTCTGCGCACCCTCGAACAACGTCTGGCGATTCGCCGCTAGGAGGCTGTCATGTATCAACCCCCTGGCTGGTTGCAGGAATTGTGGAATGCGCGGGAAGTGCTCTGGTCCGGTTTTCTGACCAGTATCCAGTGCTCGGCGCTGGCGATTGCCGCAGGTACTCTGATCGGCATGCTGGCCGGTCTGGTGCTGACCTACGGCGGTTTTTTCGCGCGCTTGCCGATCCGGCTCTATGTGGATCTGATTCGCGGTACCCCGGTGTTCGTGCTGGTGCTGGCGGTCTTTTACATGGTGCCGGCGCTGGGTTGGCAGATCAGCGCGTTTCAGGCCGGCGCAATAGGCCTGACGCTGTTCTGCGGCTCTCACGTTTCGGAAATCGTGCGCGGCGCCCTGCAGGCCATTCCCCGTGGCCAACTGGAAGCCGGCAAGGCCATCGGTCTGCGCTTCGGCCAGTCGCTGCGCTATGTGTTGCTGCCTCAGGCCATGCGCCAGATCCTGCCGACCTGGGTCAACTCCTCGACCGAGATCGTCAAGGCGTCGACGCTGCTTTCGGTGATCGGTGTGGCTGAACTGCTGCTCAGCACCCAGCAGGTGATCGCGCGCACGTTCATGACCCTGGAGTTCTACCTGTTTGCAGGTTTCCTGTTCTTTCTCATCAACTACGCCATCGAGCTTCTTGGGCGGCAAATCGAAAAACGGGTGGCATTGCCATGACACAGACTCATAACCCCGGCCCGGCGCTGCTCAGCATCGAAGGCTTGCATAAATCCTACGGCGCAGTGGAAGTGCTCAAGGGCGTCGATCTGCGCATGCAGAAAGGCAATGTCGTGACCCTGATCGGTTCCAGCGGCTCGGGCAAGACCACCTTGCTGCGCTGCGTCAACCTGCTGGAAGAGTTTCAGGGCGGGCATATCCGTCTTGAGGGGCAGGACATCGGCTACAGCAACGTAGACGGCAAGCGCACCCGCCATCCGGAGCGTCTGATCGCGCAACACCGGGCAATGACCGGCATGGCCTTCCAGCAATTCAACCTGTTTCCGCACCTCAGCGCCTTGCAGAACGTCACCCTGGGCTTGCTCAAGGTCAAGAAGATGCCCAAGGATCAAGCCGTTGCGCTGGCCGAAAAGTGGCTGGACCGGGTCGGCCTGCTGGAGCGGCGCAATCACTTCCCCGGTCAGTTGTCCGGCGGGCAGCAGCAGCGTGTGGCGATTGCACGCGCCATTGCCATGAACCCCAGCCTGATGTTGTTTGACGAAGTCACTTCGGCACTCGATCCGGAGCTGGTGGGCGAAGTGCTGAGCGTCATCAAGGACCTGGCCGAGGAGGGCATGACCATGCTGCTGGTGACGCACGAAATGCGTTTCGCCTACGAAGTGTCGGATCAGATCGTGTTCATGAATCAGGGCCGCATCGAAGAGCAGGGGCCACCCAAGGCCTTGTTCGAGCAGCCGAAGTCGGCGCGCTTGAGCGAGTTTCTCAAGAACATCCGTTTTTAAACGTTCACTACGTCCAATGCTTCAAGACAAGGAAAAACTCATGACTATTACCCGTTATGGCGCAGGCAGCACAGCAGGAGGCGGCCAGCCACGCCCATTCGCTCGCGCCGTCGAGGCTGACGGCTGGTTGCACGTTTCCGGCCAGGTACCTGCGCTGGATGGCGAGATCATCGTCGGCGGCATCGTCGAGCAGACGCACCAGACCATGCGCAACCTGATCGCAATTCTTGAAGAGGCCGGTTATGCGCTCAAGGATGTGATCCGGGTCGGTGTATGGCTGGAGGACCCGCGGGACTTCTGGAGTTTCAACAAGGTATTCGGTGAGTACTTCACCCCCGAGCATGCGCCGGCACGCGCTTGCGTTCAGGCCAGCATGATGGTCGACTGCAAGGTCGAAATCGACTGTATTGCCTACAAACGCAAATAGCACACGTACAGCTACACGTTGCAAGCCGGAAGCCCGATCACCTGAGGCTTTTGGCTTGCCGCTTTCCCAAGGAACGAATCTCATGACCGAAGACACTATCAAGCGCCGGGCACGTGGACTGGACCGGGCGTTCGATATCCTGGATTTTCTCAAGGAAAAGGCCAGGCCCATGCGCCCCAATGAGATTGCCAGCGGGATCGGCAGCCCCAAATCGACGGTTTACGAGCTGGTGGCATCGTTGCTGGAGCGGCGGATTCTGGAGACGGTGGGCAAGGACGGGCATGTCTATCTGGGCCGTCAATTGTATTTTCTGGGGCAGGCACACTTGCGGCACTTCGATTTCACTCGCGAGGCCGAGGCCTGCCTGTGTGAGATCGTCAGCCGGACGCGGGAAACTGCGCAGATGTGCCTGCTCAATGGTCGCAAATACACCGTGGCGCTGATGAAGGAGGGTGAGCGTCATTTCAGGATTTCTTCGGACATCGGCGAGAACGCGCCCATCCCATGGACGGCGTCCGGACGTCTGTTGCTCAGTCACCTGAGCGATCAGCAGATCATCGACCTGATCGACCCCGACGACTTCATTCTGCCGGGGGGCGAACGTCTGCCGCTGGAGACCTTTCTTCGGGAAATCCGCAAGGCCGGCGAGGAGGGCTTCTTTTCCTTCAATAGCGTGGCTGACACCTTCACCCACTGCTTCGCCGCTCCGGTGAACAACGAACACGGTCAGTGCATCGCCACGCTGTGCATCGTCGCGCCGCGTGCCGACGCCAAGACCCACTACGACGACTATCGGCGGGTGCTGATCGAAAGCGCCAATGGCCTGGCTCGCCGTATCAATGAATAACCGCAGGAGATTACCGATGAGCACCGCCGTAATGGACAAGGGTACTGCGCAGCCGGGTGACAGCCTGGTCAGTGATGTCAGCCTGCCCGCACTGGTAATTCATAATCAGGCGCTGCAACACAATATTCGCTGGATGCAGCAGTTTGTCAGCGACAGCGGTGCAGAGCTGGCACCGCACGGCAAGACCAGTATGGTGCCCGCGCTGTTTCGCCGGCAATTGGACGCAGGCGCATGGGGCATGACCCTCGCCACGGCGGTCCAGACGCAGGCCGCTTATGCGCATGGCGTGCGCCGGGTGCTGATGGCCAACCAATTGGTCGGTGCGCCGAACATGGCAATCGTTGCCGACATGCTGGCTGATCCCATGTTCGAGTTTCACTGCATGGTCGACCATCCGGACAATGTCACTGCGCTGGGCGAGTTTTTCGCTGCGCGTGGCCTGCGTTTGAACGTGATGATCGAATACGGCGTACCTGGCGGGCGTTGCGGCTGCCGTAGCGAAGAGCAGGTGCTGGCACTGGCCGACGCTGTTCTGGCACAGCCGGCGCTGGCATTGACCGGCATTGAAGGGTACGAGGGCGTCATCCACGGCGACCACGCCATCCAAGGCATCAAGGCCTTTGCCGCATCGCTTGTGCGCCTGGCTGTCGACCTGCAGGACAAGGGCGCCTTCGCCCTGGATCGCCCGATCGTCACAGCCTCCGGCTCGGCCTGGTATGACCTGATCGCCGAAGCCTTCGATGCCCAGTCTGTTCGCGAGCGCTTCCTCAGCGTGCTGCGGCCCGGCAGCTATGTGGTGCATGACCACGGCATCTACAAGGACGCGCAGTGCTGCGTGCTGGATCGGCGCGCCGAATTGAGCGAAGCACTGCGCCCGGCCCTGGAGGTCTGGGCGCATGTGCAATCCCTGCCGGAACCGGGCTTTGCAGTGATTGCCATGGGCAAGCGCGATGTTGCCTACGACGCCGGGTTGCCCAACCCGCTGCTGCGTTACAAGCCAGGCGTGCAATCGGCTGGCGACGATGTGAGCGCCTGCAAGGTGACGGCGGTTATGGACCAGCACGCGTTCATGACGGTTGCACCCGGATGCGAGTTGAAGGTCGGCGATATCATTTCCTTCGGCACCTCGCACCCGTGTCTGACGTTCGACAAGTGGCGTTCAGGTTGCCTGGTGGATAATGACCTACACGTGATCGAGTCTTTCAGTACATATTTCTAGTCAAAGTATTTGCAGGAGTATCGTCACATGAGCCTTCCACGGGTCGCCCTGATCGGCGAATGCATGATCGAACTGCAACAACATGCCGATGGCAGTCTGCGCCAGAGCTTCGGCGGCGACACACTCAATACGGCGGTCTACCTTTCCCGATTGCTGGGTGAGCGGGCCAAGGTCGACTACGTTACGGCACTGGGTGACGACAGCTTCAGCGATGCGATGTGCCGGATCTGGGCGGACGAGGGCATCGGTCTGGGCAAGGTGCAGCGCCTGCCCGGACGCTTGCCGGGACTCTACTGCATCAAGACCGACGCCAATGGTGAGCGGCGCTTTCTCTACTGGCGCAACGAAGCTGCCGTGCGGGACTGCTTCATGACCCCGGCGGCCGAGCCGATCCTGGCAGCGCTGGCCAGCTATGACGTGCTGTATTTCAGCGGCATTACCCTGGCAGTGCTTGGCGAGCAGGGGCGTGCCAAACTGCTGGAGGCATTGGCGCGTGCTCGTCAGCGCGGAGTCAGGGTCGCCTTCGACAACAACTATCGTCCGCGGCTGTGGGCCAGTGTCGAGCAGGCCCGCGAAGCCTACCGTGCGTGTCTGCAGCATGTGGATCTGGCCTTGCTGACCGAAGACGACGAGCAGGCACTGTATGGCTATGCCGACAGCGAACAGCTGCTGGCCGCCTATCGCGGGCGCGGCATCGGTGAAATCGTCGTCAAGCGTGGCGCGCAGAGTTGCCTCGTCGAAGCCGGCGGCGAACGTTTCGACATCGCAGCGCAGAAGGTCGAGCGTGTGGTCGACACCACGGCAGCGGGTGACTCCTTCAGTGCTGGCTATCTTGCGGCCCGGCTCACGGGTGACCACCCGCTGCAGGCGGCGGAAGCAGGGCATAGTCTGGCCAGTATCGTGATCCAGCATCCAGGCGCGCTGGTGCCCAAGTCGGTCATGCCAGTCTGATGGCACTTGCCACAGAACATGCAGTTGATCGGCTAACACACTGACAGACAAGCATTTCGCTGGAACCCGCGCGAAAATCCGGCCACCATAGGCGACCTTTTCGCCTGCGAGCCCACCACCGGAGTCTGCGTGCCTGACGACCTGCCTTCTGCGCTTCCTCATGACCTGGATGTCGACCTTGTACCGCCCCGGCAATTGCCGTTTTTTCGACGCCTGTTGGCGCGGCTGATGGGGCGTGGTCTTACCGGACTGCGCTCGCAGCACGCGCCCTCATGGTCGCAGGGGCATGCCGACGGTTATCTGAACGGCCACATCGAAGGCGTGCGTGAAGGCTATGAAGAGGGTTATCTGGATGGCCAAGAGTCGGGCCGTCAGGTGCTGGTCATCAGCGATACCCGGCCAGCACGGCATCGTGGCCCCAAGGTCGATGATCATCTGTTCGATGACTGGCGACTGGCACTCACACCTGAACTGAAAAAGCGCATCAAGGCCGATGTCGCCGAAAAGCTCCCCGCACATGCCCAGCCCAGCACGGCACAGTGGAAGATGATTTTCAGCGACACGCCGTCGACCTACGTGATTGCCGGGGCGGGCGCGGGCAAGTCCACGTCGCTGGTACTGCGGATTCTGCTGCTGCATCACTACCTGGGCTTCGAACTGAACGCCATGACGGTGGTGACCTTCACCCGCGAGTCGCGCAAGGACTTCATCAGCAAACTGATCGACATCATGGCCCTCTGGGGGCATGCGCTGGAGCAAAAGCAGGCGCGCGAGGTAGTGCGCACCTTCCATTCACGCATTCTGCCGCTGGTGCGCAGTCTGCCGGGGTTTGAGCAGCTGCGCGCGTTCGAGAACCTGAGCAGCCAGTCTTCCGGTCTGGAAGAGGCGGACAGCAACCCCTTCGACTTGCGGATCAACGATGCGCAGCGCCAGCAACTCAATCTCTGCTATCGCGATCTGTACGCTGGCAATGAGCGTTTTCGCGAAGTCATGGCGCCGCTGTATCGCCATGCCCTGCAGCTCAAGGAACTGGACCGCGATCACCCTGATGTGCAGAAACGGGTCGCCGTGACCGAATTGTCCTCGAAACGCGATGAAGAGTGGTGTGACACCGTTGAAGACTTGTGGATCCGCGCCGGGGCCTGGCCTATAAAGGGCATTGAGCCCATGCGCCAAGCTGTTGAAATAAATGGTTTTTCATTTTCGTTTCACGGCTATATCGCTGAGCTGGATGCTTGGGTTGTGCTGGGTCTGGACGCCAGTGAGGACCAGCAACTCAAGCGCCCTGGCGCCAAGTTACCGGTGTGGGCAGAGGGCGTCATAAAGCGCACCCTGTTTCAAGCTTTCTGCAATAAGCCTTTGATATGGATGGATAATTACCAGTCAGCCAATCAGGTTTTGCAATCCCTGGCAGGCGATGCCGTCGCGGGGCCTGGATTCGATTACCGGGTCAAGGGCGAGCTCGGTGCGGCACCCTTGCTTGACTGTTTTGTCACGGCTGCCAGCTTCATCGAGAACCTCGGGCTGGATGTGCCGAGCGCTGTATCCGAGATGAGTTTTGCCAGCGATGACCCGGACCGTTTCTTCTTCGAAGCGCTCAGCCTGTTCTGGAAAGCCTTCGAAACGCACCTGCTGGCTCAATCGCCGCCGATCATGACCTACAACCGCATGTTTGCCTTGTTCGGCGAAACGTCTCCCGAGAACCTCAAGCACGTCAGTGACCCGATGCTCAGACCCTTGGCGCATTTGATGATCGACGAGTTCCAGGACGTCTCGCCGCAGATCGTTTCATGGCTACGCGCCAGCCTGCGCGAAATCAGGCGTCGTGGTCCGGCATTGCACACCGGCCGCATCGCTCAGCACTCATCGTTGTTATGTGTCGGTGACGATTGGCAGTCGATCTACGGCTGGCGCGGCAGTTCACCGAAATACTTCATGGAGTTCGCAAAGGAGTTTTCCTCCCCGGCGACCACCAGGGTCATGCTCAGCGACAATTTTCGCAGTCATCAGCACATCATCGACGCCGCCGAGCACATCGTCCGTGCGGCCCCGGCTATCCCCGGCAAGAAGGCCCGCGCCAGTGGCACGCTCCAGGAGCTGCTGCCGGTCAAGGTACTGGATCGCGATGAGGACGAGCTTGCCGAGCGGGTCGCCGAGCACTATCACGATGGCGACTCGATCCTGCTGCTGTACCGCAAGGGCAGCGAGAAGGCACGTTTCTCGACGCGCCTGCAGGTATTGATCGACGCTGATTCGGCAAATGGCGCGCAGAATCGCCGCATCCGAACGCTGACCTACCACAGTTCCAAGGGCTTGCAGGCGGATGCCGTATTTCTGCTGGGCGATTGTCAGCATCTGACCGTCTCGCCATACAAGAATCAGGTTTACCGGTTGGCAGGGCTGGGTGATGCGAGTGATCTTCAGCCATTCGATACAGCACAGAAGGATGAAGTCTTGCGTCTGGCCTATGTCGCCATTACTCGCTCGGCGCGGCACTGTTATTGGTATATCGATGAAAGCGCCAGTTCGGGAGAAGCAGTTCAGGTGCCCAAAGCGTCAGACAGGATTGCCCGCGACAAGCCTTTCTTCGAAGACCTGCGTAACAGGGTTCGTGCTGGCTGAGGCGTTCATGTCAGATGAAACCGGCGATCTGTCGTTGCGTCTGAGTGCCGAATAACTCCAGCTCGTCCTCGATCGCTTCGATGATGCGCTCCACGTCTGCGGCATTCATCACGGTAGAACAGGGCAGGCCGGCAATGGCGACCACGGTCTCACCGCTGGCACGGTCGAAAAGTCGCGCAATCATGCTCCCTGGCGCATCCATCGAGGCTTCAAAGCCCACGGGATGGAAGTGCCAGCGCATCAGTTGGCATGCATTGGGGAATGTGACTTTAGTCATGACGATGGCCCACCTGAATCAATCGAGCACTTCCCTTGCTCCAATGGGTAGGCAGACAGCCAGAATGCGTCCGGTAAAGCCATGATGACGAGACGATGACCAGCAGTACGCATCATCGGTCGGTCAAGTTGCTTTCCAGCAGGATCGCTGAGCGGTCTGACGAATACTGAAAATAGCATTTGCCAGTGCCGTTCTGGAAAAATTTTTTATGACGCAGCATAAAAAAATCAATTATATGACCGGTGTCATTCGAAGGTATCAATGGGCACGCTCCATGCATCTGCCGAGCCGCTGCCGCAAGTCCTTCAACGGACTGAATTTGCCGTGACGAGGATGGTTTTCGTGCCGGGTCTGGGGCAAGCTGTCGCTATTGACCCGAGGAACTGCACATGCTGAGAAAATCCCTTGCCGCACTGGTGTTGCTGGCCTCCACCAGTCACGCGGCGGAGACGGTCAATATCTACAACTGGACGGACTATATAGCGCCGGACACCCTGAAGAATTTCGAAGCCGCCACCGGCTTCAAGACCACTTACCAAACCTTTGAAACCAATGAGGCGCTGAACGCAAAACTGCTGGCCGGCCACTCCGGCTACGATGTGATTTTTCCGTCCATTCATTTCATGGGAAGACAAATCCAGAGTGGGCTGCTCAAAACCCTCGACAAGCGTCAATTGCCCAACTGGAAAAACCTCAACCCGGTCCTGCTCAAGGCGCTGGAGGGCAGTGACCCCGGTAATCAGCATGGTTTCCCCTATCTGTGGGGCAGTACCGGCATCGGCTATGACGTAGCCAAGGTCAAGGCCATCCTCGGCAAGGATGTACCGCTCGATTCATGGGATCTGGTGCTCAAGCCGGAAAACATGAAAAAACTCGCCCAATGCGGTGTCGTATTTCTCGACAGCGCACCGGCTCTTCTGCCGATCACCCTGAATTACCTTGGCTTGCCGCCGCACAGTGAAGTGCCTGACGACTACCGTCAGGCAAAGGCGGTACTGGACAGCGTACGGCCGTACATACGCAATTTCAGCTCTGCCGATTACATCGCCGACCTCGCGAAGGGCAGTATTTGTGTCGCAGTGGGCTATTCCGGGGATATTTCCCAGGCTCAGGAGCAGGCGCAGAAAGAAGGCAATGGCTTTACCATCGATTATGTCGTTCCGAAGGAGGGCGCACCCATGTGGTTCGACATGGTCGCCATACCGGCTGACGCCACCGATACCAAGGGCGCCTACGCGTTTCTGAATTACCTGTTGCGCCCCGAAGTGATCGCCAACATCACCAATACGGTGCATTACGCCAATGGCAATGAAAAGGCCGACGCGCTGATCGGTCCCGGCCTGTGGACCGATACCACGGTGTACCCGGACGCCGACATGCTGAGCCGCCTGTTCGTGATGTCTCAGGTCTCGGACACTATCAATACGTTGCGCGAGAAGCTCTGGGACACATTCAGGGCCGGCAGGTAACGCTGTTCAGATGACATGGGCCTGCTGCAGCTCGGTCAGCGCCTGAGCCTTCAATCGCGCCAGCAGCGGATCGCGACGATCCCTCGGTGTCTGCAGCCCGACCGGCAAATCGTGGGTGATTGTGCCGGGACGGCTGCCCATCACCAGAACACGGTCACTCAGGTACAACGCCTCGTCGACATCATGGGTCACCAGCAACAGGGTGATGGCATGGCGCGCAGCCAGTTGCAGCAGCAGGTCCTGAAGCTTCATCCGGGTAAACGCATCGACTGCGCTGAACGGTTCATCCAGCAGCAACACCGCCGGGTGCGAATACAGGCCGCGCGCGATCGCCACACGCTGCGCCATGCCACCTGACAGCGCTTTGGGCAAGGCGTCGGCAAAACCGGACAGGCCCACTTCTTCGATCAATTGACCGACCCAGCGGCGGTCGTAGCGGTCATCATCACTGAAACCGATATTCTGTGCGACGGTCAGCCAGGGCATCAGGCGGGGCTCTTGAAACACGAACGCCACTTCGCCCTGAATGCGCCGCACCGAGCCACGAAAATCCTGCTCCAGTCCGGCGACAATTCTCAGCAGCGTGCTTTTGCCGCAGCCGCTGGGGCCCAGCAGGCTGACGATTTCCCCCGACTGCAGCGACAGATCGATGCCGTGCAGTACGGTATTGCCCGCAAATGCCTTGTGGTCGACGCGTATGTCCATCAGTGATTCCGGCATCTATCAACCCTCACGGCTTTGCCCGTTGAATGTGTCGCGCCAGGCCAGGAAGCGTTTTTCCAGGTTTGCCAGCAGACCGTCGCTGAGTTTGCCCAGTGTGGCCAGAACGATGATGGCTGCCAGCACGATGTCCGGGCGCGAGGTTTCGCGTCCGTCACTGAGCAGGTAGCCCAGGCCTTTGGTGGCCGCGATCAGCTCGGCGGCCACCAGAAACATCCACGACAGGCTCATGCCGTTGCGCAAACCGGTAAACAGGCCGGGCAGGGCGGCGGGCAGAAGAATGCGCCGGGTCAGGCGATAGCGGCTCAAGCCATACATCTGGCCGACTTCCACCAGCTTTCGGTCAATGCCTCGAATCGCGGCCACGCCGTTGAGGTAGACCGGAAAGAACGCGCCGATGGCAATCAGCACGATTTTCGATGTTTCGCCAATGCCCAGCCACAACAGCAGAAGCGGCACCCAAGCCAGGCTTGGAATGGAGCGAAGCCCGGCGAACGTCGGCTCCAGATACGCCTCTGCTTCACGACTGAGCCCCACCCACGCAGCAAACACCAGGGCCAGGCTCGCGCCGATCACAAAGCCGCTGAGCACACGCAACAGACTGGCACTGATGTGCTTCCACAACGCACCGTCCGCCAGATCGCGAAGGGTCAGCACGATCTCGCTGGGCGCTGGCATCTGGTAGGCAGGCAGCCAGCCGATACGGACGATAACTTCCAGCAGGACGATGATCGCCGCCGGCACCACCAGGCCCTTGAGTGGCGTTCGGTAGCGCTGCCAAAGCGTTGGTTGCGACTTGTCCGGTGCTGCCTGCGCTGATGCAGACAACGCTTTGTCCCGGCTGGTCATGGAGTGGCGATCACGGCTTTGGAGAATTCAGGCGTGATCAGTTGATCGATGACCTGCTCGACATTGACGCCTTTGCGCACCAGATCCTCGGAAACCAGAATCGGCGCCGCGGCCTTGGACGCTTCCATGTCTTTCGCGCTCAGTTGCGGGTTGCTCAGGTCTGTGCGGGTCAATTGCAGCCTGGCGACTTCCAGCGGCAAACCCGACTCGGTCGCCAGCAGCCTGGCCAGCTCGTCAGGGTTTTTCACTGCCCATTCCCGAGCCTGCTCATAAGCGCTCAATACTGTTCTGATCGCCTGTGGATGCTCCTTGGCGTAGGTTTCCGTGACGCTCAGTACGCCATAGCTGTTGAAGTCCTTGTTGCGGTAAAGCAGGCGCGAGCCGGACTGTATTTCACTGGCCGCCATGTGCGGGTCAAGCCCTGCCCAGGCATCTACGTTGCCTTTTTCGAGTGCGATGCGTCCATCGGGATGCTGCAGGTGCAGCAACTCGACATCATCCTTTTTCAGCCCGGCCTTCTGCAGCGCGCGCAAGGTGAACAGATAAGGGTCGGTGCCTTTGGTGGCGGCTATTTTCTTGCCTTTGAGTTCGGCAACCGATTGCAGGGGAGAATCCTTGCGCACCACCAGAGCCGTCCATTCTGCCCGGCTGTAGACATACACCGATTTGATCGGGCTGCCATTGGCCCGGGCCAGCACCGCAGACAGGCTGGCCGACGATGCAAAGTCGACGCTGCCACTGTTCAGGTATTCCAGCGAGCGGTTGCTGCCCTGGCTCAACACCCAGGTGACTTTCGCCTCCGGCAGGGCTTTCTCCAGCCAGCCAAAATGCTTGAGCGCCAGGCTGACCGGCGAATAGTAGGCATAGTCCAGACGGATTTCGGCAGGTACGGCCTCGGCGGCCTGCACCGCGCCGTTGAGGCTCAACGCCAATACGCAGGTGCTGGCCATCCAGCGAATCAGCGCACGGGGAGACAGCAACCGAAAGGAAACGGAGGGTTGTGGCATAGTGGCATCCAGGTCAGGAAAACTAGAGCCGCAGCGACCGGCTGGTATATTCCAAAACAGGCAGTTCGCAGGGCGTGAAATTCAGAACAGGAATATTGCACGCTCTATGCCAAACACCAGGGTGCTTGAATTCCGGGGCCTTACGCGGTTTTCCGACGTCCGTGATGTTGATCTGACAGCGGTCTGTTGAATGGCTGTTGCCAGGCAAACAGTCGGTCTGATGACCCATCTTTCGACGATTTTTTGACATTTTCTCTGCTTGTCAGACGATTTTTTTGCCGGTATTGCAACAGAATCGTTTTTTGACACTCTTAATCGTCCACATTCTTAATTTCGAAACATGTGCGCACTAAGATTCGCGCGTGGATTCGCGCGTGACCCTGTTTGACTGATCCGCAGAAATTTCCAGGGCGAGCTGCACAAGCCTGCGTATTCGCACTAGCCAGATGGCTGTCCCCTTTCAAATGCGCACCGGACTCAGAAAATAATGAATATGCCGAAAATGCCTTCCATCACCCGACTTCAGCGCCGTCTTGCGTGGTGCTTCTTCCCCTCCTTGCTGGTGGCTTCGGCCCTGGCCCTGTTCACCATGGGCAAAGGCGTGCATGCAGAGCCCAAGAATGGCACCCAGACACTGGTATTCCTTCGGCATGCCGAAAAACCGGCCATGGGGTTGGGGCAACTGAACTGTCAGGGGCTTAACAGGGCGATAGAACTGTCGGAAGTCCTGCCCAGGGAATTCGGCAAGGCTGACTTCATTTTCGCTGCCAATCCGAGCCGACATGTGGAAGAGGGTGAGGGCGATCAGTCCTACAGCTACGTGCGTCCGCTGATGACGGTAGGGCCCAGCGCAATCAAACTGGGTCTGCCCGTCAACCTCGACTTTGGTGCCAACGACACCGCAGACCTGGCCGATGAGCTGATGCGGGACAAGTACCACAACGCAGTTATCTACACCGCCTGGTCGCATGGCTACCTGCCGGAGCTGATCAACAAGGTTGCTGAAGAAGCGTCCGGCAAGAGCACTAACCTGCTGGATGACTGGACGAACGATGATTTCGACTCAGTGATTGTCGTCACCCTGAAATGGGTCGATGGCAAGGCCACGCTCGATTACAAGAATCAAAAACAGGGCCTCAACAACGGCACCGAGACCTGCCCTGAGGCGACCTGATCTCGAATCGCAAGCGTTAGCCATTGAGGGACTTCATCGACTCCGCGCTATAGCGCTCGCCGGATGCCGACCCCTGAGCCGGAAAAATCGCTTCCAGCTGGGCAAGGTCATCGGTACTCAGCGTCAATGAAGCTGCGGCCACGTTGCTTTCCAGGTACTTGCGCTGTTTGGTGCCCGGGATCGGAATGATGTCCTCTCCCTGGGCAAGCACCCAGGCCAGCGCCAGTTGCGACGCGCTGATGCCTCTGGCCGTAGCCAGTGCCTTGACCTTCTCGACCAATTGCAGATTGCGATTGAAGTTTTCGCCCTGAAACCGTGGAGTGAAGCGACGATAGTCATCGGCCGCGAAATCGTCCGGAGTGCGCAATTCACCGGTCAGAAACCCCCGGCCGAGCGGACTGTAAGCCACGAAAGCAATGCCCAGGCGACGGCAGGTGGCAAGCACGCCATTCTGTTCCGGATCGCGTGACCAGAGTGAGTACTCGCTCTGCACAGCCGCCAACGGATGTACCGCGTGGGCCTTTTCGATGGTCGCTGCACTGGCTTCACAGATGCCTATATGGCGAACCTTGCCAGCCTTGACCAGTTCGGCCATGGCGCCAACGGTGTCCTCGATGGGCACCTTTGGGTCGACGCGGTGCTGATAATAGAGATCAAGGTAATCGGTGTTCAGCCGCTTCAGACTGGCGTCGATGGACTGGCGAATGTACGCCGGGCTGCCATTGACGCCACGTGCATGCGGATCGTCGCCACGCACGATGCCGAACTTACTGGCCAGATAAATACCTTCACGCTTGCCTTCGAGGGCCCGGCCAAGCAAGGCTTCATTGGTGTGCGGGCCGTACATGTCCGCTGTATCGAAAAAGGTGACACCGAGCTCCAGTGCGCGGTGCAAGGTGGCGATGGATTCCTTTTCATCGATGCCGGTGGTGTAGAAGTCCGACATTCCCATGCAGCCCAGCCCGACGGCGGATACGTGCGGACCGAGTTGACCCAATTGGCGCGTGATCACAATGAGTGCTCCTGATCGTTGAAAGAGCCATCAAGTCTCTACGCTTTGGCTGGCGCAATAAACCTGGTGTTTCTTATTTCACCGTTGTGAAAATCCGAATAATTAACGTTCACCAAGCGCGAGAGCGTGCGGCGTCAATCCGACAAACCGTACTAGTCACAAAATCACCAGTGGAGTACAAATGTACTCCATGAGCACATTATCTCCTCGACGCAGCGCCATCCTTACCTTCATCCGCGATCGCATCGCGCAGCAGGGGCAATCACCGAGCCTGGCGGAAATTTCCGAGGCTTTCGGTTTTGCTTCGCGCAGTGTGGCGCGCAAACACATTGTGGCCCTCACCGAGGCCGGGCTGATCGAAGTCGTAGCGCATCAGGCGCGGGGCATTCGCCTGCTGAACAGTGAGCCACTCCCCGAATTGCTGGAAATTCCGGTACTGGGGCGCGTGGCGGCGGGCGCACCTATCGGGCCTGACCTCGATATACACAGCACGCTGCACCTGGACCGCAGCACCTTTACCCGTGTGCCGGACTACCTGCTGCGTGTGCAGGGTGACTCGATGATCGAGGACGGTATTCTCGATGGCGATCTGGTGGGCGTGCACCGTAACCCGCAGGCCAGTGACGGGCAGATCGTGGTTGCCCGGCTGGACGGCGAGGTGACCATCAAACGCCTGCAACGCCGAGCCGAGCAGGTGCGCCTGTTGCCGCGCAACCCGGCCTACGAGCCGATCATCGTCACGCCCGATCAGGACTTCGCCATCGAAGGTGTGTTCTGCGGGCTGGTGCGCCGCGAATGATGGGCGCGGTGGTCAGCCTGGATGCCTTGCTGGATGAGCGCAGGGTCTGGAAAGGGCGCCAGCAGAGCGCGCCACCGGTCAGCCCGCAGACCAGTGGCCACATGTTGCTGGATGCTGCATTGCCCACCGGCGGCTGGCCTGCAGCGGCCCTGACTGAAATCCTCATTCCGGCCAATGGCAGCGGCGAACTGCGCCTGCTGTGGCCAAGCCTGGCACGGCTTTCCGCAATCGCTGAGCGCATTGTGCTGGTCGCACCGCCTTATATTCCGTACCCACAGGCCTGGCTGGCCGCCGGTGTCGATCTGCGCCAGTTGGTGGTAATCGAGGCGAGTCCCCGTGATGCCTTGTGGGCCGCCGAGCAATGCCTGCGTTCCGGCAGTTGTGGCGCGGTCGTGTGCTGGCCCGGCATGGTCGATGACCGTGCGCTGCGACGCTTGCAGGTGGCTGCCGAAACCGGGCAGACCCTGGCTTTTGCCTGTCGCCCGCAGCAGGCCGCCGCCAACCCTTCACCCGCAGCCCTGCGCATAGCTATAGATACCCGCCCGGCACAGTTGCGGGTGCTCAAATGCCGGGGCGGACTTGCGCCGCCTTTCCCCATTCCGTTCCCGACCGACGCTTGAGGTTCTTATGCTCTGGGCCTGTGTCTTGCTGCCGCAACTGGCGCTGGACGGCGTCATGCGTCGTCACGGCAACCCCGATGAACCGCTGGCGCTGATCAGCGGAAGCGCTCAACGTCGCGTGTTGCAGAGCGTCAATCCGGCTGCGCGTGCGTTGGGGCTGAAAGCCGGGCAGTCGCTGACCGCAGCACAGGCGCTGGTGCCGAACTTCACCACGATCGAGCATGACCCGGCCGATATCGAGCGTTTGCAGCAACTGCTCGCGGCCTGGGCCTACGGTTTCAGCTCCAATGTCAGTCTCAAGTACCCGCGGGTACTGCTGATGGAAATCGAATCCAGCCTCAAGCTGTTCGGCCCTTGGCCAGTGTTCGAGGCGCGTTTGCGTGAAGAGCTGACCACGCAGGGTTTCCGCCATCGCATCGTGGTCGCGCCCAACCCGATAGCCGCGCGAATGCTGGCCAACATGCATGACGGGCTGAGCATCGACTGTCCGCATGAATTGCGCCGCCGTCTGGAGCAGATGCCTTTGGAACGCATCGGCCTGAGCCGCGAAACCGCTACTGCCCTGACGCGCATGGGGCTGCGTAGCGTGCGGCAGGTGCTGGCGCTGCCCCGCGATACGCTGGCACGGCGGTTTCCGGCCAGCGTGCTGCAGCACTTCGACACCTTGCTCGGCGAGCGCCCCGTGGCGCTGGAATGCTACACGCCGCCGGATTTTTTCGATGTACGCATCGAGCTGAATTTCGATGTCGAGTCCCATCAGGCCCTGTTGTTTCCGCTCAAGCGGCTGATCGCCGATCTGGCCTTGTTCCTCGCCGGACGCGACAGCGGTGTGCAGCGATTTTCCCTGCATCTGGAGCATGTTGAAGGTCCGGAGACTGTGGTACCCGTCGGACTGCTGAGTGCCGAGCGCGATGCTTCGATGCTGTTCGAACTGGCCCGCGGCAGGCTGGAGCAGGTGCTGGTCGCGTCGCCGGTACGTGCCGTGCGCCTGCTGGCGCGAGACTTGCCGGATTTTGTCCCGGCGCACCGTCAGTTGTTCGATGAGCGCGTGCAGCAAACCTTGCCCTGGGAGCAACTGCGCGAGCGCCTGCGGGCGCGTCTGGGCGACGAGTCGGTCAATGGCTTACGCGCTCAGGCCGATCACCGCCCTGAATGCGCCTGGCAACCGCACAGCACAAGCAAACCGGTCTTGCCGAGCAAGGGTTGTACGCGCCCGGGCTGGTTGCTGCGAGAACCCCAGCCGCTGCCACTTCATGCCACGCGCATCGTGGCGGGGCCCGAGCGAATCGAATCAGGCTGGTGGGACGGCGGCGATGTACGTCGCGACTACTATCTGGTCGAAACCTCCAGCGGCCAGCGCGCCTGGGCCTATCGCAGCGTGGGCGAGCAGGGTGAACTGCTGCTGCATGGCTGGTTCGCATGACAAGCGAATACGCCGAGCTGCATTGCCTGTCCAACTTCAGTTTTCAGCGCGGCGCCTCAAGCGCCCGTGAGCTGTTCGAACGAGCCTTGCGCCACGGCTACCAGGCGCTGGCCATCACTGACGAGTGCACGCTGGCCGGTATCGTACGTGCATGGCAGGCGTCCATCAGCACCGGCCTGCCATTGATCATCGGCAGCGAAATGCACATCGAGAACGGGCCGAAAGCCGTGCTGCTGGTGGAAAGCCAGACAGGCTATGAGGCGCTGTGCAAATTGATCACGGTGGCACGCCGCAGAGCCAAAAAAGGTGAATACCGGTTGTTGCGTGAAGATTTCGAGCCTGCGCCGGACGGGTTGCTGGCCATATGGCTGCCGGACCTCGACGGTGACGCTCAAGCCTGTCTGGCGCATGGACGCTGGTTGCGTGAGCGCTTTGCCGAGCGCCTCTGGCTCGGCGTGGAGTTACATCGCGGCGCGGATGACGAGCAGCGTCTGGCCGACTTGCTGGCGCTGGCTCAATCATTGGGTATCCCGGCAGTAGCCAGTGGTGATGTGCACATGCACGCACGCGGCCGGCGTGCCCTGCAGGACACCATGACTGCCATTCGCCATCACACGACCGTGGCCGAAGCAGGGCACCTGTTGTTTGCCAACGGCGAGCGCCATTTACGGCCACTGGATGCGCTTGCCGAGCATTACCCGGACTGGCTGCTGGCCGAATCGGTGCGTATTGCCCGGCGCTGCACGTTTGAGCTCAAACAATTGAAATATGAATACCCGCACGAGCTGGTCCCCAAAGGCCAGACACCTACGTCGTGGCTGCGTGAACTGACCGAGCGCGGTGTCCGAAAACGCTGGCCGAAGGGGCTGACGCCAGCTACCCGTGCGCAGGTCGAGAAGGAACTGGCGCTGATCGCGGAAAAGAAGTTCGACAGCTACTTTCTGACCGTGCATGACATCGTCGAGTTTGCCCGCAGCCAGCACATCCTTTGTCAGGGACGCGGCTCGGCGGCCAACTCGGCAGTGTGTTATGCGCTGGGGATCACCGAGCTGAATCCGGAAAAGAGCAATCTACTGTTCGAGCGCTTCATCTCCAGAGAGCGCAACGAGCCACCGGATATCGACGTGGATTTCGAGCATGACCGCCGCGAAGAAGTCATTCAGTACATCTTTCGGCGCTATGGCCGGGGCCGGGCCGCGCTGACTGCTGTCGCTAGCACTTATCACGGCTCCGGCGCGATGCGTGACGTGGCCAAGGTGCTGGGCTTGCCGCCAGACCAGATCAATGCCCTGGCCGAAGCCTTCAGCCGCTGGAGCGATTCATTGCCGTCGCCTGAACGCTTGCGCGAATACGGCTTCGATGCCGACACGCCGATCCTCAAGCGCGTGCTGGCGCTGACCGGCGAACTGATCGGTTTTCCCCGGCACCTGTCGCAACACCCGGGTGGATTCGTGATTTCCGAACACCCACTGGAGACCTTGGTGCCGGTGGAGAACGCCGCGATGGCCGACCGCACCATCATCCAGTGGGACAAGGACGACCTGGACCTGGTCGGCCTGCTGAAAGTCGACATTCTTGCGCTGGGCATGCTCAGCGCCTTGCGCCGCACGTTCGATCTGGTGCATCTGCACCGGGGCAAACGCTGGACCCTGGCAAGTCTGCCGGGCGACGACCGGAAAACCTACGAAATGATCAGCCGCGCCGACACCATCGGCGTGTTTCAGATCGAGTCGCGTGCGCAGATGGCAATGCTGCCGCGTCTCAGACCGGAAAAATTCTACGACCTGGTCATCGAAGTCGCCATTGTCCGGCCAGGGCCGATCCAGGGCGACATGGTTCACCCGTACCTGCGGCGGCGCAATGGCGAAGAGGCAGTCACCTATCCGCCCAAGCTTGAATCCGTATTCAAGCGCACCCTGGGTGTGCCGCTGTTCCAGGAGCAGGTCATGGAAGTGGCCATTCTGGCCGCCGACTACACGCCGGGCGAAGCGGACGAGTTGCGCCGCGCGATGGCCGCATGGAAACGTCACGGCGGGCTGGAGCCGCATCGCGAACGGCTGCGTACGGGCATGCTGAAAAAAGGCTATGAAGCGGACTTTGCCGACCGGATTTTCGAACAGATCAAGGGTTTTGGCAGTTATGGTTTCCCCGAGTCCCACGCCGCCAGTTTCGCCTTGCTGACCTACGCCAGTTGCTGGCTCAAATGCCACGAGCCGGCAGCGTTCACCTGTGCGCTGATCAACAGTTGGCCGATGGGGTTTTACAGCCCGGATCAATTGTTACAAGACGCACGTCGCCACCACATTGAAATCCGCCCGGTGGATGTGCGCTACAGCGACTGGGATTGTTCGCTGGAGCCGCTCGATCATCCCGACCGCACACGCAATCTGGCGATTCGCCTCGGGCTGCGCATGGTCCGTGGCTTTCGTGAGGAAGATGCCTTGCGCATCGAAGTCGCGCGCGCGAAACGCCCGTTTGTCGATGCCACGGACCTGACGTTGCGCGCCGAATTGGACTCGCGCGCCGCCGAAGCACTGGCGGATTCCGGTGCCTTGCGCGGCCTGATCGGCCATCGGCACCGGGCGCGCTGGGAAGTGGCCGGGGTTGAGGCCCAGCGCCCGCTGTTCGACGACCTGCCCAGCGAAGAAACCCAAGTGATCTTGCCACTGCCGACTGTGGCCGAAGACCTGGTGGCCGACTACACAACGCTGGGCACCACCCTGGGCCCACACCCGCTGGCCTTGCTGCGCCGGCAACTGGCTGCCAAGCGCTTTCGCAGCTCACAAGACTTGTTACACCTGGAAAACGACCGGACCCTCAGCGTGGCGGGGCTGGTCATTGGCCGTCAACGACCGGGCACCGCCAGTGGCGTGACCTTCGTGACGCTGGAAGACGAATTCGGCATGGTCAACGTCGTGATCTGGCGCGACCTGGCCGAACGTCAGCGCAAGGTGCTGGTGGGCTCGCAACTGCTGCAGGTGTTCGGGCGCCTGGAATCAAAAAGCGGCGTACGGCACCTGATCGCCCAGCGGCTGTATGACCTGACGCCGCTGTTGACCGGACTGGATGTGCGCAGTCGGGACTTCCAGTAATCGGGCCTGTAATTTGCAGTAGCAATCGGTACATCCTGCCACCGAGAAGCCCTGTATGTACAAAGACTATCCAGCCGCTTACCAGGTCAGCAAAGGCGCGGCGCTGCAAGTGGACACTGCCTTTTATGAGCGCATCCGCACGAATGCGCAGCAACGCACCCTCGTCGAACAGTTCGAAGTACCGATTCGTACCGGGCGGGCTTGGAAGGTCAAGGCCGGTCAGGTGTTTCGGGTCACCACACCGGTGGGCCCGCAGGTGGGTGATTTCAATGTGTGGAACGCCAACGACCCCCGCGAGCGCCTGTGGGCTGCGCGCACGCGGCAGTTGCAGGGCGCGCATGTCAGCACCCATGACCGGCTGTGGTCGAACCTGCCGTTTTTACGGCCGCTGGTCACCATCACCGATGACAGTCTGGCCAGTTACGGAACTGACGAACACGGCGGCCGCCTGCATGACCTGCTCGGCACGCGTTGCGATCCCTACGTCAACAAGATGCTGACCGGCGAAGACTTTCACCATCACTGCCATTCCAACCTGACCCGCGCAGTGCTGCCGCACGGGCTGACCGAGTTCGATGTGCACGATGTGCTGAACATCTTCCAGTGCACCGGCCTGAACCATGACGACCTGTATTTCATGAAAGCCTGCCCGGCGCAGAAGGGCGACTATCTGGAGTTCTTCGCGGAAATCGACCTGCTATGCGCCTTGTCGACGTGTCCGGGTGGCGACCTGTCATTGCCGATGTGGGGGCCTGATGCGCAGGACCCGTTGAGCGTCTGCCGACCGCTGGGCGTCGAGATCTATGACCTCGATGCGTCGCTGCTGGACGGCTGGCAGTCCCCCGAGCGCGCAGCTTACAACGGCCTGCATGGTCTGCAGATCGCCAAGGCCGAGTGGGAGCAATAACCGCTCAGGCTGCGCGCGCCATTCTGCGCAGTCCCCAGACCATCACCGCCCCCATCCCGAGCATCGCCAGCAGCAGTGCAGGGTAAGCCACCCACCAGTGCAGCGGGGCGGTCATCATGCTGAATTCCGACATGCCGCCGATCCCGGCAATCAGGTTCAACGGCAAAAACACCACATTGATCAAGGTCAGCTTGCGCAGCAGGGTGTTGGTGCTGTTATTGACCAGATTGCCTCGCGCATCCATCAACCCGGCGAACACCGTGGAATAGATCTCGGCCTGTTTGTAGCACTGATCGTTCTCGATGATCATGTCGTCGATCAGCGCCAGGCTGTCGGCTGCGTATTGCCGGCCTTGCGCATGGTTGCGCAGACGCGTCAGGACCGCACCGTTGCTGTGGATGGCATTGATGTAATACACCAGACTTTCGCTGAGGTTGAACATCTGCAGCAAATGGCGGTTTTCCAGGGAAGAGTTGAATTTCTGCTGCAATTCCCGGGCGACCATCTTGATGACTTTCAAATGGCCCAGATAGTGATGAATATTGTTGAACAGCAGCTCCAGAAGGATATCCAGCGGCTGGTCCAACGGGCGGTGAGCCCCCAGCGCGCTCAAGGGTTGCTCGTCATCGCAGATCAGCACCAGCTGGTCCCGGCTCAACAGCACGCCAAAGGACGAAACGTCGAACGAGAAGCTGTCCTTGCCCGAATAGTTCTCGGGACGTTTCCAGATGACGAACAACGCATCAGGGTGAAACTCGATGCGCGAAATTTCGTCCGGGTCGAGTGCCGAGGCAACGGCATGCTCATCAAGGTGAAATCGCTCCAGCAATAATCTGCGTTCCCCGGCATCGGGTTTGCTGAACCACAGCACCTGAGCCTTTTGCGGATCACATGCCAGCAACTGGTTGTTGTCGAGTTTCAGGCCCTGAATCATCGTTTCACCATGCCTGACCGAGGCGCTTGAGCTCCAGACGGCGGACGAACTCTTCCAGCACCAGGCTGTAAAGATCATCCTGCAGATAAGCGTCTTCGATGCCGGCATCCAGGTTCGGGTTGTCGTTGACCTCGATCACCACCACGTGATCGCCTGACTGTTTCAAGTCCACGCCATACAAGCCGTCACCAATCAGATTGGCGGTCTTGAGCGCCAGTTCGACCACGGCGCGCGGCGCTTCGTGCACCGCCAGCGTGCGGCATTCGCCAATCACCTCGGCACCGATCGCCTTGTGGTTGTAGATCTGCCAATGCCCCTTGGACATGAAGTACTGGCAGGCGAATATCGGTTTGCGATTGAGAATACCGATGCGCCAGTCGTACTCGGTGTAGAAAAACTCCTGAGCCAGCAGCAATACCGAGTGCTCGAACAGCTGGGTCGTTGCCGTGTGCATTTCCTCGGGTGTGCTGACCTTGATCACGCCTCTGGAAAAACAGCCATCGGGAATCTTCAATACCAGCGGGAAACCCAGGCGTGTGGCCACGTGTTGCAGTTCTTCCGGGCGGTCCTTGTAGAGGATTTCCGTTCGCGGCATGCCCAGATCATGGCTTTTGAGCAGGTCGGTCAGGTACACCTTATTGGTGCAGCGCAGGATCGAGGTGGAGTCATCCATGACCACCAGCCCCTCGCTTTCGGCTTTCTTGGCAAAGCGATAGGTGTGGTTGTCAACGCTGGTGGTTTCACGAATCAGCAGCGCGTCGTACTCGGCCAGTCGGGCGTAGTCTTTCTTTTCGATCAGCTCGACATCGATGCCCAGACGCTGACCGACGCGGATGAAATTGGCCAGCGCCTCAGGGTTGGAGGGCGGCAGCTGTTCCTGCGGATCATGCAGAATCGCAAGGTCGTAGCGGGCCATGCGCCGCGAACTGGGCTGGCGCCAGACGTTGCGGCTGAAGCCCTCCAGCGCCGTGGCGAACTCATCCTGCTGATCCTCGCGCAGACGCGGCAGAGCTCCGGCCTTGATACCGGCAATGTGCCAATTGTCGCGCTTGCGAAACTCCACCATCAGGATCGGGCAGGGGAAGACTTCAAACAATTGACGGGCGAGATCCTTCAACGGCTCAAGTGTGGTCTGACCGAAGTACAGTGTCAGGGTAAACCCTTCGGTGTCGTCATAGGGATGGTCCTCAAGTGCGGTCTCCAGCAACTTGTCCAGGTCATCGAGTGCCAGGCCGTAGAGTGACTTGCGGGTCAATTCGCTGATGGTCTTTACCGAGGGAATGACATTGTGCTGGCGCGCTTCGGCCAGCAGGGAACAGTAATAACCATGGCCCAGGTATTTGTAGCTGCGGCACAGGTTGATGACTTGCACACGCTTGCCTGCCGTGGCTTTCAGCGGTTTTTCCAGATAGTCCTGGGCGCTGATCAAGTCTTCGCTGGGGAAGTACGATGCCCAGTCTTCGAGCCGTTCGACAATAATCACCAGTTGCCTCTGCGCTGCAAAGAGTGTTGTGGGGTCTGCTCGTCGGGTTGTTGCTGAAAGCGCAAGTTGCGCAGATACTTCGTTCATCTTCACCTGTGCCGCTGACATGTGTAATCGATCCGATGGGAAACAAGTCCTTTCTATTAAGCATGTGCTTTTTGAAATGTCCCGTTTCGTTACACAACTTTTACGGCGGTGGAGATGGACTTTATATTTCGAGATGCAGTTGAAACCGATGTCGATGATTTGCTGCTTCTGGAGAACCAGTGTTTTGACGGCGACCGTCTGACCGAGCGCAGCTTTCACTGGATGATTCGCCGCGCCAATGCCAGCCTGATCGTCGCCGAGCAGGCCGGACAGCTCACCGGCTATGCGCTGGTGCTGTTTCATCGGGGCACCTCGCTGGGGCGTTTGTATTCGCTGGCGATTGCCGATGCGGCGCGGGGCAAGGGGCTGGGCAAGCAGTTGTTGCAACGTGCCGAGCAGAAGGCCGTGGGCCGCGACTGTGCTTACCTGCGCCTTGAGGTGCGCCCTGATAACCACTCGGCTATCGGACTGTACGAACGCAATGGTTACCGGCGTTTCGCTCAGGTCGACGACTATTACCAGGACCATGCCCCGGCCTTGCGCTACGAGAAACGTATCGTTGAGCACGCCCGGCTGGACAGTCGCTCAGTGCCTTACTACCAGCAGACTCTGGAGTTCACCTGCGGCCCGGCCTGTCTGTTGATGGCCATGAAAGCCCTGCAACCTGCGCGTTCGATGGGGCGTGCCGAAGAGCTGCAGATCTGGCGCGAGGCGACCACCGTGTTTATGACCTCCGGCCACGGCGGCTGCAGTCCTCAGGGGCTGGCGCTGGCTGCTCGGCGACGGGGCTTTGCCGTGAAGTTGCTGGTGTCGGTCTCGGGCCCGCTGTTTCTGGGCGGCGTGCGTAGCGACAACAAGAAACAGGTGATTCGCCTGGTTCATGAGCAGTTCTGTCATGAGCTGCGAACCTGCGGTGTAGAGACGCTGCCCAACCGCTCATTGAACCTGCCGCGCTTACTGGCCGAGGGCGGCAAGCCGCTGGTGCTGATCAGCAGTTACCGCCTGACCCGTTCCAAGGCACCGCACTGGGTGATGGTCACCGATTGCGACAGCGATTTCGTCTACCTGCACGATCCCGATATTGATCACAGCCTGCATCGGCAAGCCATTGACTGCCAACATATGCCGGTAAGCCATGCCGACTTCAATCGCATGAGTTGTTTCGGTGCCGATAAACTTCGGGCGGCAGTGATTGTGTTTGCCGCGCCTGTGGATGATCATGCGGGCGCTTCAGCAGACCGGCCACAGGATTCCCCATCGTGATTAAGTTCGTGCTCAAGGCTTTTTGCGTACTGGCCATCGCTGCAAGCCTGTCGGCCTGCATCAGCGCGCCGATCCCGCTGACCGCGAAAACCGCCGCGCAGCTGCAGCAACAGCCACCGGTGCGCTTTCTGCTGACCTTCGACGATGGCCCGAGCGCCTCGACGTTCTACAACCCCAGCATCACCGTGCTCGATAGCCTGGCCGACAATCCGCTGCAGCCGGGCATCAAGGCGGTGTTCTTCGTGCAGACCGGCGCAACCGGTGCGGGTAACAGTGATCAGGGCCGGGCGATCATGCGCCGTCAGCATGAAGAAGGGCACCTGCTGGGCTTTCACACCGCCACGCCGCACCACACCAACCACCGTTCACTGAGCGATGAGGAACTGGAGCAATCCCTGACCCAGGGCTGCGCGATCATCGCCTCTATCACCGGTGTGCCGACCACCTTGCTGCGTCCGCCGTTCTGGAACTACGACAAACGCACGTTCAGCGCCTATCAGCGCCACCATCTGCAGGTACTGCTCACTGACCTGAGTGCCAATGACGGCAAGATCTGGGGCTATAACTTCAGCCTGCGCCGCCGTTCCAACATGGTCAGCCAGCTCTCGCAGGTGCGCGAACGCATTGCCGCCGGAGAGCTGCCTGCGGTGGATGGCGTGATTCCGGTGGTGGTGACCTTCCACGACCTGAACCGCTACACCGCGCGGCATGCGCGGGAGTACCTGCAGATTCTGGTCGACAGTGCCGGGCAGACTGGCGTAAGGCTCGCCGACAAGCCGTTCTACGACGACAGTGCGCAGTTGCAGCGCGCAGCACTGGCCAGGACGGTCAAGGAGGCGGGCGAGCCTGTCAGCTTGCCCGGTGTGTGGAACTGGATCTGGGACCACAACGCGCACTGACCAGGCGTCAGACCAGGGTGTTCTTGCGCACATGACCGCCCTGGACAATCATTGCCAAGTGTTTGCCCTGACCGACCAGGCAACTGATATCGCTCAGCGGGTCGCCATCCACCACCAGCAGATCGGCGATCGCGCCGGCGGCGATACAGCCCAGTTCGCCTTCGCGCTGAAGGATCTGCGCTGCCACGCTTGTGGCACTGCGCAGCGCTGCCAGATTACCCAGCAGTTCGGCGCGAATCTTCAATTCATGAGTCTGGTACTCATGCATTTCCCCCAGCAAATCCGAGCCATAGCCCATCGGTACACCCGCTTCGGCGAACAGCAGCAGGGCATTGCGCCCGGCCTGACGCACATCCTCGATTTTGGCGACCGAGTCAGCCGGCAGCCCGAAGCGTTCGCCGTATTCAGCGAGCATTTCGTAAGTGACCTGGGTGGGCACCGCAAATGCGCCTCTTTCGGCCATCAGCCGCGCGGTGTCGGCATCGACCAGGTTGCCATGTTCGATGGTTCTGACACCGCACTCGATGGCACGGCGAATCGCCCGAGCGGTGTAGGCATGCGCCATGACGTAGGTGTTTGCGGCGGCGGCCTCGTCGACGATGGCGCGGATTTCAGCTTCGCTGTATTGGGTGTTGGCAATCGGGTCGGTTGGCGAGGACACACCGCCCGAGGCCATGATCTTGATCTGGTTGGCGCCTTGCTGCAGCTCCTCGCGCACCGCCAGGCGCACGTTGTCGACGCCATCCACCACGCGGGCGATGGCCCCGGCGCGGAAGCAACAGGAGCAGGGCTCGTTGAGCAGCAATTCGCCGCGTGCGCGCATGTCGCCATGGCCGCCGGTCTGCGACAGTGCCTTGCCCGATGCGAAGATGCGCGGGCCGGGAATCAGCCCCATCTGAATCGAACGGGCCAGTGCCCAGTCAGCGCCCCCGGCATCGCGCACGGTGGTAAAACCACGGTCGAGCATCGCCGCCAGAATCGGCAAGGCGCGGTACATGATGATTGCGTTGGGTTGCAAGGCGTTCATGCCCAGGTTGGCGTTGGAAGCCAGCACGTGCACATGGCAGTCGATCAGGCCGGGCATCAGTGTTCTGCCACCCAGATCGATGACCTGAGCGCCAGCCGGGGCCGGTTCACCCTCGGCACGTACTTCGACAATGCGCTCACCCTCGATCACGACCTCCTGGCCCGAAATCAATTGCCCGCGTTGCACGTCCAGCAGGCGGCCGTTGCGCAGGATAAGGCGTGTGGGTTCAGTGGTACTCATTGGTAAGCTCCAGACAAGGGGGGGTGAGCCGCGGGCGCACGGTCGTGATAAAGCAGTGCGCCAATACCGCTGACGATGGCGGCGAACATGATGTAAAAGGCCGGTGCCAGGTTGCTGCCGGTCGAGGCAATCAGCCAGGTGATGGTAAAGGTGGCAAACCCGCCGAAGATCGTGACGGCGAAGTTGTAGGCCACCGAAAGCCCAGTGGACAGCACGTGGGTTGGCAGCAATTCACCGAAGGCTGCGAGGATCGAGCCGATGTAAGCGGAAATCAGCAGGCCGAGCACCAGCTCGAAGATCAACAGTGAAAACAGCCCCGGCATCTGGTTGATGAACAGAAACATCGGGTAGGCGCTGAGGAAGATGGCAATGGCCGAGCCCAGCAGCCACGGGCGATGCCCGCTGCGGTCGGCCAAGGCGCCGACAATCGGTGTGGCGACGATCAGTACCGCGCCGCCCATCATGCCGGCGCTGAAGCCTATCCATGACGGCAGGCCGAGCACGCGCTGGGCGTAGGAGGGGATGTAAAACAGGATGGCATAGGTGCAGACGGTCCACAGCACGACCAGCGAAAAGCTGATCAGGGTCTGTCGCGGGTAGGTCTTGATCACTTCGCGCAGCGGCGATTCGACCGGTTTTGCAGTCTTGTAGGCAGGTGTCTCGTCAACCCGGCTGCGAATATAGAAGCCGACCGGCCCGATCAGCGTGCCGATCAGAAACGGCACCCGCCAGCCCCAGCTTTCGAGCTGTGCCTGGGTCAGGTAACTGGACAGCACCGCGCCCAGCGCGGAACCCAGCAGTACCGCGACGCCGATGCTGGCCTGAATCCAGCTGGAGTAGAAGGCTTTTTTGCCCTCAGGCGCATGCTCGGTGAGAAACGCCGTGGCGCTGCCCATCTCGCCACCGGCAGAGAAGCCTTGCAGCAGACGCGCCAGGACAATCAGCAGGGGTGCCAGATAGCCGATCTGCGCAAAGCCGGGTGTCAGCCCGATGATCAGTGTCCCCAGCGCCATCAGCAGGATGGTCAGCGACAATGCTGCCTTGCGCCCGCGCTTGTCGCTGTAGATGCCCAGCACAATGCCACCTACCGGACGCATGAAGAAGCCCACCCCGAAGGTCGCCAACGCCAGCAGGTAAGACGTCAGTTCGCTGCCGGTGGGGAAGAACACCTTGGCGATGATCACCGAGAAGAAGCTGTAGACCGTGAAGTCAAACCATTCAAGGCCATTGCCGATGACCGTGGCAACCACCGCGCGGCGTGCCTTTTGTTCATGGGTGCGTGAAGCAGAGGATTGTGGTGTGCTCACTGGATAGGCTCCTGCATGCGATACACGCAGGGAAACCCCCTGCATCGGTTGCATTGATTGAGGGGCAGGGTGTGTGTGAGTGCGGCCGAGTCAGGTCTTTTTGCCCGTTTCAGTCGAGAGTAGGCGCTGGGCCGATTTTAACAAAACGCTTATTACGCAGATTTGCATGCGCCAAACGCATGCAGGATTCAGAGCGGTGGAGCCAGTGTGGCTATTTCGTCTGCCAGCCATTTCTCGAAGGCACGCGCGGCACGCCGAGGCGTCTTGTCGTTGGGTGTCAGCAGATAATAGCCGCCTACCGCGCCGACGCTTTTGCGGCACGCGGGCACCAGCGCGCCGGACTGTACGTGGCGGTCGATCATCGGCTGCCAGCCGAGCACGATGCCATGCCCGGCGACCGCCAGATCGACCAGCACCGGATACAGGTTCACGGTCATGCGCTTGCGGATCAGCGAGGCATCGACACCCTGGCGGCCGAACCAGTCACCCCAGGACAGCCATTGACGCTGGCCGTCTTCGAGCATCAGCAGGCAATGATCCAGCAGTTGCGCGGGCTCCAGCAGGCGCCCGCCGAGGTAGTCGGGCGAGCAATAGGCGTTGACCGATTCGGCGAACAGCAGACGGCTGTCGAGACCTGCCGGTGAGACTTCACGCAGAAAATACAGCGCCAGATCGAATTCGGCGCGAATCAGCGAATCCAGCCCATCGACCACGCGCAGTCGGATATCCACGGCCGGAAAGGCATCGCGATAACGTCCCAGCAAAGGCCCCAGCCACAAGGCCGCCACGCCACTGGAGCAGGCCAGGGTCAGTTGCTGATCACCGCTGTGAGTGATCACCTGTGCGGTGGCCTCGGCGCACAGGGTCAGTACGCGCTGGATCTGCTCGGCGTAAATCTGCCCGGCGACTGTCAGATGAATGCGCTTGTGCTCGCGACGAAACAGCGCGCGGCCGAGAAATTCCTCCAGTTGCGCGACCTGACGGCTGATCGCGCTCTGAGTCAGGTTCAGTTCGGTGGCGGCACGCGTGAAGCTGCCATGCCGGACGGCAGCTTCGAAAGCGATCAGGTTCTGCAGCGGCGGAAGGGGCTCGATACGCACAGTGGCTCCTGTTGCGGGCAGGTTTTACAAAGGGTCGGGAAACGGCGTCGCCAGCAGCCAGTCCCTGAACACACACAGCGATGGCAGGTTCTGAAAGCGCGTGGCGTAGGCCAGATAGTAATTGCGTCCGCTGTCCAGAGGCTCGAACAGGGTGACCAGTTCGCCGCTGTGGATTTCGTCCTGCACCAGAATGCGCGGCACCAGTGCGATACCAATGCCGGCCGCGACGGCCTGGATCAGGTGCGAGGTCAGTTCGAAACTCGGGCCGGGGCGCATGATGTGGTGGTCCAGCCGATTACTGTCGAACCAGTCCGACCAGGCATTGGGCCGCGACACAACGCTCAGCAACGCATGCTGGGCCACCTGCGCCGGAGTCATCGACTGGTAGCCGGCAAGGGCTGCCGGGCTGGCAATGACCACCAGTTTTTCACTGACCAGCGGATGAGCGATGTAACCGGGCCAGTTGCCGTTGCCGGCACAGATGATCGCGTTCATTTCGCTGGCCGCGGGCGTCAGGTCGGCATGCACGATGCGTGAATGGATGTGCACCACATAGCCCGGATGCCGGGTGTAAAAGTCATTCATGCGTGGCAGCAGCCACTTCGAGCCGAAGGTGGGCAGCACGGCCAGATGCAGCGTGCCGCCTTCGGCCTTGTGCGCGATGGTTTGCAGAGTTGCACTGCGGATGCGGCCCAGTGCGGCAGCCAGCTCATGCTGATACAGCGCGCCTGCGGTGGTCAGCTCGATGCGTCTGCCATCGCGCTTGAACAACTCGACTTCCAGTTGTGCCTCCAGCGCCTGCACCTGCCGACTGACGGCGCTCTGGGTCAGGGCCAGCTCATCTGCGGCCTTGGTGAAGCTGCCATGCCGGGCGGCCGCCTCGAAGGCAAGCAGCAGCGACATGGAGGGCGTCAGTCTTCGGGTGTTCATTCATAAAGCTCATGGAAAAACGGCAGGTTTTACGTTTGCACTGAAGCATGACAGGCCGGAGAATCACGCTAACCGTTGATAACGCCATGCATTCGAGCGTTTCGAAGCATACGTGCTTTGCATATAAAACGCCTAGCGAGGAACACCACCCATGATTGCGCTGTTGAAACCGACTTCCGAGCAGGTCGGTCACTATGACCGTTTCCTCAATGCCCTGGCGGAGGGCGGCTTTCGTGGCGAAATAGCCCGTGACCACGGTTCGCGCACAGTACTGGCCACTGACAACTCCATCTACCAGCGCCTGCCGCAGGCTGCCGTGTTCCCGATGGACAGCCATGACGTCGCAATCGTCGCCCGGCTGGCGGCGCGGCCCGAGCACAAACAGGTGGTGTTGACCCCGCGTGGCGGCGGCACCGGGACCAACGGGCAGTCGCTGACCGACGGCGTGGTGGTCGACCTGTCGCGGCACATGAACGCTATTCTTGAGATCAACGTCGAGCAACGTTGGGTGCGCGTGCAGACCGGTGTGGTCAAGGACCAGCTCAATGCCGCGCTCAAGCCGCACGGGCTGTTTTTCGCGCCGGAACTGTCGACTTCCAACCGCGCCACGATTGGCGGCATGATCAACACCGATGCCAGCGGGCAGGGCAGCTGCACCTACGGCAAGACCCGTGACCACGTCCTTGAACTGTCCACGGTGTTGCTGGGCGGTTCGTACGTCAACAGCCATGCGCTGAATGTCGAACAACTGGCCAGCGAGCAGGCACGCGTCGACCGCGCGGGCGACGTTTATCGTTGCGCGCAGCAGATCGCCGATACGCAGGCACAACTGATCAAGGATGTCTTTCCGCCGCTTAACCGCTGCCTGACCGGCTACGATCTGGCGCACCTGCGCGAGGAAGACGGCCGCTTCAACCTCAACAGCGTACTTTGCGGTTCCGAAGGTTCATTGGGGTTTATCGTCGAGGCCCGACTCAACGTCCTGCCGATCCCCAAACATTCGATTCTGGTCAACGTTCGTTATGCCGGTTTCATGGACGCCCTGCGGGACGCCAAGGCGCTGATGGCGCACAAACCGCTGTCCATCGAGACCGTGGACTCCAAGGTACTGATGCTGGCCATGCAGGATATCGTCTGGCATGGCGTCGCCGAGTATTTCCCCCAGGACCCTGCGACGCCGACGCTGGGCATCAACCTGATCGAATTCAGCGGCGATGAGTTGAGTGAGGTGGAACAGCGCGTTCATGCGTTCGTTGCGCACTTGCAGACTGACACATCGGTGGTGCGCCTCGGCCACACGCTGGCGGCTGGCAGTGCAGCGGTGAACCGCGTCTACACCATGCGCAAGCGCTCGGTGGGGCTGCTCGGCAACGTCAAGGGTGAAGCGAGGCCGCAGCCGTTCGTCGAAGACACTGCCGTGCCTCCGGAAAATCTCGCCGACTACATTCAGGAGTTCCGTGCGCTGCTGGACAGCTACGGGCTGCAATACGGCATGTTTGGCCATGTGGATGCCGGCGTGCTCCACGTGCGACCGATTCTGGACATGAAGGACCCCGCGCAGGCGGCGTTGATTCGGCCAATCTCCGACGCCGTCGCCGCGCTGACAAAACGCTATGGCGGGCTGCTCTGGGGCGAGCATGGCAAGGGCTTGCGTTCGCAATACGTGCCTGAATATTTCGGCGAGTTGTATCCCGCATTGCAGGCCCTCAAAGCCGCCTGCGACCCGTTCAACCAGCTCAACCCAGGCAAGATCGCAACGCCTGCGACAGTGCCGGAATCGCGCTTGACGCTGGTGGATGAAGTGACACTGCGTGGTGACCTGGATCGCACGATCGATGAACGCGTCTGGCAAAGCTACGACAGCGCGCTGCACTGCAATGGCAACGGCGCCTGTTACAACTATGACACCGACGATGCCATGTGCCCGTCGTGGAAAGCCACCCGTGATCGTATTCACTCACCCAAGGGCCGCGCTTCGCTGGTCAGGGAATGGCTGCGTCTGCAAGGCGAGCAGGACGTCAATGTCCTCACCGCCAGCGCCAGGGCGCGCAGTGCCAATGTGCTGAAAAGCCTTGCCGAGCGAACCGTCAACAGCGTCGCCAGAGTTGCGGGGCAGAAGGATTTCTCCCATGAAGTCTACGACGCCATGGCCGGTTGCCTGGCCTGCAAGTCCTGCGCGGGACAGTGCCCGGTGAAGGTCAACGTGCCCGAGTTCCGTTCGCGCTTTCTCGAGCTGTACCACAGCCGCTACCTGCGCCCGATCAAGGATTACCTGATTGGCTCGCTGGAGTTCAGCATCCCGCACCTGGCGCGCTTTCCGAAGCTGTATAACGCGATCATGGGCGCAAGGCTGGTGCGTTACCTGCTTGAGCATGTGGCAGGCATGGTCGACAGCCCGTTATTGAGCCTGACCGACTTCCGCGCGGCCTGCGCTCGCTGGAATGTCGGCATCGCTACGCCGCAGCGCCTGGCCGCGTTGAGCGAGGAGGAGCGCAAGCGCACGGTGGTGCTGGTTCAGGATGCATTCACCCGATACTTCGAAACCCCGTTGGCGGCAGACTGGCTGGAGCTGATTTCGCGTCTCGGTTATCAGGTCTACCTCGCACCGTTTGCGCCCAATGGCAAGCCGCTGCAGGTGCAGGGTTTTCTGCAGGCGTTCGAGAGGGCTGCCGGTTTCAACAGCCAGTCGCTGGGCAAGCTGGCCGGGTACGGCATCCCGCTGATCGGTCTGGACCCGGCCATGACCCTGGTTTACCGCCAGGAGTACAGCAAGACGCTGGGCAGCGAGAATGTACCCGAGGTCATGCTGCCGCAGGAATGGCTGGCGTCCACGGTCGAGGAAGGTCGTGATGGGGCATCGGAAGAGACGTACTACTTCTTGCCGCATTGCACTGAAAAGACCAACGAGCCCGCCAGTGTCGGCCTCTGGCAGAAAGCCTTCGCCCGCGCCGGGCTCAAGCTGGAAGTGCTGGCCAGCGGCTGCTGCGGCATGTCCGGCACCTATGGGCATGAAACCCGAAACGCGAAAACCAGCGACATCATCTATCGTCAGTCCTGGCAGCCACTGGTGGCGCGGCATGGCGGTGAAGGTCGACTGGTCGCCGATGGCTACTCATGCCGCAGCCAGGTCAAGCGCCAGGATGGCAAAGTGGTGCAGCATCCACTACAGGTACTGCTGGAACGGGTGAGGGCACTATAGAGAGGACGCAGAGCGTCCAGAACGGCATGCCCGCGCGGAGCATGGGCACGATAGTTACAGGACTATCGTTCCTCACGCTCCTGCGTGGGAATGCCTTGCGTGATGCTGCGCGTCACAGATCTGTGCCGCGCCGTTCGGCCAGAACTTAGACCAGGTACTTGTTGAACCATCCCAATGTGCGGTCCCAGGCCAGTTTGGCCGCGGCTTCGTCGTAACGTGGGGTGGAGTCGTTGTGGAAACCATGATTGGCGCCCGGATAAATGTACGTTTCGTACGTCTTGCCCGCAGCTTTCAAGGCTTTTTCATAGGCCGGCCACCCTTCGTTGATGCGGGTATCCAGTTCGCCGTAGTGAATCATCACCGGCGCCTTGATCTTCACCACGTCTTCGGCATTGGGCTGACGCCCGTAGAACGACACCGCAGCGCCCAGCTCCGGGTACGCAACCGCCGCGGCATTGGCCACACCGCCGCCGTAGCAGAAACCGGTGATGCCGACCTTGCCGGTGGTAGCGTCATGCTTCATCAGCCACTCGATGGCGGCAAAGAAGTCGTTCATGAGCTTTTCCGGGTTGACCGTCTGCTGCAGCTCACGGCCCTTGTCATCGTTGCCCGGATAGCCGCCGACCGACGACAGCCCGTCAGGTGCCAACGCAATGAAACCGGCTTTGGCAACGCGGCGCGCCACGTCTTCGATGTAAGGGTTCAAGCCGCGATTCTCGTGTGCCACAACCACTGCGGGTACTTTTCCGGCGGCTTTGGCCGGACGTACCAGATAGCCGCGAACCTGACCATGCCCCTTGGGTGAAGGATAGGAGACATACTCGGCAATGATGTCCGGGTCGGTGAATTCCACCTGTTCTGCCAGCGCATAGTTGGGGCTCAGCGAGGCAAGCAGCGCACTGGCGGTCAGGCCGCCAAAGGTGAACAGCGCTGCACGATCGAGAAACTCGCGCCGATTGATCCTGCCGTGTGCGTAGTAGTCATAAAGCTCAAGCAGTTCAGGAGCAAAGTCTTTTGCGGTGAGACGTTCCATCGGTAAGCTTCCTTCCGAATCATTCAGGGCTGCCTGCATCTTGGCGGGCTGACGAGCAATACGTGATCAACACAAGGTCCGCTCCCGATAGTATTTCCGGAGCATCAGGATCGCTACCGTAAAGCGACGAAAAACCGCCATACGCTGCCCGGAGTGCAAGCTCACTGCATATTGCCGGACGCTGCCGACGGCCAGCTGACTATGAAAATTCAGGCACGGGATTGCACTACACGGTCTCAATGATGTCCATTTGAGTCCTTCCGGCATTCACGGGGTTCGGGCGCTGCAGACAAATATATTATCCAGTCGCTGTATAAAGCGGCGTCGGTTCAGGCCGACAATACATCATGATCTCGCCCCTACGCTGATGGTCATATTCCACCTGCATTTCGAGATAACGTGATGATGAGCCTTCCGACGGAAGACCGCACCCAGCTGTTCAAGGACACGGCTATCCAGTTCTGGAAACACATCACCCCGATCGTTTATGTCGCTCTGGGCATTCACTGTGTGTGGCTGACAGTGTTCCTGGGGTTGGGCATGAAGATCATGTGGATGGCGAACATCGTCAGCACGCTGGTTTACGTCAACTGCATCTACTTGATCCGCAGGCGTCGGCATCGACAAGCCGGACAACTGATGTGCCTGGAGATCATCGGCCATGCCGTGCTCGCGACGTGGCAGCTGGGCTGGGAAAGCAACTTCAGTTTCTACCTATTCTGCGTGATTCCCGTCATTGCCTTCACGTTTCAACTGAACGTCATCAGACGCATTGCCTACAGCGTGGCGATTCTGCTGTCGCTGGTGGGCTGCTTTGCCTTTCGCCGATACACGGGGCAGGGATCCGGTCTCAGCCAGAACGTGCTCGATGCGTTCGGTATCGTCAACGTACTCTCTGCGACCACTCTGTCGATTTATGCCACTGCACTGTCGGTACGTTTCACCTCGTCGATGCAACTGAGCCTGTTTCATATCGCCAACCGCGACAGCCTGACCAATCTTTATACGCGCAGACGAGTGCTGCATCGCATACGCGAGCTGGAAGGCCGACGGCAGGGGCTGTCGGCTTCGTTGATCCTGCTCGACATCGATCATTTCAAACAGATCAATGATATCCACGGGCATGAAACCGGCGATGTGGTTCTGCAACGGGTCGCCGAGATCATCGGTTCGAGCGTGCGCAGCAGTGATATGGCAGCGCGCTGGGGCGGCGAGGAATTTTTGGTGCTCATGCCTGACACTACGCCCGAAGACGCACTGCGCGCGGCAGAACGTATCTGGCGGCGTATCGCCGAAGAGGCCGGTCTGATCAACGAGCGCATTATCGCCGTCAGCGCCACAGTCGCTGTGGCGACCATCGCCACGGGCGAGGCGTTTCAGTTGGCCCTCAATCGCGCCGACACGTCGCTGTACATGGGCAAACAGCAGGGCCGAAACCGGGTAATGATCGCCGGATGAGGTGCTGGCTCACGTCAGGCGCTACCAGCGTGTAGACTTTCGCGCTTTGAACCGGGGAGCACAGCGTCGTGCTTTCTCATCGGCAGTGTATCGATCAAGGCATGCTTATGGATTTGCGTCAGCTCGAAGCCTTCGCGGCAGTCATGTCGGCAGGCAGTGTCACGGCGGCAGGGAAAATGCTCGGCCGATCTCAGCCCTCGGTCACCCGGGCCATTCAGGAGCTCGAGCAGGAACTGGGCTTTGCGTTGTTCGAGCGCAGCGGGCCAAAGGTCACGCCTACCCACAAGGCATTCATGATGTATGGCGAAGTGGAGAGTGCGCTGCTGGGGGTGCGCAACATCCGCCAGCGCGCGCAGCACATTGCCCAGGAGGAGAACCATCAGATCAAGCTGGTGGCGATCTCGGCCCTGGCGGCTGGCCTGCTGCCTGCTGCATTGTCGCGCCTGCCCGCGCACCTGCGTCCGCAACAGATTCAGCTGCAGAGCATGTCTCCGGAGAACGTGGTTCAGGCTGTCCTGTCGAAAACCATGGACCTGGGCGCGGTCAGCCTGCCGCTGGAGCATCGTGGTCTGGAAATCCACTGGATCGGCGAGGCGCCTTGTGTGGCGGTATTGCCAGCCGATTCGGCGCTGGCTGCTCATGAGGTGCTGTCGATGGACCTGCTGCGTCAGCAAACGCTGATCACCATGGCCAACCCGTATCGCTTTCGTCGACGCATCGACAAGGCGTTTCAGGAGGCGGGTGGTCAGCCGCCGCGCATGCTGGACACCAATACGTCGCTGATTGCCATGCAGATGGCCAGGGTCGGGCTGGGCGTTGCACTGGTCGATCCGTTCACAGCGCTGGGGGTGCCGGTACAAGGCCTGGTCGTCAGACCGATCGCCTGCAACATTCCGTTTTTCTTCGGGCTGATTTCAGCCTTCGCCAGCCCGTTGTCGGATGTGGCGAGCGCGCTGATCGATGAAATTGCCGACAGCGCAAAAATCCTGCTGCCGGAAATGATCATGCACGAAGACAGCGCGCACGATGCCCTGTTACAGAGCATTTATGCCGAGTGAGCGGGCCATGCAGACGGCATTAAAGCCCGGTTGCTGATAACGTCTGTCGTCGCACAAGACTGAAAGCCGGACGCAGCGCGTCCATGAATAGCCTCCGTAACGCCTTGTTTCTCGGTACGCAAAGCTCGCTCAAATTCCATTTTGGAATATAAATATGCTTTTTTGCGCGTTGCGAGAATAAAAATCGGCTTTTACTATTCGAATTAAGCATTCAAAGGCTTTAAGAATTCATTTAAAACAATATTGGAATGATTCTTGAAGTGCTTTGAATCAAGGCTCGGGCTTGTAGCCCGATCATTTTTTCGAGTACCGATCAATGTCCGATGTGAACGCACCCACTGGCCTGGCCGCTCTGGAAGCTCGCTTGCAGCAGGATCTGGCCTGGCTGGATCTGCCCGCCAAGCCATGGGTCAAGCCCAGGATCAGCGCAGGGCAGGCCGTGCTCGACGTAGCGATCATCGGCGGAGGCATGGCCGGTCTTGCGCTGTCCGCAGAGCTGCGCAACCTCGGCGTAGCGGCGGTCATTTTCGATCAGTCACCAGCAGGTTTCGAAGGCCCCTGGGCCACCACCGCACGGATGGAGACCCTGCGCTCGCCAAAGCAGTTGACCGGGCCGGCGCTGGGCTTGCCA
Organism: Pseudomonas sp. ICMP 10191; assembly: GCF_001467335.1. Lineage (NCBI taxonomy): Bacteria > Pseudomonadati > Pseudomonadota > Gammaproteobacteria > Pseudomonadales > Pseudomonadaceae > Pseudomonas > Pseudomonas sp. ICMP 10191. The sequence continues at coordinate 105,373 of NZ_LKGW01000146.1, forward strand.
GCGCTGACATTTCGCGCCTGGTACGAAGCGCAATTCGGCGTCGACGGCTGGGCGTTGCTGGACAAGATTCCACGTCTGCAATGGGCCGAGTACCTGCGCTGGTATCGCAAGGTGCTGGCCCTGGACGTACGCAATGAGCACCGCATAAGCCGGGTAGCGCCCAGAACGGACGGTCTGATTGAGCTGGATGTCGTCACGCCGGTGCAGACGCAATTCCTGCTGGCCCGCCATGTGGTGCTCGCCACGGGTCGGGACGGTCTGGGCGGTCCTTGGGTGCCGGATTTTGCCCGGCAGTTGCCGCAGCACTTGTGGACACACTCGGCGGCGGGTTTGCAGGACAGCTGGTTCGCCGGCAGACGCGTTGCGGTCATCGGCGGTGGCGCCTCGGCGATGGACAGCGCTGCCACGGCGCTGGAGGCTGGCGCAACGCGGGTCGATCTGCTGATCCGGCGTGCCGAGCTGCCGCGCATCAACAAAGGCAAGGGCGTCGGCAATCCCGGCATGGTCCATGGCTACTGGCGCCTGCCCGACGTCTGGAAATGGCGCATTCGCCACTACCTCAATACCCAGCAGGTCCCACCGCCGCGCGGCAGTACCCTCAGAGTGTCCGCTTCCGGCAAGGCGCGGTTCATGCTCGACAGTCCGGTGCTTTCCGTCGAGGAGAGCGCTGCTGGAGGCGTCTGGCTGAATACGCCGAAGGCCCGTATCGAAGCAGATTTCGTGGTATTTGCCACCGGGTTTCGCACCGACTTCCGGCAGCGCCCGGAATTTGCGCCATTCTCTGCGCAGATCCGCGTCTGGCAGGATCGCTTCCAGGCACCGAGCGGCGAAACCGATGCCGAACTGGCTGCGCTGCCGGATCTGGGCAACTGCTTCGAATTTCAGGAGAAGACCCCAGGCGCCTGCCCGGGGCTGAACCACATTCACTGCTTCAGTTATCCAGCAGCATTGAGCTACGGCGCGGTGTCCGGTGACATTCCTGCTATCAGCGAGGGCTCCAAACGTCTGGCCCATGCCCTGGTCGGGCAGTTGTTCAACGAGGACATCGCCCTGCATTTCGACACCATGCTCGATTACGCCGAGCCAGAGCTGCTGGGCGATGAGTGGGTCGCCAGCCAGCCAGGCGCTGCAGAGCTGCGCCAATGATCGGCTGGGCGCTGCGTCGGCTGACTCAATCATTGCTGGTCATCCTGTTGATGACGCTGGTGGTGTTCGTCGGCCTCAATGCCATCGGCAACCCGATGGACATTCTGGTGGGTGAAGACCTCAATCAGGCCGAGCGTCTGCAGGCCATCGCGCATTTGGGGCTGGACCAGCCGCTGTGGCAGCAGTACCTGATTTTTCTCAAGGGTGCGGTTCACGGCAATCTGGGGCAAAGCTTCGTGTATCACGAGGACGCCATGCGCCTGATTCTGCAGCGTTTGCCTGCAACCTTCGAACTGGCGTTCAGCGCCCTGTTTCTGGCAGTGGTCATCGGTGTGCCGCTGGGAATGTTTGCCGGCATGTACCCCGAGCATCCGCTGTCCCGGCTGATGATGGCCGCCAGCATTGTCGGCTTCTCGCTACCAGCCTTCTGGGTCGCATTGATGATGATCATGCTCTTCTCCATCACCTTGGGCTGGCTACCGGCCAGCGGTCGGGGCGAGACCCGTGAGTGGCTGGGCGTGCAATGGTCATGGCTGACGCTGGACGGCTTGCAGCACCTGCTGTTGCCAGCGCTGAACCTGGCGTTGTTCAAGATTTCCCTGGTGCTGCGCCTGACCCGAGCCGGTGTGCGCGAAGTGTTGCCCCAGGAATTCGTCAAATTCGCCCGCGCCAAGGGCCTGTCACCGATGCGCGTGATGTGCATGCACGTCATGCGCAACACCATGATTCCGGTGGTGACGGTGCTGGCCATGGAACTGGGCTCGACCATCGCCTATGCCGTAGTGACTGAAAGCATTTTCGCCTGGCCGGGTGCCGGCAAGCTGATTCTCGACAGCATCAACATGCTTGACCGCCCTGTGGTGGTCGCTTACCTGATGGTGGTCGTGGTGATTTTCGTGGTGCTCAACCTGATCGTCGACGGCTTGTATTACTTGCTGGACCCACGTGTACGCATCGAGGCCTCCCGATGAATGTCATTGAAAAAGCCCCGATCGGCAGCACGCTGTTGCAGGCCCAGTCACCCTGGCGACGAGTGCTGACCGAGTTCTTCAGCTCGCCCACTGCGGTGACGGGCCTGGTGGTCCTGCTGCTCATTGTGCTGGTTGCAGCCCTGGCGCCGTGGATTGTGGTGCAGAACCCCTACGACCTGATGCAGCTCAACGTCATGGACGCGCGCATGCCGCCTGGCAGCCTCAATGGGGACAGCGGTTACATCTATTGGCTGGGTACCGACGGGCAGGGCCGCGATCTGGTCTCGGCGATTATCTATGGCCTGCGCATCAGTCTGTGGGTAGGCATTGGCTCGGCGTTGATTGCGGCAGTGATCGGTACGCTGCTCGGGCTGGTGTCTGCGTATGTCGGCGGTTGGCTCGATGCTTTGCTGATGCGTCTGGTCGACCTGCTGCTGTCGTTCCCGGTGATTCTCATGGCGCTGATGATTCTTGCCTGGCTGGGCAAGGGCGTCGGCAACGTGATGCTGACTCTGATAATGCTTGAATGGGCCTATTACGCGCGCACCGCACGCGGTCAGGCGCTGACCGAAAGCCGCCGTGAATACGTCGATGCGGCGCGCGGGCAGGGCGTGGGGCCGCTGCGTATTGTGGTTGGCCACATTTTGCCCAATTGCCTGCCACCGCTGATCGTGATCGGCGCCTTGCAGATCGCCCGCGCCATCACGCTCGAAGCAACCCTGTCGTTTCTCGGCCTGGGCGTACCGGTCACCGAGCCATCTCTGGGGCTGCTGATTGCCAACGGCTTTCAATACATGCTCAGCAATGAATACTGGATCAGCCTGTTTCCGGGCCTGGCGCTGTTGATCACTATCGTTGCGATCAATCTGGTCGGTGACCGTTTGCGCGATGTCCTGAACCCGAGGTTACAGCGATGAGCGTGTCTGAAATGTCGCCTGCACCTGACGCAGCCCAAAAGCCGACCCTGGATGTGCGCGACCTGTGCACTTCGTTTCATACCCGCGCCGGTGTGCTACCAGCGGTGCGCAACGTTTCGCTGCGGGTACAGCCGGGACGCATTCTGGGCCTGGTGGGTGAGTCCGGTTCGGGCAAGTCGGTCACCGGCTTTTCGATCCTCGGTCTTGTCGATGAACCTGGGCGCATCAGCGGCGGCCAGGTGCTGTTCAAGGGGCGCGATCTGACCAGACTGTCTGCCTCGCAACTGCGTGACATTCAGGGCAACCGGGTAGCGATGATCTTTCAGGACCCGATGATGACCCTCAATCCGGTGCTGCGGGTCGACACGCAAATGATCGAGGCCGTACGTGCGCACAGCCCGCTGAGCAAGCGCGAGGCCCGCGAACATGCCAGCCGCACGCTGGCGCTGATGGGCATCGCCAGCCCGGAAGAACGTCTGCGCGCCTATCCGCATCAGTTGTCTGGCGGTATGCGCCAGCGGGTGGCGATTGCCATCGCGCTGCTGCATGCGCCGGACCTGATCATTGCCGATGAGCCGACCACGGCGCTGGATGTGACGATTCAGGCGCAGATTCTCAGTGAAGTGCAGAAGCTGGTGCGCGAGCAGGGCACCTCGCTGATCTGGATCACCCATGATCTTTCCGTGATCGCGGGGCTGGCTGACGATGTGGCGGTGATGTACGCCGGACGCATCGTCGAGCAGGGTTCGGTCGCCGATGTACTGGATCGCCCGCAACACCCCTACACACAAGGGCTGATCGACAGCCTGCCAAGTCGCAACCAGCGCGGCCAGCGCCTGCGGCAGATCCCGGGCATGACACCCGACCTGCTGTCGATGCCGGTCGGTTGTGCTTTCGCGGCGCGTTGCCCCAGAGCCTCGCAGGTCTGTGCGCAGGAGCCTCAACCCCACGAGGCACGACCGGGCCAGATGGTTCGCTGTTTTCACCCAGGAGCGGCCGATGCCCAGTGATCAGATTCCCCTTATCGAGCTGCATCAGGTCAGCAAGACCTTCGGCAAAGCCGTGGATAAGCGCTCCCTTCAGGGGCTCCTGCAACGGCTGCACCTTACCCATGCAAAACCGCTGACCCATGCGGTGGATCGTGTCGATCTGCGCATCATGCGCGGTGAAGTGGTCGGGCTGGTGGGCGAGTCAGGCTGTGGCAAATCGACCCTGGGGCGCATGGTTGCCGGGCTGCTGCCGGTCTCTTCAGGCACCACGTCGGTGGACGGCAGGCCGCTGGACAGCCTGACCACACGTGAGCGCAAGGCGCTGCGCCTGAAAGTGCAGATGATTTTTCAGGACCCGTCGTCGAGCCTCAACCCGCGTCTGCGGGTCGACCGGATCGTCGGCGAAGGTGCGCTGTTGCACGGCCTGACCGACCGCAAGGGCGCAGACGATTACGTCAGTGCGCAATTGCAGCGTGCCGGGCTCAGCCCGCAATTGCGCCAGCGCTATCAGCATCAGTTCAGCGGTGGCCAGCGTCAGCGTATCGGGATTGCCCGTGCGCTGGCGGTGCAACCGGAACTGCTGGTGTGCGACGAGTCGGTGGCGGCGCTGGACGTGTCGATTCAGGCGCAGATCCTCAATCTGTTCATGGACCTGCGCGACGAACTGAGCCTGACCTATCTGTTTATCAGCCATGACCTGGGCGTCGTCGAGCACCTCTGCGACCGCGTCATCGTGATGTACCTGGGTCGTGTGGTCGAGACAGCATCGGTCGATGACCTGTTCGCGCGGGCCAATCACCCGTACACCCAGGCTTTGCTGGCGCAGATCCCGCGCTTCGATATTCGCAGTACCCGTTATGACGCGATCCAAGGGGAAATCCCCAGCCCGCTTAACCCGCCTGCCGGGTGTCATTTCCACCCTCGCTGCCCGCACGCCATGGCGCGCTGTCGCGAGGAAGTTCCAGCGCTGCGGGAGGTTTCGCCGAATCACCAGAGCGCCTGTCACCTGAATGACCAACGCTGAACGGGCACTTCAAACCCGTCACCTTCTGCCATTGCGTACAAGGAATCACCCATGAAACCACTCGTTCGTTCGTTGTTAGCGTCGGCCCTGCTGCTGGCCGCCGGCAGTGTCACGGCACAGGACTTGCGCATCGGCTATGCCGACCCGGTCTCGTCTCTCGATCCACAGCTCAATAACTATGCCGGAGACCGTTCGGTAGCGTTGCATGCCTTCGAATCGCTGGTCAGCCGCCGTGATGACAAGACCCTGCCAGGCCTGGCCAAGAGCTGGAAGGTCGTGGACGACACCACCTGGGAGTTCGCCCTGCGTGATGACGTCAAATGGCAGGATGGCACGCCGCTGACCGCCGATGATCTGGTCTTCTCCTTCGAGCGCGCGCGAAACGTACCCGGCAGCGTGGCCTCTTACGCAGGGGCCATGCGTACCGTGGAATCGGTCAAGGCCAAGGACGATCACACACTGATCATCAAGACCCGTTCGCCCAACGCCAATCTGCTGCCGGACGTCGATTCGATCTATATCGTCAGTCGCCACGCCGGTGCGGCAGCCAGCAGCGCCGATTACAACTCGGGCAAGGCGATGATTGGCACCGGACCTTACCGGTTTGTCTCGTTCGTGCCGGGTGATCGCACGATATTCGCTCGCAATGACAGTTACTGGGGTGGCAAACCGACCTGGGACAAGGTTGATTTCCGTTTCATCGCCAACGCCGCCAACCGTACTGCAGCCTTGCTGGCGGGCGATGTCGACGTGATCGACAAGGTATCGCCTACTGATGTGGAGCGCCTGCGTAAAACGCCGAACGTCAATGTCTTCGCCTATCAGGGGCTGCGTGCGCTGATCATTCAGCCGAGTTTCCGTGCCGGGCCGAACGAGTTCATTCGTGACAACGCAGGCAAGCCGCTGTCCGAAAACCCGCTGCTGGATGTGCGGGTGCGCAAGGCGCTGTCCCTGGCCATCAACCGCCCGGCCATCAACGAACGCATCATGCAGGGCACCGTCACCGAAGCCAATCAATGGATGCCGGCCAATACGTTCGGTTACAACCCGCAGATCAAGAACATTCCCTATGACGTCAAGCAGGCCAAGGATCTGCTGGCGCAGGCAGGCTTTCCCGAAGGCTTTCAAATGACCGTTCACGTACCGGGCGACCGTTATCCGCAGGCACCGGAGGTCATGCAGGCGGTGGCGCAGTTCTGGACACGGATAGGCGTCAAGGTTCAGCTGGAGGTATTGCCGTGGGCGGTGTACGCGGGCAAGGCCAACAAGAATGAACTGGCGATCAGCGTGATTGCCTGGGGCAATGGCACCGGCGAGGCGGCGTATGCCCTGACCAATATTCTGACCACGGTCGACAGCAGCAAAGGGCAGGGCGCTTCCAACTGGGGGCATTACAGCAATCCGCTGGTGGACAAGGCCCTGGCTGATTCGACCGCTGAGTTCGACGAGGCCAAGCGCCGCAAGATTCTCCAGGACTCGGTGCAGATTGTCAGTGACGACGTCGGCATCATCCCGCTGTTCCATTACCAGAACATCTGGGCAGCGCGCAAAGGCCTCAAGGTCGAGCCGCTGGTCAGCGACCGCACTGCAGCGACCATGGTCACCGAGCAGCCTTGATTCTCTTTCATGAACGCGCCGCTTTTGCCAGCGGCTGCGCGAATGCAACCACAGCATTGCAGGACCTGTCATGACATCGACCACTGAACATTCAACGACTCCGGACACCCTCGATAGCCTGTTGGGCATTGCACCCGGCAGTCCGCTGCACGCGGTTCGTCATGCGCGGGACAAGGTGGCCCTGGCAACCCAGGGCAGTCAGGACTTGTTTTTCGACCCGGCACTGGCACACAACCTGTCACTGAGCGAACGCCTTTGGGTGGCGTATTACGCAACGCTGCTGAGCGCGCAGCCGACTCTGAGCGGGTATTACCTGTCGCAGGTGCGGACGGCAGGCGCCGAGGCAAATGTGCTGGCCGATGTGGACGCCAGCCGAATCGATCTGCTGGAAGACCCACGTCTGGCGGCGATCCTGCGCTTCACGCGGACCTTGATCGAGTCTCCGGTACACGGCGATCAAAGCGCGTTGCAGGTGCTGCAACATCAGGGCCTGAGCACCGCTGAAATCGTAGTGCTGGCACAACTGATCGCATTCCTGTCCTATCAAGTGCGTCTGGCCGCAGGGCTGGATGCGTTAAAGTCTGCCGGAGCAGCCTGATGAGCGAACTGATTGAAATTGAAGGTTTCACCAATCAGGTACTGGGCTGGAAAGCCTGGCTGCCAACCGTGGACCTGAGCAGCGCGACCGCCGGGCAGGTCGCTGTGCTTGAAGAAAGCCACCCGCAGGCCAAGACCTCGGATTACTACCTGACCCTGGCACATCACCCTGACATCCTTCGTCAGCGCTCACAGGCGTTCAACGCGATCATGTACGCACCGGGTGGCCTGTCGCGCGCCGAGCGGGAGCTGGCGAGCACTGTCGTGTCGCGGATCAACCGCTGCGTGTACTGCGCGTCAGTGCACGCGCAACGCTTCGAACAATTGGCCAAGCGCAATGATGTTATCGCCCAGGTATTTGCCGACCCCCATACGGCAGGTACGACCGCGCGTGAAAAAGCCATCGTGCAGTTCGCCATCGACCTGACGCTCGAACCGGCCTCGCTCAACGCCGGGCATATCCAGGCGCTGTACGAGCAGGGGCTGGACGATACACAGGTGCTGGACCTGATTCACGCCATCTCGATATTCGCCTGGGCGAACCGGCTGATGCTCAATCTGGGAGAACCAGTGTTTCCAGAGGTTTAAAGACTGCGGTGTTCTCAATCGCTGCCGCGCTTCAGTAATGGCCGGGGCGAAGTCTGGCCCGGTCGTTGCAGGTTCGCTGTACTAGTGGATAAGCGACCTGGTCACGATTGAGGTAATGGAATGCTGATAGCGCACATTTCTGACACGCATGTACGACCCAGAGGGCTACTCTATCAAGGCGTTGTCGATTCGAATGCAATGCTGGCGGCTGCCGTCGAAACGATAAACGCCCTGGATCCGGCGCCTGATCTGATCCTGTTCAGCGGTGATCTGGTGGACGAGGGGCGACCCGAGGAGTACGCAATGGCCCGAGAGCTGCTGCAGCCGCTGCGCCAGAGGTTTTTGATGATACCGGGCAACCATGATCATCGGCAGAACCTGCGTAGTGCCTTCCCGGAGCACGATTACTTCATCAATGAGGAAAACTGCAGCTTCGTCGACTCGGGTTCCGCGCCGATGCGCATCATCGGGCTGGATATCAGCGTGCCCGACCAGCACCACGGCGACATGACCGATACCGCCACCCAATGGCTGGATCGTACACTGGCGCTGGAGCCTGACAAACCGACGTTGATCATGATGCATCAGCCGCCGTTTTCAAGTGGCATTCACTGCATCGACGCCTATCGCTGTGAAAGGGGCGAGCGGCTGGCCGAGGTGGTCTCCAGATACCCGGCTGTCGAGCGAATCGTCTGCGGTCATATTCATCGTTTCATGCAGCTGCGCTTTGGCGGCACGCTGATGTGCACGGCCCCGAGCACGACGACGGCCATTGCCTTGCAACTGCGCCCGGATGCTGCCGACGCTTCCTATGTCGAGCCTCCCGCGCTGTTGCTGCACCACTGGAAGGCCGACACCGGCCTTATTACCCACTGGGTGCCGATAGGCCGTTTCGAAGGGCCTTTTGACTTCGCTTGAACCGACATATGAGCCTGGCAACCATGCGCTGTCAGGCCACTTGTTCCTTGGCCAGATTGACCAGAATGATGCCCGCGATGATCAGGCCGATACCGCTCACGGCCATTAACGTGGGCACCTGTTGATAGCGAAACGCGGCAATGACAGTGATCAGCGTAATGCCCAACCCTGACCACATGGAGGTGATCAGGGACATGGGCAAGTCCCGTTGTGCATACCCCAGGCAGACGATTCCGAGCCCGTAGCCCGCGATAGAGGCAATAACCGGGACCCAACGGGTAAACCCGTTACTTTCTTTCAGTGCGATGGTCGCCACTGTTTCAGCGACAATTCCTGCAAGCAGGAACAAATAGGCTTTTATGAGCATGGCGGCAGATCGCTTTTCAGGCATTCAGGAAGGTAGAGAAATGATGCGGTCGGCGTAAAACCCGTTGAACGGGGTGCGCAGGGACACCGAGTAAGCGCCGGTCGATTGGAATTCCAGCCAGTCGCTTTCCCTGATATCGCTGGCGAGCGAGTAGGGGAAGGCCAGGCGATCCATGCTGTCGCAGGTGGGGCCGAAGATATTGAACGTGTTTTCCGCAGCACCGGTGTAAGGGGTGCCATCTCGCCACACGCGTGCGGGAAATTGCAGCCACTGCTGGGCTGAGAGCAAACCGCCAAAAATACCGGCACCGCAAAAAACGCTCTTTTCACGTCTTGAAAGCACCCGTGCAAATAGCGACATGCCGCCGTAGACCAGGCCACGACCCGCTTCACAGATCAGGTTCAGGTCCTTCAGTGTCGGGCTGGTCTGAATATGGTCGCAGACTCTGCCAACCAGGTCTGGCGTGTTACCCATGGAGTTCAGGTAATTACCCGGAAACCCGCCACCGATATCCAGGTGCCTGACGTGCTCGGCGGTGTCGCGCACAATGGCATCGGCGTCATTGAGGGCAGCGAGCCACGGGCCGTCTTCAATGGCTTGCGAACCGACATGGAATGACAGCCCGAGTGACCAGTCGGTGCTGGACGCCACTTGATGCACCAGTTGCGTCGCTAACACCGGACTTGCCCCGAATTTTCCTCTGAGATCATAAACCGCCGTCGACTCGGAGGGTGCGTAGCGCACGAACAGGCTGATCGTGCTGTCGCGCTCGGGCAACACGTCCCGCAACTTCGAGAGTTCCTCCTCACTGTCGAGCACAAATGAACGCACGCCATACCGATAGTAGGCCTCGTGCAGGCAATGGCGGGACTTCACTGGGTTCATCAGGTATTGAACTGCGGTGGGCAGCGTGTTGTGTACCGTCTGCACCTCTGCAAGCGACGCTACGTCAAAATGATTGATACCACCCTGGCTCAAGGCTTCAAGTACTTGCTCAAGTGGATTGGCCTTCATTGCATACAGCACGGTACCTGGAAAACAGCCACTAAATTGCTGCGCATTCCGGGTGATCCAGCGCGGGTCAACGGTATAGAAAGTGTCGTTGGTGTCGTCGGCTAATTGTGCAAGAAGTGTGTCCACGTTGAACTTCCCTGGCTTCGAAGTGTGAGCAGTGCTTGAGCAAGCTTCGTGCCACTGCTTTATCAGGCGGCTGAACAAACTTAACGGCAGTGATTTAATAAACATGTATACAAGACGATAAACCAAAACAGTGCGATTTCGACGCTATCGAGTCGTCGCGGTGCAGTTGCTTACGTGCCCTGAAATAATAAACGTGGATAGCACTTTGCTACTTTTAATAGTGGCTTATACATAATTTGATACATATATTAAAGTTGTCATATTTTGAAAGCTTTCGTAAAAAAATCATTTAATTTAAAGGCTTGCCGATCCTTCAGTCACGCTTCAGGCCAGCGTTGGCGATTATCTGGCACCTTGCCAATACACGATGATCAATAACGGTGGCACGCCACTTGCTGGGTACAACATCGTGAAGTAATGGGGGCTTGTTCCATTGCATCAGCGCTCGCGTTAACGACGACAAAGTAATTCATGGTCATGGATCAGGCAGGGGGTTGCTCGGCAAGCCGAATAGCAGCCCCAATGAAGTCACCGTTATCGAGTGGAAGGTGTACATGGATTTTCGTGCTTTTTATTCAGGCAACGCCCTGCAGTTTCTGGCCTCGCGCCAACTTGCTTTTTCTGAACTGGAAGAGGTTGTGAAACGTCAGTATGCCGATGCACAACTGGCGCTGATCAGCAGCTCTCCCGTTCATGGCATCGCTAATGCGGCCAGTGATATAGACCTGATATGTGTGACCGATGATCGGCAGTCCGATCAATCGATGGCCTCGCAGATTTACCACAATGAACACCATATGGAAGTGGTGGCATTTGCCCGCGAAGAAGTTCACAACGCGTTCTCCCAACTGGCGACGGACGCACACAAAACTACCGCACAGAAACTCGTTGCGTTCAAGCAGTGGGACAAGCAGCAGGCGGTATCGCGAAAGTACCTGGAGCGCTTGGTCTGCGCGGTGTCGACCGATCAGTCGCTTCCTTATCTGGACAGTCAGAAGGACTTGAGTTCGATCTGGTCGGTGGCAGCGTTCGACGACTTCCGCCAGAGCGCCTGCTTTTCAATGCTGGCCTGGCGCAGTGGCGAATACCGCGCGGCCGCCGCCTATGCCTGCAACGCCGCACTGTTTCTGATGAACGCGACGCTGGCCAGCCATGGCTGGGTCAACTCCAATCGCAAGTGGACACTCCTGCGATGGGACCGCGCGCTCAACAGGCACGGCATGCTGAATGACGACGGCCTTGCCCGTGCCATCGGGCAGCTGTGGCAACGCGCCTATCCTGCCTGCCGCAATGGATTGCAGGGGGCAGGCCTCATGCAATTGTGTGAATTGACCCAGCTCGCCGAGCAAACCTTTGCCTGCGAAGCGGACTATGCCGCGTTAAAACCAGGTATCGAGCGTTCCGCCGCCAGTGCGTTTTTGCCGGGGGTCGACTTTGTGCTCACCGACGATCAACAGGCGACGCTATTGGCACGTCTGGATGTGCCAGAGCTGTCCAGCACCCGCCCGATCGATCTTGCCGAGCAATCCCCTGAGGCTGCCGCCTGTCTTCTGCGCGCTGCGCGTGCCGGACTCGTCAGCTTCTCACTCAAGGATCACAACCCGATGCAGGGAGCACACGCATGACTGCAATTTCAGCACAGGCAGCCGGTCGCCAGTGGTTTCCCCGGCTGAGTGGCGGCTATGTATACCCGGCAGGGCCTTACGCGCAAAAGCTGATATCGGTGGCCTGGTTGCTGATGACCGAGCTTGAAGCCTATCTGGAGGACCTCGAAGGCGCGGCGAACGAGCCTCAAGTGGTGGATGCGCTGAGAATCAAGCTGGCTGAATTGATGGTCGACATTGACTGCCGACTCGCCGGTGCCGACACCCCGAACGAGTTGCACCAGTTCGCCTTGTTCAGTGAATACGGGCTCACAGACGTCGTTGCTCACTCCGGGCCAGTCGCCGTCGAATGGCTGGGCGTCCCCACGGATACCGATGCCGACCGCAGTGATGAGGCGAGCCGGTTGATCCAGCTGTTCAAGGAAGTTCTGCAGGCCTTTCCCGGAAAGCTGTTCAACCCGTTGCTGCCGGGTACTCAGGGCCAGGTCCTGCGGACCCTGCGTGACTGGGACCGCTCCTGCCGCCTGGCAGGACGCGATGCTGCCTTTCTGGCTCCTTTGATGAGGTCTCTATGAACAGTCATGTCATGACCGCGCCTGCAGTGCCGGTGCGCAAATCATCGTTTGTCGAGCGTTACGGGGCGGTATTCGGCCGAGAGCAAGGCCTGATGCTGCGAATGGCAGGGCTTACCGCAGCCGAGCACTCGGCCCAGGGTTCGTGGATAACCGATGACACCGGCCGGCGCTGGCTGGACTTTGGTTCGTTCGGCCTGCACTTGCTGGGCCATCGGCACCCCGCGGTGGTTGCTGCTCTAACGCGGCAAGTGACGTCGCTGGGCCTTTCCAGTCGGATATTGGCCAACGAACCCAGCCTCAGCGCAGCCGAGCGCCTGGTGGCCTGTGTCGGTCGGCCGGGCAATGGTGTGCTGTACGGCAACAGCGGTTCGGAGGTCATCGAAGCGGCGCTCAAGCTGGTGCGCATGCAGACCGGCAGGCGGCGAATCATCGCGTTGACTCATGCTTATCACGGGCGCACGAGTGGCGCGCTGGCGGTCAGCTATGGCTACAGGGGCCACGCCTCGCTGATGCATGCCGAAGATGTGGTGTTCATCGATGCCGGTGATCTGGACGCTGCACGCAAGACACTGGCAGAAGGCGATATTGCAGCGGTCATCGCCGAGCCTGTTCAGGGAGAGGGCGGAATCAGGCCGGTGGACCTGAGCTTTCTGGGAGAACTTGCCGGGCTATGCCGCGAGCATGACGCGTTCATGATTCATGACGAGATTCAGTCAGGTCTGGGGCGCAGTGGTTCGTTGGTTTGCGGCGCGCCAGCCGACATCATCGTGTTCGGCAAAACCCTGGGCGGTGGCGTGTTCCCGGTTGCCGCCGCCATTTACGACAGCAGTCGGTTCGGTGCGCCCGCGCGTGATCCTGTCGTGCATGCCTCGTCCTATGCGGGCAGCGCCCTGGCCGGGGCAGTGGTCAACGCGGTGCTCGACGTGGTTAGCGATCCCGCATTCTGCGAACGCGTCAATGAGCTTGGGCAAGTGGCCATGGAAATCCTGCGCAAACGTCTGCAGGACTGCCCGGCAGTGGCTGAAGTACGCGGTAGTGGCCTGATGATCGGTGTGGAGTTCACCTCCAGCAACTATGTGGCGCAGACCCTGATCGAGGCCGCACACCGCAACGTGCTGCTGGCTTTCTGCCTGAGCGCAACCCGGGTACTGCGGGTTTATCCCGACGCGACCATCACCCGGGACGACCTCGAACACGGCATCAACAGTTTCTGTGATGCCGTCGATGCGGCCTATCGTTCCATCCAATGACGGAGAGTTCCTATGCCTGATGTATCAACCAGTGTGCTTCTTGGTGACTTCGAGCCTGGCGAAGTGTGGCCGATCCTCTCGGACTTCGCCCGCTATCCCGACTTCATGAGTGATGTGCTGGAGGTGATCGTTCACCCCCGGCAGAGTGAATATGTCTCCAGTACGTGGCGCGTGCTGATCAATGGCAGCGAGCTGACCTGGACCGAGCAGGACTGGCTCGTGACCAACGAGCGCATCGAGTTCAAGCAGACCGATGGCGACCTTGAGGTCTGGTACGGCGAGTGGCTGCTGATACAACGCGCCGATGGCTTGCATGTGGACCTGAATGTCACCTTCGACCTTGGCATCCCGTCGCTGGCCGAGGTTTTGCACCCCATAGGCGAGCGCGCGATTCGCGCCAATAACATCCAGATGCTCGACGGTATACGCAATCAATTGCTCGCTCGCCGTCATCAGCGGGTTGCGGCAGGGGGCTGTTGATATGCGTTCGACACTGATCATCACCGGTGCCAGCGGCGCACTGGGCTCCTGGTTCGTGCGCGACTGGCTCAGTCAGCATCCGGAGTCGCATGTCATAGCCTTGTGTCGTTCCGGGCAAGCTGCCAGTCGCTGCCTGCAAGACTTGCCAGTGGACAGTCGCTCGCGACTGGAGTGCCGGATCGCCGACCTTACCGACGCAGCTTCCCTGAATGCGCTGGTGGACGCCATGCCAGCCATCGAGTGCGCCACGGCGGTCCACCTCGCTGCCGATGTGGCCTGGGACAAGACGTTCGAGGAGATGCATGAGCTGAATGTCGAAGGTGCGCAGCTGTTCTGCAGTTTTGTTCAGAAACTGGTGCGTAAGCCTCACTTCATCTACGTGTCCACGGCTTTCACGCAGTGTGAGGGCTGGACCTATCGAAACGGTTACGAGGAAAGCAAGGCAGCGGCTGAGCGTGGTTTGCGTGAGACCTTCGGCGCGCACATGCCGATTTCCGTGTTCAGTTGCAGCCTGGTCATCGGCGCTACGAGCGACGGTGCGATCAGCCGTTTTCATGGCCTGTATCCGTTGATTCGCTTCATCAATGCCTTTGCGCCGCCGTTTCTGGTCGGCAATCGCCAGGGGCTGTTCGATCTGGTGCCTATCGACTGGGTGGTCGACGAGTTGATCCACCTGGTCAGTCATTGCGTGGCAGGTGGCGACGCGCGCGAGGTTGTGGCGTCGGCAGGAGATGCGCGGCTGCCTTATGAGCAGGTGATCCGCATCATCGAGTCGCGTGTCGACCGGGCGCGCCAGGCAGCAGGCGTTGCGCCGCTTACCCCGGCACCGATCCTGCGCAGTCGGCAATGGGCGTTCCTCAAGCGCTCGCTGGTTGCATGGCGGCCGGAGGGTATTTCAACCAGAGATTTCCGCTATTTCGAGCGCTTGTTACAGATCTATGGCGTGTACGCCGAAAGCGATCTGGTCAGACCCCCGTTGAATGTCCGGCACCCGGCACCCAGCGCAGAAATATTTTTACCCAGAGCGGTGGATTACTGGCTGGCTCATGCGCCCGATGCGCGGCTCAGCCTCGACAGGCTTGTCGCGAAGTCAGCGGCAATGCACGGCTAGCAGGCCCTTTCAACGATTGAACGGGAGATGGAAGATGGAAGACACAATCGAACTCGACACGATGGACAGTGGCGCTTACGACCGACGCTCGGAGCGCGCCAGGTTGGCACGCGACAACCTGTCACTGACCTCGGATCTCAAGCAACTCAGCAACTGGCGGCAGGCATTGCAGATAGGCGTGCAGTGGGCGGTTATCGTCGCCGCAGTCACGCTGTCTGAAGTCAGCGATTCGACGCTGGTTTGTATTATCGCCGTTGTCGTCATTGCGACGCGACAGCACGCGTTGCTGGTACTCATGCACGACGCGGCGCATTTGCTGATCAGCCGTGGCAAGCGGCGTAACGACCTGATCTCCAACGTCTTTCTGACGTTTCCTCTGACATTGAGCACGTCACGTTATCGGGCTCACCATATTGCCCATCACAAGCACCTTAATACGCCTGCCGACCCGGACTACGCCGATGCGTTCGCACCACCGAGTTCGATGTTGTTCTGGCAGGCCTTGCTGCGCGACATCAGCGGTTTGTCGACCCTGCAATCGTTACGCACGATGGACAGTTTCAGCGTGATCGGGCTTTTCACCAGCCCTTCACCCGCGAACCGCATCGAGCGTTATCAGGCTTTGGCTTTTTATGCCTGTGCAGTGCTGCTCATCAGCGCTTTCAGTGCCTGGCCGGGCGTGCTGTTGTACTGGCTGGCACCGCTGGTGTTCTTTCTTCCGCCGATTCTGCGCATTCGCAGTCTGTCGGAGCATGCCGGGCTCTCGACCCGGAGCGTGAAGCGCGATGCACGCAGCGTCAGCCCGGGCTGGCTGGAACGAGGGTTGTTTGCACCGTGCAATATCAACAGGCACTGGGAGCACCACCTTTTTCAACAGGTGCCCAGCTATCACCTGGGCACCTTGTCGCAACGCCTTGCTCAGCGCCTGCCAGGCTCGGCCGCCGCCTGCAACACCGAAGGCTATCTTTGGGGCGCGCGCAGCATGCGGGCCGAATTGTACGGTGCGAACGGGCAGGCACGCGCCGTGGCGTCTCTGGATCAGGAGGCTTGAACCCATGATGCTGACCGGTTCTGAAATAGTGAAAATGCGCGAGGTCGGCAGTGTCGTCATCGAGCCTTTCGACCCCATTCATGTCGAGGTCAATTCCTACGGCTGTCACCTGGCGGATCTGCTTCTGGAGTACCGCAGCGACCGCATCGATCCTCACGGGGAGCTGGAGGTGGTCGAGCATCATATTCCGCCCGAAGGCTTTGTGTTGTACCCCAACCGCTTTTACCTGGGCGCCACGGCCGAGCAGATCGGCGGTATCGATTTTGCCAGTGAGCTTTACGCCAACGTTTCCACCGCCTCCTGTGGCGTTTTCATTCAGACCAGTGCGCCGCTCGGCCACACCGGCGCGGCCATCAGCTGGACCCTGGAGATCGTCGTTACCCAGCCGGTGCGGGTCTATGCCGGCACCAAAGTGGCCAAGGTCTGCTTCTGGGCAAACTTCGGCCTGACCACCTGTTATGCGGGACGCTACTTGGGCTCCAAGAGCACCGTGCCCTCGAAAATCATTCTGGATTGACCATGATACTGACCGGTAGTGAAATCGAAAATCGTGTGCGTTCGGGTGAAATCGTCATCAGTCCTTTTTCCCATGAGAACGTCAATCCCAACAGTTACAACTTCCGCCTGCATGACCAGATGAAGGTCTACGAAGACGATGTGATCGATGTGCGCACCGAGGCGTCCACCCGAACCATCGAAATCGGCCCGGAAGGCTATGAATTGCAGCCGATGAAGCTGTACCTGGCTTCAACCATAGAAACCATGGGCAGCACCCATTTCGTACCCACTTATGCGGCGCGTTCCTCGATTGCAAGACTGGGAATGTTCATCAACCTGTCGGCCCCACTGGGCGACATTGGTTTCGTCGGACGCTGGACCTTGCAGTTGTATGCGTTGAACCGCATCCGTGTTTACCCCGGCATGAACATCGGTCAGATGATGTTCTGGAACGTCAAAGGCGATATCGAGCTGTATTCCGGGAAGTATCAGGGCGCGACCGAAGCCTTCGCGTCACGCATATTCATGGATTTCGAAAAGACGCCACGCCCACAGCCACTGGTGGTGCCCAATCTTGCGCCGTTTCCGGTTCTGGCAGCCCAGGAGGACGTTGATGCAGTCCCGGATGCACTGGCCAGTGGGCCCGCTCGGAGAGCCACTGACCTTCCACTGATAGCAGGAGGCCGTCGTGTCCAGTAAATACTCAACCCTGCAACAGCTTGCCGATACATTGCCGGTGCCGCCCCTGAGCGCACTGGACGATGCAGACTACCGCGTGCTCTGGCACGACTTCGCAGACCGCAAAAAGGCTATTGAAGACACGCTGAAAACCGTGCGCATCACCGCAGGTGCCTTTCTTGACGAGCACATGGACAGAATCGCCCGGCTGGCCGAGTTTGAATGGAGTGAGGCGGCCGACAGCCATCTCCAGGCGCTGCTTGAGCAAGCGGGCTTTGATGCCGGCAGCGAACTTGCCGTACGTTCTTCGGCGAATATCGAAGATGGTAATCAGCACAGTTTTGCCGGGATTTTCAGCACACACCTTTCGGTGCAGGGTTTGCCAGCGCTCAAGACGGCGGTGCTCAATGTATGGCGCTCCGGAGTTTCCCGGCAGGCCATTCTGGAACGCTTGCGAGCGTCGATGCTGGAAACGCCGGTCGAGATGACGGTGATCGTGCAGCGCATGGTCAAGGCCCGCTTCGCAGGCGTTGCCTTCAGCCATGATCCGCTGAGCGGGGAAGCAGTAACGCTGATTGAAACCGTCGCATCGCTGGGCGAAGCGATGGTCTCCGGGGTAGAGAAGGGCATGTCGGCGCGGGTCAGCGACCAGCAATTGCTGGGTTGTGACCCCGCGCTGGAGCCTCACAAGGCGTTGCTGCTGGAGGTGGCGACACTGGCTGCCAATGCATCTGCGGCGCTGGGGCTGCCCGCCGATATCGAGTGGGCGGCTGATGACCAGCAACTCTGGCTGCTCCAGGCAAGGCCCGTCACCAGCCTGCGCGAAGCACGCAGCCTGGAGCCGGTCCTTGAGTGGGCCGAACTGTATATCGCCAGTGATGATGCGCTGATGGATTTCCGGCCATTGCCTGCCTTTGCGCAGTATTTTCGAAGCAAGCGCCGCCCGCTGGCGTTGTTCGCGCAAACCCACGGCGTTTCTGCGGGCCAGGCGCTGTTGGTCAAGGCAAACCGTCAGGGACTGGTCGAGCCAGCAATGAGCCAGGTGCTTTTGGACCGACTCAATACCGATCAGGTCGTGCTGGACTTCTCCGATCAGGTACGCCAGCAGATCCTCGAGCGCGGCGCATTGCTTGAACGACTGCTTGAGCTCAGTGATGAGCGGGTGGTGTGTTTTGTGGTCCGCGAGTTTCTGAAAGGTGAAACAGGGCTTATCACTCAGGCGTGCGATGACGGCTCCACGACCTGCGAATGGTCATCGGAAGGCTTGCTGGCGATCAATCGCGGCATCGCCGGAACGCAACGCGCCCGGCTGGTAGCGCACGATCCGACTGGCCCGGCAGATGCCCTGCAATTGCACAGCATTACTCACGCCGCCGGCGAACTGTTGGGCTCGGTGCAACTGGAGTGGGTGAGAGCGGGCCAGCAGCTGCACCTGATTGATTTCTCGCCGTTGTCGACGTTCGTTCAGGTAGAGGAGTCAACGGAAATCCGCCTGATTTCGCCAGGTTATGCCGACGGGCCGGTGGTGCTGGTCACGGCGGGGCGACAGCTGGAAGAACTGAGTATCTCGGCCACCGTGTCGATCAATTCGATCCCCACGTCCAGCTCTCTGGGGGCTGAACTGGAGGAGCTTGAGCGGCAACTGCGTGCTCATGACGGACAAGCCATTGTCGTCTCGCCACGCCCTTATGCGGCACTTGCGGCGTTGCTGCCGTTCGCGCGCGGTTTTGTCTTCGAGCAGGCGTCCATGCTTTGTCATCTTTCGATCCTGTTGCGTGAACACGGCATACCTGCCGTGGAGTCCGATGCGCTGTATCAACAGGGTCTTGCCGGACAACGGATCGCTTTCAGTCAGAGCCCGAAGGCGCTGCCTCACGCTGTCAACGAAGTACGGGAGCTACAATGACTACGGATATTTCACTGCTGTTCTTCGATCCGCACACCCTCAACGGCAGCCTTGATTCTGCGCTGGTTGCAATTGTCGACACAGAGGCTGCGCGGGCCCGTCACTCGGACAACGGTCTGTTCATTCCCAGTGGTACGTTGCATGCGCAGTGGCTTTCCAACGCTCATCACACCCATGTGCCGATGCCGATGAAGGACTTCGACTTTCAAGTCTTCAATGCCGGGCAGCGCAAGCGTACGCAAGACAGCCGTTCGCGCATGCATGTGCTGGACCCGACGTTTCACCGCCGGCCGTCCGATCAGGCGCTGATGGCCACTCTGGCGGTGACGCATCACCTCGGTAAATGCAGCGTTTATCACTACGTTCACGAGGGTGAAGCCGGGGCCTTGTTCCTGCACTTGATGGAGGTCGAACCGGTCGAGCGTGCTTCCTGGAGGGCCTGGCAACGTTTGGCCCGATCCGCTGCTGCGCGTGTGGCTGTTTCGCAACCGATGCTGAGTGATGACTGCTGGTACGTGCGCTGGCGTCCGGAAATGGAGCTGGAACGTAAATTCACCTCGTTTCAGATACCTGACATGTGGCAGTTGTCCACCGCGATGCACAAAGCGTTCGGAGAGGGCGCTTTCAAGGACCTGGTGCTGGAAATCGACCGTGACTTTCAAACCTACGATTATGAATCGCACATTTTCGAAGTGACGGGCGACCCGCTCGAAACCGGTTACATCTCGTTCATTCCTCAGGCCGATGGGCTGATGGCGGTCAAACGCAAATGGTTTCTCGAAAACGCCGAATTGCGCCGCGAAGACTTCAATACCGATCAGCCGGTGGCGTTTGCCGATATCGAAACTCACGCCCGCTCGATGACCTCGGCAAATCTGTGTCGGCTCAAGCCGTTCAGGCGCACACGGATCGACATCAATTTCGAATCGCTGAGGACCGGCAATGGTTTTGGCGCGTATTTCGATGTCTGCCGCATGGTCGACGGGAGTGCGGAGTTCGCCCAGGTCGAAGTCGAATATTGCCGCAGCAGGACCCTGCACACGCTGCGCGAGGTGGAGGAAGACTTTGAAACCGTATCCAACGTAATGCGCGACTTTCTGGCGGAGCGGCATCCGCCGTTTCAGCAGGATCTCTATTCGAAACTCGACTTTGCCCGTGAGGCGAGTCGGCTCTGAATTCACTTTGCCGGGGAGATGAGCATGTCGCAATCCACGACCACGCAGACGGCTATTGTGTTCGGTAGCTGGAAAATCCGTCATCAGGAGCCGTTCGGCAGCGATGACCACACGTTGTATGCCATTGCCGCGGACACGGCGTTGCTGGGTGAGCTGACCGCCGTCGCTGACCTGCGAGGCCGCCACCGGGTACTGGCACGTTGGGATGCCGACGGGGCGATGTTCCTTGAGGATTCGCACGGCGCGCTGGGCGATGAAAGCTGCCAAAACCTGTCCGGTGCCGCCATCCCGCTGGCGATCATCCGCTTGCAGGCGGACCGGGTGTACATCAGCCATTTGCTCAATCGCATTGATGTGCATCGTTCGCTGTTCGTACAGCCGCCCCTCGAAATCGAGCAGCCTGCCGTCCCGCAAAACCTGTTGATCTCGCTGCGCAATGCGTTCGAGCGCAACCATCTGGCGATCAACAATTGGGAATGTCGCTACGCCACCAGCGAACAGACCTACGTCGAGTCCATCGAGATGGCACCTGATTGCCATGCGCGGATGCTCGGCGAGGCCTGGTTCGATGCCAGTTTCAGCCCGGCAATGGCGCCGTTCACCAGCCAGTGCGGTGACGAATTTCAGGTCTGGGATCATCAGGTGACCGCCGCCCGTGATGAAGACGGGGGCTATGTGTGGGTCGAGCATTGCAGCCGCAAACGCAAGCTGGCGGTCAATGAGCCCATCGTGCAGTTGTTTCGCAGTGCCCCGGGCAACCTGTCGGGCACCGTAAGGCACCTGTCGCTGGGCTCTCCGACGCTGGAGGCTATGGCCATGAACATTGACAGCACGTTGCAGGCACTTGGTGAGTACCGACGTTATGCGTTCAGTGCCCCGTGTGAATCCGTGGACAGCGGCAACCTCTTCGCGATCACCTTCGAGACCTGCATGCCGCTCGATTCGCAGGCGGGGAGTACGACGCGCGGTGAGGTACGTTTTCTCAAGTGCCGGGGCGCACTGGACTCTCAGTCGATCGATGCCGATCTGCGCAGGCTGATGGAGCATCTGCGGGCATTTCTGAGCGAACGTCGCCAGGAATGCTGGCCCCTGACTGACCGCTTTGCCTTTCTGCATTCGCCATCGCCCTTTATCACCACCCGGGAGAGCCTGTACTCATGAGCCGCTATCTTTGCAATGGACGCTATCGATTCGAACTGGATGATCAGACCTCGGGCTCCGCACTGGCCCAGCGGCTGCGAGTCTTCCTCGCACCTTACTTTGCCGAAGTCGCGGACGACGGCCAGACCACCGTCGACTTAAGGATCCGGCTGCACGACAGCACCGCCTTCAAGCAGGAATGGATTGGCCTCTGCGTGACGCCTGACATCATCCGCGAAACCTACGCCCCCGGCTTTACCCTGCGGGTGTTGCGTGGCCATGACCCGGACACAGGTCTGGATTACGCTTGGGATGCCGATACGCGAGTCGGTTACCGGATTGACCGGGCGCGTCACACTGTGGATTTTCACGGCGACGAAAATGCATTCATCCACTTGATCGAGCTGGTGCGCTACTACGGCCTGCTGGTCGAGCAGGCCAAAGGCAGTGTGATCATGCATGCGTCGGCGGTGGTCGGGCCAGACGGTGGAATCGTTGCAATCGGCGGTGCGAAGGGAGCTGGCAAGACCACTACCATGCTGGATCTGGTGCTGTCCGAGGAGTATCTGTACTTTTCCGGTGACAAGCTGTTGCTGGACTGTATAGACGGCCGGGTTCGTGCCCGTGGCTGGCCGGACTACCCGCATGTCGGTGTCGGCACGCTGCGTACACACCCCGAACTGGCCAAGCGACTCGATCTGGCTGCGGTGGCCGATGACCTGTCGATTGCACACACCGAAAAACGCCTGTGCATGCCTGAAACCATGCGCGCCGCACTCAAGGCCAGTCCTGAAGGCTGTGGCTGGCTGCAAACAGTCGTACTGCCCAATGTCGCGGCGCGGGGTAAGTTGCAGATCCATGCAATGGGCCGCGATGCGATTCTGGAGCAAATCCACTCGCCCACGCTCTTCGAGTGGCCGCACCGTTTCGTGACCTCAACCTGGCACGGCCTGCTTGACGCCACTTCGCTGACCGATACCGTGCCAGCGCAGATCGTCCGGGGGCTGCTCGGCGTGCAATGGCAAAGTCGTGTCGGCGTGGCGCGTGAACTCATCAGCGCCTGAGACAAGGAGATTCCATGAACCACGCTACCCAATTGCGTCTGGCGCTGGTGGCCCCCAGCGGCTCAGGGAAGAGCACAACCGCTCAGTTGCTGCGTGAGCATTTCGAAGAGGCCGGGCTGTCGGTAGAGGTCATCAAGCTGGCCCAGCCACTGTATGAGTTGCAAGGCCTGTTCTACGAACAGGCCGGGGTGGAGCTGGCAAGCGGCAGTCAGAACCAGCGCCTGCTGGAGTGCATCGCGCGCGAACTAAGGGTTCTGGACGGTCAGTCGCTGGTCAAGAACTTCGCACGGCGATTGCTGCAGTCGCGTGCGCAGGTTGTCATCAATGACGACCTGCGCGATGACACCGTCGACTGGCCGTATCTGTATGAGCAAGGCTTTCAGGTAATCAAAGTGCTGGCCGATTCATCCTTGAGGCAATCGCGTCTGGGCCAGCGCGGCGATATCAGTGTGGTGGAAAACAGCGCACTGGATCTGCAGATGCGCCGGATCGAAGCGGATTATGTACTGCCCAACAGCGGTTCTCTCGAACAGTTGAAGCAGCGTGTTGCCGTGGTGGCCCGGTGGGCGTTGGACAACTCTCAACGCCGGATCGCTTCATGAGGGGCGCTGATCCGTTGGTATGGCTGTTGATCGACGGGTTGTCGTGGGAGCTGGTCAAGCGTTACCGGGCACGACAGCCTGGACGGCCCTCGGCGCAGTGGCCGTGTTACCCCTTGCTGCCACTGTCGCCCAATTGCCAGACCCCGCCCTCGCTGTTGTCGATCTTCAGCGGCGCACCGGTCAGCGAGCACGGTTTGACGGGCTATCTCGTGCCTGCGCCAACGCCGCAGGACTGCCTGGCGGTGACGGATGCCTTTGAGGTCTGGCCGCGCCACATCGATATGGTCTGGGATGAATGGGCGCGCCAGGGCATCACCTTCCGCCTGTGTGCCGTGCCCTTTGTCCAGCCCGACAGGCTGGGTGATGCATTGCTTGGGCAAAGCTGCGTCTACCAGGGTTTTTCGCTGCGTCCCGAGGTCATTGAAAACGGTGGCTGCCTGCGTATCGAGGCCCTGGATGTGGTTGCCAGGGTCAGTCTTCAACAGGACGGTGCGGTGCTGGACTGGCCAGAGAACCACGGCCGTGCCCCTTGCCCATTGCCGCTGGGCAGCACGATACACGTGCCGTTGTCGCGGCAGGCCCCGGGCAATGTATGCAAGGCGATTGCAGTGCGCGCGGTGCACATCGAAAACCGTGTTTGTGTGATCAGCTTCGGTTACCGTGAGGTCCAGGCGCTTGATCTGCAGGGCGACGCCGGCAAGGCTTACGTGGCCAATGACCTGACGGTGCTGTATCGCACCGGACAGCTTGGCAAGCGGCTGGATGAGGGCGGGCAGGGCGCTGCGGAATGGCTGCTGCTGGAACTGATGCGCGAGATGCATGAAAGCTTTTGCGACGACATTGTCGGCGCAGTCAGGGCCGGTGACGCACGGCGTGTCATCGGTTATTACCCGGTGGTGGATCTGCTGTCACATCATCTGCTCAAGTACCTCGCGCAAGACTGGGCCAGCGAATTGATGCAAGCAGTTGGGCAACGCCTGTTCGACGAGATAGCGGGGTGGGTCGATGAGCTGATCCTGCGCTGCGTCGATGCCGCGGGTGGCGAAGTACGCTGCGTCGCTCACTCGGATCACGGCATGGCACCTGTCCATCACGATCTTTACCCCAACAGTTTTTTCGAGCAGCAGGGCTGGCTGGTCTATGACGCATCAGGCGTGCCGGATATGCACAAAAGCGCGGCGCTCTTTCATCCGGCCGACAACGGTCTGGTGCTGTTCAACACCGGACGACTGGCGCTGTCCGGACAAGACCCTGGCTCAGTGACCGACGCCTGGCGCAAAAGCCTCGCACAGCCGTTTCGAGATGAGTGGACGATGTTCGAGTGCGCCGGCGGGCAGGTCTTTGCTGAAGGCTGGACGGGCGGCTGCTACTGGCAGGCCCCACGCGGCACGCGACTGCTGGCCGCTCGTTCAGAACACGCCGTTCGCCTCAGCCGAAAAGGTGGCGATCACACGGTATTCGCCAATGACCCGTGGTTGCGTGGCGTGTTGCTGGACGCCAGCAGCACGCCGTTGCCACGGCCTGCCGACGCTGAAATGACATTGCCTGCGATTCGCCAGTGGCTCACAGCCACATTCTGACACCTGACTCGATACTTTCAGCCACAGGGAGCTTATCCATGCGCTTCGACAGCCTGCTTTTCGATATTGACGGCACACTCATGCTCAAGGGACAGCCTCTGCCGGGCGCAGCCGATGCATTGAGCTTCGCGCGCTCGCAGGGGTTAAGGCTGCAATTGCTGACCAACACCACGGCGAAGATGCCGGAGGCGCTGGCAGAGGAGCTTTGCCACGCCGGAATCGAGGTCGTCCCCGACGAAATCCAGACCGCCACCACGGCGTGTCTGGGCTATCTGCAGCAACATCCGCACCTCAAGTGCCATTTGCTGGTCCCCGATTCGATACGGCCGGCGTTCAGCGGCATCGTTACAAACGATAAGAACCCGGACGTAGTGGTCATCAGCGATATCGGCGAAGCCTTCGACTACGCCACGCTGAATCGCTGTTTCCGTATGTTGCGAGGCGGTGCTCGTCTCATTGCGCTGCAAAAAAACCTGTTCTGGTTCGATCGTGACGGGGAGCGCCTCGATTGCGGCGCCTTCATCGTCGGGCTTGAGGCCGCAGCACAGGTACAGGCCTTGGTCATGGGCAAACCGTCACCGATGTTTTTCGAGGCTGCCTTGCGCAAACTCGATACCAGCGCCAGCCGCACACTGGTGGTGGGCGACGACGTTCTGACTGACTGCGCAGGGGCGAAAGCCGTCGGTGCCAGCAGCCTGTTGGTGCGTACCGGAAAATATGACCCGAAGCTATTCGAGGCCCATCGGCAAAACGTGGATGCGGTGATTAACGGGATTGCAGATTTCCCACGCTGGTGGATGTCCGGCAATACCGCAGGTCATCTGCGCCAAGGTTAAGTAACTGGATTACAAGGACGAATCATCAATGCAGACAGCATGCGCCAAAAAATTGAAAGAGCGCTCGGAAACCATGTCCGAGCGGATTTACGCCCTGCTCAAAGAAGACATTTCCGAGTTTCGTCTATTACCCGGCGAGCGATTTACTGAAGGTGAAGTGGCCGAGCGTGTTCAAGCCAGCCGTACACCGGTCAGGCAGGCATTGTTCCGGCTGGAGCAGGAAGGCTATGTGGAGGTTTATTACCGAAGCGGCTGGCAGGTGCGGCCCTTCGACCCTCGTCACTTCGAGGAACTGTATGACGTTCGGGTGGTGCTCGAGCTGACGGCGCTTGCCAGGCTGGGTTTGATGAACCTGAGTGTCGAGCCGCTGATCGACGAACTCATACGCACCTGGCTGGTGCCGAAAAGCGAGCGTTTGAGAGACACCGATCTCTTGGCCGGGCTGGGCGAACGGTTCCATTGTGCGTTGGTCGAGGCAGTGGGTAACCGGGAAATGGCCAGGCTGCATTACGAGATTACCGAGAAGACCCGAACCATCCGGCGTCTCGAATTCAGCGCCTCCAGAATCGATGCAACGTATGAAGAGCATGGCAGTATTCTGAAGGCCCTCCTGCAACGTCGGCCGCGACAGGCGCAGCAATTGCTGGAAGCGCATGTCGAACTCAACAAGGAGGAGGCGCGCAGAGCCACCCAGCATGTCTTGCGGCGCGCGCGTTACTACGCCGAAAAGAACGGCGAGCCCGCCCGGTTGCGTGCGCAGGCGCAGTGAGGGGTTGCTGCTGTATAGATCCTCGCGCAGGATGGCCGGCGAGGCGCTGCCGGAAGCACAGCGCCGCGAGCGGCGGATTCGATTCGAGCTTTGATAGTGCGGTGTTTTAACGGTCTTTCAGCCTCGGCTGCACTGAATCCGCCAGTTGCGTCAGTATCAGGCAGCACGACACCGCGCCTGCATCCAGCACGCCGAGCGAGCGTTCGCCGAGGCGACTCGCCCGGCCTATCTTCGCGATCAGATCGCGGGTGGAATCGCGCCCTTGTGATGCTGCGCTTTTCATTGCATCGAGCGCTGCACTGAATGATTCACCCCGGGCGTGGGCCTGCTCGAAGGCTTCGACGGCCGGAATCAGTGTATCCATCAGGCATTTATCGCCGACGCCGGCTTCGGTGATGTCCTGCAGTGAAGTGAGGCCGCCACGCAGCAGTTTGGCGAAGGCCGCGGCATCGATCTCCTCGCAGCCGCGTACCTGATCGGCCATGCCGATAAACAGGCTGCCATACAGCGGGCCCATGGATCCGCCGATGCCTTCCATCAGGCTCAGGGTCAGCTCATCCAGCGCCTCGGCGAGGCTCAATTGGCGGTCTTCGATGGTACGGCCGCAGTGGGCGAAGCCCTTGGCCATATTGATGCCATGGTCGCCGTCACCGATCGCGCCATCCACTTCGCTGAGGTATTCGCGGTTGGCGACGATCACGCTCACCAGGTCGGCAACGATGGCAGTGCCATGTTGGGTAGAGAATTGCTCGCTCATGGTTCACTCCGCCTGGGTCATGCCGATGGAACGGCAAGGGTGGTCGATCAGGGTTTTCAGTTCGGCGTCCAGGCCAAGCAGCGTCAGGGTTACCCCCATCATCTCCAGCGACGTGAAGTAATTGCCCACGTAGCAACGATGGATTTTCAAGCCCCGAGCCTTCAGCAGACGCTCCACTTCGGCGTAGAACACGTAGAGTTCCATTACCGGTGTTGCTCCGAGGCCTGAAACCAGCACGACTACGCTGTCGTCCACGCTGAAATCCCGGTCGGCCAGAATCGGCGCGAGCATGCGTTCTGCCATGGCCGCCGCAGACTCGATGTCGATGACTTCGATACCCGGTTCGCCATGGTGACCGATGCCCAGCTCCATTTTGCCGTCGGGGATCTGAAAGTTGGGTTTGCCGACCGCCGCGATGGTGCAGGGCGTCAGGCCGATACCGATGGATCGGCATTGATCCACGGCCTTTTGCGCGACACGGATCACACCGTCCAGATCGTAACCGTGCGCGGCCGCAGCGCCGCCGACCTTCCACATGAAAATTTCCCCGGCCACTCCGCGTCGCTTGGCGATATCGGCTTTCGGCGCCGAGGCCACATCGTCGTTGGCTACCACGGTGCGCACTTGCAGGTCTTTGCTGGCGGCCATTTTCATCGCCAGCTTCACGTTCATATTGTCGCCCGCGTAATTGCCGTACAGGCAGGCGATGCCTGCCCCGTGATCGGCCGCGCGAAAGGCGTCGAAAAAGCTCTTGGCAGTAGGCGAGGAAAAAATCTCGCCGACCGCTACCGCATCTACCAGCCCTGGACCGACATAGCCGAGAAAGGCCGGTTCATGACCCGAGCCGCCGCCGGTAACGATACCGACGCGCCCTTGCTCCGAAGGCCGGGTTTTGCTGATGACCCGTGGATTACCGTCACTTTGCGACAGTTCGGGGTGCGCTA
The DNA here is from genome assembly GCF_001467335.1 of Pseudomonas sp. ICMP 10191. NCBI lineage: Bacteria > Pseudomonadati > Pseudomonadota > Gammaproteobacteria > Pseudomonadales > Pseudomonadaceae > Pseudomonas > Pseudomonas sp. ICMP 10191. The sequence continues at coordinate 133,667 of NZ_LKGW01000146.1, forward strand.
CCAGAATGCCGCGCAGCATGTCCTCGACCACCTGGTCCGGATCGTTTATCACTCGGTTCATAACGCGATTTCCTGTGTTCTTTTTATAAGGATCGGGCGGATCAGGGTTCCAGAACCACCTTCAATGATTTATCGCCGCGCTCCATGACGGCAAACGCCTCCTTGAACTCCGCCAGGGGAAATTTGTGCGTGACGACGTCGCGCATGTCGATCTTGCGGTTGCCAATAAAATCAATGGCGCGCGGGTACATGTAGGGGCCGAGGTGAGAGCCGAGTACGTCCAGTTCCTTGCGGTCACCGATGATCGACCAGTCCACCGTGGCTTCATCGTTGAATACGCTGAACTCGACAAAGCGTCCGAGTTTGCGCAGCATCGCCAGGCCCTGATTGACGGCCTTGTGGTGTCCGGTGGCCTCTATATAGATGTCGCAGCCGTAGCCGTCGGTTATCTCGCGGATTTTCGCCTGCACGTCGACCTCGGCCGGGTTCCACACCTCATCGGCGCCCATGCGCAGGGCGAGGGCAGCGCGCTCGGGCTTCATGTCGAGAACGATGAGCTTTTTCGGGTTGCGCATGCGTACTGCGCCAATGATCCCGAGGCCCAGTGTGCCGGCACCGGCGACGACTACAATGTCGTCGAAGTCGACATCGGCCCGTTCGGCTGCGTGCAACGAGCAGGCCAGAGGTTCGATGAGAATGGCTTCGTCCGGGGCGATCGAGTCGGGCACCTTGTGAATGATGCCTTCCCTGGTAAAAATCATGTACTGGGCCATGGCACCCTGCACGTTGTTCTGAAAGCCGTAAAGGTCGTGCTTCTGGCACATCCAGTACTGTCCGTGGTTACAGAAGCGGCAGCCCCAGCACGGCACGATCTGTTCGGAGATCACCCGGTCGCCGATCTGCACGCCACGCTTTTCGGCACCAGGGCCGAGCGCCACCACGCGACAGACGAATTCATGGCCGGGAATCATCGGTGGTTTGACGTAGCGAGGCTGCTCGGCATCGCCCCAGAACGAGGGTGCGCCGCGATAGGTCTTGATGTCGCCCATGCAGATGCCACACAGCTCGACCTTGGTCAGGATTTCGTCGGGGCCGGGAGTCGGCACATCCACGGTTTCCAACCGGTAGTCTTCCGGACCGTGGCAGACCACGGCCTGCATGGTTTTCGGGATGACCGGTGAAAGTTGTTCGGCAGTGCGTTCGGTGACGGTGGACATGACGATGAACCTCACGACAGAAAATGAATTACTGGATGCTGTAGCCGCCGTCGATCACTACGTTTTCGCCGGTGATCATGCTGGCGGCGTCGCTGAGCAGGTACAGGGCCAGCCCGGCTATTTCCTCCGGCTGGGCGAAGCGGCCTGCCGGGATCTGCGTTTTGGCCCGTTCTCCGACTTCGCCCGCCCAGGCTTTTTTGCCCAGCGCGGTCTCGACGATGGTGGGCGAGATGGCGTTGACGTTGATGTGCGGCGCCCACTCCATGGCCAGGACTTTGGTCATGCCGACCACTGCGGCCTTGCTCGCGCAGTAGGCGACGTGCCTGTCCAGTCCAATGACCGCGGCCTGCGAGGCAAGGTTGATGATGCGTCCGCTGCCTTGGCCGAGCATATGTCGCGCACAGGCCTGGGCGACGAAGAAACTGGCCTTGAGGTTGATGTCCAGCGTCGTGTCCCAGGCCTCTTCGCTGACGTCAACAGCCTTGTCCAGCAGGGCAACTCCGGCACTGTTGACCAGATAATCGATGCGCTTGAAATGCTCGAAGACGCTGTCGATGGTGCTGTTGACCTGATCGATCCGGCGCAGGTCGACGGCAATACCGAGGTGCCCGCTGCCCAGGCCGGCGGCAACCTCGGCCACTGCCGGGTCACGGTCCAGCAGTGCGACCCGTGCGCCGCGTGCGACCAGCAGGCTGGCACAGGCAAGGCCAATCCCGGCTGCTCCGCCGGTGATGACCGCACAGCGGCCATTGAGATCGAACGCCTTGTTCCAGAATTCAGACATGAAGATGACTCCTGTAGCGCTGTTTTTTTGAAGATTCAAGCACGTTAGCTTTTGATTCTGGCCGAAGGCCGTGGGAGCGAACTTGTTCGCGAAGAGGCCGGTATGACCGCCGAAAATGCGTCGTTTGAAATACCGTCTTCACGAACAAGCGAAGCGTCGCCCGGTTCGCTCCCACGCCCTTCGGGCAGAAGCGGGAATCTCAGACCGGTTACTTGCCACCGCTGACCTGCTTGTACAGCGCGTCGGCGTTGGCATCGGTGACTGGCACCCACGGCAGGATGTAGTTCTTGTCGGTGCCATCGCCCCATTTGACGTCCTTGGCATAGCGCTCCCAGATCACTGACTGCGGCTTGTAATCCTTCCCGGCCAGGGTGCGAAGCGCGACATCGAGGGCACCCTGGGACTGGGCCTGGGCGTCTTGCAGGAAAGTCGTGATTTCGTTTTTCTTCGCCGCCTGGATGGCGTCAGGCATGCCGTCAATGGAGGTGATCGGCACATCGGCAGGCTTCAGATTGCGGGATTTCACCGCTTGCAGGGCGCCGAGAGCCATGTCGTCGTTTTGCGAAATGATCCCGGAAATGCCGCCGTTCTGATGCGCATTGAGCCAGTCTTCAGTCAGGGTCTGAGCTTCGGCCCGGGACCAGTTGGCGGTCTTCTTCTCGATGATCTTCATGTCCGGATGTTTGCTCAGGACCTCCAGTTCGCCTTTTTCCCGATCAATTTGCGCCGATTGGCCAATCGGTCCCTGGATGATCACCACATTGCCTTTGCCCTTGAGCTTGTCGACCATGGCCTGCGCCTGCAGCCGACCACCCTCGACATCGTCGTTGCCGACATAAGGCACCTTGTTGCCGGCAACCCGGGTGTTCGACGCGATGACCGGAATGTCGTTTTCCATTGCCCTGGCCACAGTGCCGACGCCGGCCTTGGTGTCGATGGGCACGAAAATGATCGCATCGTAATGCTGGGTGATCATGGTCTCTATTTGATTGTTCTGGGTCAGCGCATCGTAGTTACCGTCGAACACGGTGATTTTCACGGTGCCGTCCTTGACCGCCGGATGCTCCTTGAGCTCACGCACCCAGTTCTGCATGAACTGGCCCTTGAGGCCATACACCGCCGCGCCGATCTTGTAGGTCTTGCCATCGGCGGCCATGGAGATACTGCTGGCAAGCAGGGAGAACGCCGCGACCGCGGCCAGGGATGTACCGAATTTCATGATGAGAACCTCGTTATTGTTGTAGTCAGTCGTTCATGCCGGTTTAGCGTTTTTTCTTGCGCCACACATCAATCAACACTGCAAACACGATGATCAGGCCCTTGGCGACCTGCTGGTAATAGGAGGACACGCCGAGCAGGTTCAGGCCGTTGTTGATTACGCCGATCAGCAGTGCGCCGAACAGCGTGCCGACGATGCTGCCGGTGCCTCCGGACAGACTGGTGCCGCCGATGACCACTGCTGCGATGGCGTCAAGCTCGTAGGACATGCCAGCCTGGGGCAGGGCGGAGGTGGTTCTGGCGGACAGCACTACACCTGCCAGTCCGGCGAGCAGCCCGGAAACCACGTACACCGAAAACATCACCTTGCGTACGCCGATACCAGAGGTGCGTGCGCTCTTTTCGTTGCCGCCGACGGCGTACACGTAACGGCCGTAGGTGGTGTAGCGCAGTACCATCCAGAAAATCAGCGCGACCACCGCGAAGATAATGATCGGCACACCAATCGGGCCGACGCGGCCGATACCCAGCGCCAGGTATTCTTCGGGCAGGTCGGTCACCGGGCTGCCGTCGTTGAGGATGAAGGTCATGCCGCGGGCAATACTGAGCATGCCCAGGGTGGCTACAAACGGTGGAATCGAAAGATTGGCAACCATGAAGCCATTGACCACGCCGAGCATGGCGCCGGCGAACATGCCCGCACTGACTGCTGCCAGCAAACCATAGCCCTGGGTGGCGACCAAGGCGCTGCACAATCCAGCGAACGCCAGAATCGAACCGACCGAAAGGTCGATGCCCTTGGTCAGGATCACGTAGGTCATGCCGACCGCGAGAATGCCGTTGATCGAGGTCTGGCGCAGGATGTCCATCCAGTTGCGCCAGGTCATGAAATATTCGCTGGCAAACGCCAGTACCAGGCACAACAGAATGAACACCAGCGGCAGCCCGAAACGGTCGAGAGACAGGCGCAGGCGGCTGCGTGGAGACGTGGAGGCTGGGGCAATGATGGTTTTGGCATTCATGAGGCAAGACTCAACAGGACTTCCTGGGAAAGATCGGCATCGCTGCTGATAGTCACCAGCCTGCCACCCTTGAACACGGCGATTCGGTCACTCAGGCGCAGCAGTTCCGGCGCTTCTGAAGAGACCACGATGGCGGCTCCGCCAGCGCGTACGAACTGATCCAGCAGGTGATAGATTTCCTGCTTGGCACCTTCGTCGATGCCCCGGGTCGGCTCGTCGCAGAGCAGGCACACCGGTTCGGTCGACAGGCATTTGGCGAGGACGACCTTCTGTTGGTTGCCGCCGCTCATCGACGCGACGGGCAGATCCAGCGACGTCGTCTTGATCTGCAGGCGCTTGACCATGTCTTCGGCCAGCTTGTGTTCCTTGCGGGCATCGATCAGCGACCAGTTCGACAGCTGCCGGTAAGCCGACAGCGCGATGTTGGACAGGATGCTGCCACTGAGTACCAGGCCGCTGTCCTTGCGGTCTTCGGTAACCAGTGAGACGCCCGCGCGAATGGTCGCTTTGGGCAGTCCGACCGGCATTGGCTTGCCTTGCAGGGTGACGCTGCCGGCGTCAGGGGTGGTCAGGCCGTACAGGCAGTTGAGGAACTCGCTGCGACCCGAGCCCATCAGCCCGTAAATACCGAGAATTTCGCCGTGACGCACTTGCAGGCTGATGTCTTCGAACTCGCCGTTGCGGCTCAGGCCCTCGACCTTCAGGCAGCATTCGACCGCGCATTCTCGGCCGACCTTGTGATCTATACGCTGCAATTCCTGGCCGACGATGCCGCGCACCAGGTGGGCCCGGTCGATATCGGCCATGCGTCCGCTTTCGACAAAGGCGCCGTCTCGAAAGATGCTGTAATCGTCGGCAATCTGTGCCAGTTCGCTGAGGCGGTGGGAAACATAGATGATGCCCGCGCCCCGGGCGGCAAGCCGGCGGATGGCCTTGAACAGTGTTTGCGCCTCACGCTCGCCGATGGCCGAAGTGGGCTCGTCCATGATCATTACCGAACAGTCATGGCTGAAGGCCTTGGCGATTTCCACCAGTTGTATCTGCGCCACACTCAGCAAATGCATGGGGCTGGTGGCGTCGACGTCGAATTCCAGTTCGTCCAGCAGTGCACGGGTGCGTCGGTTCAGTTCCTTGCTGTCGACAATGCACCCGGCCCGACGCGGCTCGCGGCCCAGCCAGATGTTCTCGGCGACGGTCATGAAGGGGATGGGTTCCAGCTCTTGGGTGATCATCGCAATCCCGGCAGCCAGGGCATCGCCGGGGCGATTGAACTGCACTGGCTCGCCGTTGAGCAGGATGGTCCCGGCATCGCGCTGGGTGATGCCCATCAGAATGCTCAGAAAAGTGGACTTGCCCGCGCCATTGCCGCCGCACAGGGCGTGCACGCTTCCGGCTCGCAATGAGAGACGCCCGTCACGCAAGGCGGGGATGCCAGCGTAAGCCTTGGTGACGTGTTCAGCCTGGAGCAGTAATGGCTTGGCCATTGGCGTGTCCTCGTGCTGTGAATTCTTATTAGGTGCTGATGCGTTGCTCAGTGAGCATATGTGTACCAAATGAAATTCTGATCAGTCAATCTGTTTCCTGTAAAAGTTTTCAAGTGTTCGTTTAAAGGCAACCCTGCGGCAGTTCTGAGCTTTTGTTCAGGATTCGTTGGAAAACTTGCTTGACAGAACCAGGCTAATGTTTCAGAAATGACTGATCGGAATTTCACCGATTGAACATTTGGTCAGATAATAAGACCTCGGCAGCGGAGCCTGATGCCATGAACACACCTTTCCCGGTGGCTATCGGATGTGATGAAGCGGGTTATGAACTCAAGGAATTGTTGAAGCGCCATATCGAGTCGCTGGGTTATCCGGTGACCGATTTCGGTACTCATTCCACGGCACCGGTGCTTTACCCGGACATCGCCCTGGCCGTGGCCACAGCCATTAATGCCGGGCAGCAGCGGCTTGGCGTGCTGGTCTGCGGGACCGGAATAGGCATGGCCATCTCCGCCAACAAGGTCTTAGGCATTCGTGCGGCCCAGGCCCACGACACCTACTCGGCTGAGCGGGCGCGCAAGAGCAACGATGCGCAAATTCTTTCCATCGGTGCACGGGTGATCGGCGCGGAACTGGCGAAAAGCATCGTCAAATCGTTCCTGGAGTCGGAGTTCGAAGCCGCGCGCTCCGGCGCCAAGGTCGAGCGCATCAACGCGATAGAGCGTGACGGGCATCAATAGTCAGTGGACGGGACAGGGCGCGAGTAGGGAGAATGTGCCTTTGACGCCGAAACGGAAGCCCGTCCACATGAGTGACAGTACCCAGCGCATGGCCAGCGACATCGATCTGATGACTGAAGTCGCGATGCTCTATTACCTTGAGAACGTCACTCAGGAAGCCATCGCCAAACGCTTTGACCTGTCGCGCGCAAAAGTCAGCCGACTGCTCAAACGCGCACGCGATGAAGGGATTGTCGAAGTACGGGTGCTGCAGCACCCGGCGATGAACAACGAGCTGGAACTGGCGCTGGTCGAACGGTTTCAGCTGGACAGGGCGTTGATTGCAGTCGACCACAGTGACCCGGATACTCAGCGCTCGGCGGTCGCCAGTCTGGTTGCCAACTACCTCAACAAGACCCTTGGTGACGGCATGATCGTCGCCGTGGGCATGGGCCGCAATGTGGGTGCGGTCGCGGACAACGTGTTCCTGCCGGTGACGCGCAACTGCACATTTGTCTGTGCTATTGGCGGCTCGCTCAAGGCGGGCGAGTACATGAACCCCGACCACATTTGCCGCCGTCTGGCGCTGCGGTTCGGTGGCGAAAGCGAAAGCCTGTACGCTCCGGCGCTGGTCGCCAACCCTGAGCTGCGCAGTATTCTGATCAGCAACGACACTGTGCGCTCGACGCTTGACCGCGCACGGCGTGCCGACATGGCGCTGATCGGCATTGGTGACATGAGCGAAAACAGCAACATGGTGCGCATGGGCTGGTTCTCTCCGCAGGAAATCGCTCAGGCCAGGCTGTCCGGCACGGTGGGCGACATGATGGGCTATGACTTCATCGACATTCACGGCCAGCCTGCGGTCAATGCCATACAGGGCAGGGTAATCGGCCTTACCGTGCAGGAATTGTTTCGTATCCCCGATGTAGTGGCCATTGCCAGCGAAAACACCAAGGCCGCCGCCACGCTGGGCGCCTTGCGTTCAGGCGTGATCAACACCCTGGCAACCACCGTCACCAACGCCCACACCATCCTTGCCCTGGATGACGCGACACGCAAAAACTGACACTACGGACGAAATCCGTGGTCGAAAATGTCGCGGCGCAAGATTGAATAACAATAAAGGGCAAGGAAGATGATTCTCAAAGTGACCGGTATCGTGATCGCGATACTCAGCCTCATTCTGCTGTTAATGGGCGCGCAATTGGTGGCTGCTGGCGGTTCACCGGCCTACTCGGTGATTGCCCTGGGTTTGCTGGCCACAGCAACCCTGGTATTCCTGAAAAGAAAATCGGCGCTTACCCTGTATGCCGTGATGATGTGGGGGATTCTGATCTGGATCATCTACGAAGTCGGCCTCGACAAATGGCAGTGGATTCCTCGCGGCGATCTGTTTGGACTGATCGGCCTGTGGCTGGCCATGCCTTGGGTAGTGCGGCCGCTTTATCAGGCGCGCTCAAGTACCGATAACCGTCGTTTTCACCCGTTGCTTGGCGGAACGCTTTGCGCAATGCTGCTGATCGTGATTGCGCTGATGTTTCACGATCCGTACCCGCAGCAGGGGAGGATCGACAACGTGGCGACCACCCGCAGCGCCGACTCGGCAGGCAGTGATTGGGCCGCGTATGGCGGAAGCAACGCGGGCCAGCGTTTCTCCAGCCTCAATCAGATCACCCCGGACAACGTCGGCAAGCTGTCGGTGGCCTGGGAATACCATACCGGCGACCTGCGTGATGAGGACAAGGACGCCGGTGAGTACACCTTTGAAGCCACGCCGCTCAAGATCAACGATCGGGTGTACGTGTGCACGCCTCATAACGAAGTGCATGCACTGAACCCGCAGACCGGGCAACTGGCCTGGAAATACACCCCCGAGAAAAAACGCTCGTACCTGCAGCAGCACCAGACCTGCCGCGGCGTCAGCTACTATTCTGCGGCCTCCAGCCCGGCTGGCCAGCCACAACAGCCTGCTCAATGCGCCAAACGCATCATTACCGCCACCGCAGACGCCAGACTGGTAGCGCTTGATGCCGACACCGGCAACCTGTGCAGCGACTTCGGCAGCGGTGGAGTGATCGACTTGAGCGTCAACATGGGCACCATCCGCCCGCACGCGCTCATGCAGACCTCCGCGCCACTGATTGCGGGCGAACTGATCGTGATCGGCAGTTCGATCATGGATAACGGTTATAACGACGGCAACCCGTCCGGGGTGATTCGCGCCTACGACGTCATCACTGGCAGGCTGGTGTGGAATTTCGATCCGCAAAATCCGAAAAACACCCAACCCATAGCGGCTGACCAGAGCTATCCGCAGGACACGCCGGTCGCCTGGGCAACCCTGAGCGCCGATGTCAAAAACGGTCTGGTGTACGTCCCGTTCGGCAACGCTTCGCCCGACGAAACCGGCACTCGGCGTAACCCTGACAGCAATACCGAGCAGTTTCGCGATGCGCTGGTGGCTCTTGACCTGAAAACCGGTGCGCTGCGCTGGAGATTCCAGACTTCGAACAACGACCTCTGGGATCGCGATAACCCATCACAGCCCTCACTGCTGGACCTGGGAAAGGACGGCAACCGCCAGCCCGCGGTGGTATTACCGACCAAAGTCGGCAATATTTTCGTGCTTGACCGACTGACCGGCGAGCCGATCGTGCCTGTCGATCAGGTCAGTGTGCGCACCGAGGGTGGTGTCGACGGCGAGCGCTTTGCACCCACCCAGCCGGTCTCGCGACTTAACTTCATTCCTCCCGTACTGACCGAGAAGTCCATGTGGGGGGTTACGCCTTTTGACCAGATGGCTTGCCGGATCGCCTACAACACACTTCGTTATGACGGCAATCCGTGGACACCGGCCACCGAGTCGGGATCATTGATCTATCCCGGCAACATAGGCGTGTTCAACTGGGGCTCGGTGGCCGTCGATCCTGACCGCCAGGTGCTGATCGCCGCACCGGTACGTCTGGCGTATGTCTACAACCTGATCAAGCGCCCCGAGCAGGCCCAGGAAAAACGTCTGTTCACTCAGGAAGGCAAACCCTACTGGAACGAGAACTTCGACGGGGACTATGCCATCCGTATTTCCAGATTCGCCTCAAGCCTTGGCATCCCGTGCACAGCGCCACCGTGGGGAACCATGGCCGGGGTCGATCTCACGACCGGCAAGACCCAATGGATGCGCCGGGTCGGCACGACCAAAAACCTCAAGACCAGCTTCATGCAGGAGCGTTTCCCGGTTGGCTTTCCAATGGGCATGGTCGCCCATGGCGGTCCGATGGTGACAGCAGGCGGATTGGCCTTTCACGGTGCAACGGCGGATAACTTTTTCCGCGCCTATGACGTCAATAATGGCGAAATGCTCTGGGAGCATGAGTTGCCCGCAGGCGGACAATCCATTCCTTCGACGTATACCGGCAACGACGGCAAGCAGTACGTGGTCATTGCTGCCGGCGGTCACGGATCGCTCGGTACGACATTGGGCGACAGCGTGATTGCCTTTCGGATTGATTGAAGGCAGAGGCGTATGCGCGAGAAGGGCCTCTAATGGCCCTTTTTTCGTGGGGCGTATCGCTGCCCGTCAGGCACCAGAACATGCGAGCTTCAATCACCCGCCATCCAGCGTGCCAGACCATGTCGTCCGCTGACGCCCAGTTTGGCGGTAGCGCGCTTGAGGTAGGTCTCCACCGAACTGTTCTTGACCTTGAGGCGCTGTGCCATTTCAGCCACGGTGCCGCCGGTCAGCAAGCCCAGGCAGACTTCCTGCTCGCGTGCTGAAAGTGTGACCGAGTCCTGTGCCAGCCTGCCACTGAAGGCCTGATCCAGCGAACCAGGTTCCGGCTCGAGCCGCGCGGCGTTGCTGCTGGACTGAGCAAGACTCTGTGCGTGATGCTCGACCAGTGGCAGCAGCGTGTCGGAGAGACTCTTGAGCAAGGACAGCTCAGTCAGGGAAAACGCCCGCAGCGCGGTCAGCCGATAAAAGCAGATGATCAGTCGACGTTCACCGTGGCTGGACACCAGATTGCACTGGTGGGTGTTGTGCTGAGGGTGTTGCGCGCTCAGCGGGGTCCTGAGCTGGACAAGCAGCGGGGCCTGCATGTTCAGAATGCTCGAGAGCAGAGGATGGCCGGTGTCCTCGCTGTGGGGAGGATCATGCTGCAGGCCCGCGCTGCCCAGCAGATTGATACGACTGATACTGCTCTCGCGCAGGTCCAGCGTCCATTCACTGAGGCCAAGCCCGTGAATGGGCACCAGCGAATCCACCAATTGCAGCATGTGCCCGGCAAAAGTGTCGTCGCCTGTACTGGATACCAGCTTGGCCAGTTGCAGATAAAAGCGTGGGTCGTCGTTGTACTCGAAATGTTGCGCCGTGTTCATCTTGAGCTTTCCTGATTCCGACCGCGCAAAGACGGACCATGTCGACTGCTGCGCGGCAACTACTGATTGCACTTACTGATAAGCCTGATGATGGCACTTGGTCTTTGGGTATTCAGCCTAAGCTTTCATCCTGCGTCTGTAACAAAAAACAGGGACAGGATTGCAATCCGCCGAAAGTGTGTCTGCGCTGGCATTTGGCCGTACGGCACTGTCCGGGTTTAAGGGGCCATACACAGCTGGGACGGCAGTGCTTAATCCGCTGCCTACCTGCCAAGAAGGACCTTGAGTCATGCTCGCCTCCAGCGCCGCAACATTCCCATTGACCGCTGCTCAGCGCGACGTCTGGCTTGATCAGATCAGCCGCGGTGACTCTCCGCTTTATAACATTGGCGGCTATCTGCAACTGTCCGGAGCGGTTGACCCGACAACCCTGCACAAGGCGCTGGAGCAACTGGTTGGTGCACATGAGGCGCTGCGCACGGTGCTGATGCCGGGTGCCGGAGCGGATGGCGTGCCGCTTCAGACTTATGCGGCCTCCATGCCGGTGTCACTGCCATTTTACGACCTCGGCAGCCACCCCGAGCCGGAGCAGGCAGCGCGAGCACTGATCAACGACAGCATGCGCCGCCCGTACGTGCTCGACGGCAGCCCGCTACTCGACTTTAGCCTCATCCGTCTGGCGGATGATCGCCACTGGCTGGCAGGCCAGGCCCACCACCTGATTCTCGATGGCTGGGGTTTCGCACAGTTGTTCAAGTCCCTGGGCGAGCTTTACAGCGCATTGATGGCAGGTAAAGACCTCGAACTGGTTGCACCGGGGTACAGCGACTTCATTGCAGACGATGCCCGGTATCAGGCATCAGAACGCTATTCGCTGGACAGGGCCTATTGGCTGGAGAAATACCGCGATTTGCCGGAGCCGTTGCTGGTGTCGCGCTATCACAACCGCCGGGCGACTGACCCGGCGCCGTCCCATGCCTGGGTGCAGCCGCTTCCCGGTACCTTGCATGCGCGCATGAAACAATTTGCCGAGCACCACAACGCCTCTGCGTTTCATGTACTGCTGGCGGTTCTGCATGTCTATTTCACGCGCACTGCGCAACGCGACGAGTGGATTGTCGGGCTGCCGCTGCTCAACCGCAGCGGCGCGCGCTTCAAGGCGACGCTGGGTCACTTCGCTCAGGTCAGTGCCGTGCGCATGGCTTTCGACGACGGGCTGGACTTCGCTGCCTTGGTGGTCGAGGTGCGTGACGCACTGAAACGTGACTTCCGTCATCAGCGCTTCCCCTTGAGCGAGCTCAATCGCAGTCTCGAATTGTCGCGTGAGGGACGGGCGCAACTGTTCGAAGTTTCGGTGTCCTACGAGCTGGAGGACCACGGTTACTGCTACACCGATGCGCAGGCGCGGACGGTAAAAGTGTCCAATGGTTACGAGGCGACGCCGCTGGCCATCCACTTGCGCAGCAACAGTTGCAACGACGATGCCTCGCTGCACCTGGTTCACCACCGTGCCTGGATCGATGACGACGAGGCCTCGGCGATTGCCGGACGCTTGCTGCACGTTCTGGAACAGGGGCTGGAAAACCCGGCTTTGAAGATTCAGGACTTCCACCTGTCTGCACCTGCCGAGCAATTGCAACTGCAGACCTGGAATCAGACTGAAACGGCTGTGGGCGACGAGCAACTGATTCATCGACGCATCGAACAGCAGGCCCGTACTCGCCCCTATGCCGTGGCGGCGATATTCCAGGGGCAACACCTGACCTACGCGCAACTCAACCGGCAGGCCAATGCCCTGGCTCAGCGTCTGATCTACCAGGGCGTACGCCCTGACGATCGCGTGGCAATCGTTTCGCGCCGTGGCCTGGAAACCCTGGTAGGGCTTTTGGCCATCCTCAAGGCGGGGGCGGCTTATGTGCCCATCGACCCGTCGCACCCGCGTGAACGCCTGCATTATCTGCTCAGTGACAGCGCGCCGGTGGTGGTGCTGACCCTGTCTTCGCTGATCGAGCGTCTGCCGCCGCTGGCAATGCCGCTGATCGAGCTGGACCATTGCACCGGCGGCCAGGGCGCCGAGAATAATCCGCAGGTAGCGGGGCTGGGCAGCGACAATCTGGTCTACGTCATTTACACATCCGGCTCCACAGGCCAGCCCAAAGGCGTGATGGTAGAGCATCGAACCCTGGCCAATCTGGTTGACTGGCACTGTCAGGCTTTCGATGTGAAGGCGGGTAGTCATACTTCTTGCCTGGCCGGCTTCGGTTTTGACGCGATGGCCTGGGAGGTCTGGCCGACCCTGTGTGCTGGTGCAACCCTGCATCTGGCGCCGGTACAGGACGGTGGTGAGGACATTGAAGCCATGCTCGACTGGTGGCGCGCGCAACCGCTGGACGTGAGCTTTCTTCCCACCCCGGTGGCCGAGTACGCCTTCAGCCAGAATCACGACCATCCGACCTTGCGTACGCTGCTGATCGGCGGCGATCGTCTGCGCCAGTTCACTCACAACCGCCGTTATGCCGTCGTCAACAACTATGGTCCGACCGAAACCACCGTTGTCGCCACCTCCGGTCAGGTGCAGGCCAATGGCGCGCTGCACATTGGCGGCCCCATCGCCAACACCCGTGTTTACGTACTCGACAAGCACTTGCAAGCGATGCCCGTCGGAGTACCCGGTGAGCTTTACATTGGCGGTGAGGGTGTTGCGCGGGGCTATCTGAACCAGCCGCAACTCACCGACGAGCGCTTTGTTGCCGACCCGTTCAGCGATGTCGCGCAGGCACGTATGTACCGTAGTGGCGATCTTGTACGCTGGAACGGCGACGGGACTCTGGATTACCTGGGCCGTAACGACGACCAGGTGAAGATTCGAGGCATGCGCATTGAGCTGGGCGAAATCGAGTCGGTGCTGGCCAGTCTGGACGGTGTGAAAGACGCAGTCGTGCTGGTTCGCGATCTCCATCTGCTTGCCTGGTTCACCGAAACCGCCACGGTCGACACCGACACGCTGTCAGCGGCAATGCGCGCACGTCTGCCGGGCTACATGGTGCCGCGTGCCTTTACCCGGCTGGCGTCGCTGCCATTGACGGCCAACGGCAAACTTGACCGTCGTGCGCTGCCCGATCCCGACCCGGCGTACCTGCTCGGCAACGCTTATGAAGCACCACAGGGCGAAGTGGAAATCGCCATGGCGGTCATCTGGGCACAAGTGCTGGGCATCGAGCGCGTAGGGCGGCACGACAACTTTTTCGAACTGGGCGGCCATTCACTGCTGGCCGTCAGTCTGGTAGAGCAACTGCGCAAGGCCGGACTCAAGGCGGATGTGCATGTGCTGCTCAGCCAGCCGACACTGGCCGCTCTGGCGGCATCTCAGACGGACGTCAACACCTTCAAAGTGCCGGCAAACCTTATTCCGGCAGGCTGCAAGCAGATCACTCCGGGCATGTTGAGTCTGGTGGCGCTCGAACAGTCAGCCATTGACCGCATCGTCGCCAGCGTACCGGGCGGTGCTGCCAATGTGCAGGATATCTACCCGCTGGCACCGCTGCAGGAAGGCATTCTCTATCACCACCTGATCGCAGAGCACGGCGATACCTATCTGCTGCAATGGCGCCTGGCGTTCGACACGCCGGAGCGCCTGTACAGTTGGGCCGCGGCCTTGCAGGAGGTTATCGACCGCCACGATATCCTGCGCACCTCAGTGGTATGGCAAGGCCTGGAAAGCCCGCAACAGGTGGTCTGGCGCAATGCCGAGCTGACAGTACAAGCCATCGAGTTCGAGGCCGAAGACCCCGAAACGGCTGTCATCGACCGTCTGCAACGCCAGTTCGACGCTCGTCATCATCGACTGGATCTGACCCAGGCCCCCTTGATGCGTCTGGTGCATGCCCAGCAATCGTCGAGCGGCGAAACCGTCGCCATTCTGCTTTTCCACCACCTGGTGCTGGATAACACGGCGATGGAGATCGTCAGCCGCGAGATGCAAGCGTTGCTGTTCGGCCACCGCTATGACTTGAAAACGCCAGTGCCGTATCGCAACTACGTCGCGCAAGTACGCCTGGCCAACGATGAGGCAAGCCACACAGCGTTTTTCACTGAAATGCTCGGTGACGTCGATGAGCCAACCCTGCCTTTTGGCATACAGGACGTACACGCCGATGGCAGTGGCATCGAGGAGGAGCGACGGGCCCTCGACCCTGAGCTGGCGCTGCGGCTGCGCGAACAGGCACGCCAGCTCGGGGTGAGCGCCGCAAGTCTGATGCACGTCGTATGGGCGCGGGTTCTGGGCGTGCTCGCCAATCGTCGCGACGTGGTGTTCGGCACTGTGTTGCTGGGACGCATGGGCGGTGAGGGCGCTGATCGGGCACTCGGTGTGTTTATCAATACCTTGCCGCTGCGCGTGGATACGGCGCAGGACACTCGTTCAGCCGTCAAAGCGGTTCACACGAAGCTGTCTGCGCTGATCGCCCACGAGCAGGCTTCACTGGTACTCGCCCAGGGCTGCAGTGCGGTGGCATCGGGTTCCCCGCTGTTCAGTGCCTTGCTCAATTATCGCCACAGCGGGGAGGTAAAACCGCAGGACGGCGAAGGGCTCTGGCAAGGCGTGCGGGTGCTCGGTGGCGATGTACGCAGCAACTACCCGCTGACCCTCTGCGTGGACGATCTGGGCGAAGGTTTCGACCTGCATATGCTGGCGCAGCAGGGTATGGGAGCCAAGCGTATCGCTTGCTGGGTGCTCAACACGCTGGAGCATCTGCTGGACACTCTGGAACAGGCACTGCCGCTGCGGCTGGAGAACGTAGCGATTCTCGATGCGGCAGAGCGCAACCATTTGTTGCTCGATTTCAATGGCAGCGAGCAGCCGTTCCCGCAGGACTGCACCGTGAATGCGTTGATCGAAGCGCAGGCTGCCAGCCAGCCAGACAGCCCAGCGGTGATTCAGGGCGGCCATGTCCTGACCTATGCTCAGCTCAACCAGCGCGCCAATCGCCTGGCCCACCATCTGATGGGTCTGGGCGTCAAAACCGATGAACGTGTTGCCCTGTGCCTGCACCGTGGTCCCGAACGCCTGGTTGCCATGTTGGCGGTGCTCAAGGCCGGTGCGGCCTACGTGCCGGTCGACCCGGTCTATCCGGCTGAGCGTATTGCCTACCTCCTACAGGACAGCGCGCCCCGCGTGGTTCTGACTGAAAACTTGACTCATGATCTGGCCGGCGATACTGCCCGGGTGAACATCGAGCAGGCTGACTGGCCTGGTTCTTCCGGCAATAACCCCTGCGTTGCGGACCTTGATGCGCAAAAACTGGCGTACGTCATCTACACCTCCGGCTCCACCGGTCAGCCCAAGGGCGTCATGGTCGAGCACTGCACGCTGGTCAATCTGGTGCACTGGCACTGTCAGGCGTTCGCTCTGCAGGCTGGCAGTCATACGGCGAGCGTGGCCGGTTTCGGCTTCGACGCCATGGCCTGGGAAGTGTGGCCGGCGCTGTGTGCCGGTGCAGTGCTGCATCTGCCACCGGCCGAAGTCGGCAACGAGCACGTCGATGAACTGCTCGACTGGTGGCTGGAACAGCCACTTCAGGTCGGTTTCCTGCCCACCCCGGTGGCCGAGCAGGCCTTCAGACGCCCGCGCCAGCACCCGACGCTGCGTACGTTGCTGATCGGCGGCGACCGTCTTCGCCAGTTCGACAGCGACCCTGGCTTCGCCGTGATCAACAATTACGGCCCGACTGAAACCACTGTGGTGGCGACCTCTGGTGCCATGCAGCCGGGCGGCCCGTTGCATATAGGTGGTCCGATCACCAACACTCGCGTGTATGTGCTGGACGAGCAGTTGCAGCCGGTGCCGGTGGGTGTCGTCGGCGAGCTGTATATCGGTGGCGCGGGGGTTGCCCGTGGCTATCTGAATCGTCCGCAAATGACCGAAGAGCGTTTTATTGCCGACCCGTTCAGTGCCGCAACGCAGGCGCGCCTGTATCGCAGCGGCGATCTGGTGCGCTGGAATGCCGATGGCAGCCTCGACTATCTGGGGCGCAACGACGATCAGGTGAAAATTCGCGGCATGCGCATCGAGCTGGGCGAAGTCGAGTCGGCGCTGGCCAGTCAGGCCGAAGTGCAGGACGCCGTGGTGCTGGTGCGCGGTGACCGTTTGCTAGCCTGGTTCACCGAAAATGCTCCCGTCGAACCCGAAGCGCTGCGCGAGGCGTTGCGTGCACGTCTTCCCGCGCACATGGTGCCGCTGGCCTTCACACGCCTGGACGCGCTGCCGCTGACCAGCCATGGCAAGCTTGACCGCCGTGCCTTGCCGGACCCGGAGCTGGAAGCGCTGACCAGTCAGGCCTACGAGGCACCCGTGGGTGCAACGGAGATCCTTATGGCTGATCTCTGGGCGCACGTGCTTGGCCTGGAAAAAGTCGGCAGGCATGACAACTTCTTTGAACTGGGCGGCCACTCGCTGCTGGCGGTCAGTCTGGTCGAGCGCCTGCGCAACGCCGGACTCAGCGTCGATGTACGTGTCCTGCTCGGCCAGCCGACCGTCGCCGCGCTGGCCGCATCCGTGGGTAAAGGGCGTGAAGTCCCGACCCCGCTCAATCGCGTTCCGGCCGGTTGCACCCACATCACGCCAGAGCTGCTGAGCCTGTCACAGCTCGACCAGACGACCATCGAGCGCATTGTCGCCACGGTGCCTGGCGGTGCGGCCAATATTCAGGAAATCTACCCGCTGGCG
This sequence comes from Pseudomonas sp. ICMP 10191, assembly GCF_001467335.1. NCBI lineage: Bacteria > Pseudomonadati > Pseudomonadota > Gammaproteobacteria > Pseudomonadales > Pseudomonadaceae > Pseudomonas > Pseudomonas sp. ICMP 10191. The sequence continues at coordinate 151,212 of NZ_LKGW01000146.1, forward strand.
CCCCTGCAGGAAGGCATCCTCTATCACCACCTGACTGCCGAGCAGGGCGACCCGTACTTGCTGCAATTGCGCATGAACGTCGACAGCCCGGAGCGTCTGGAGGCAGTGGCCGCTGCCTTGCGCAAGGTCATCGCGCGGCACGACAGTCTGCGCACGGCGATCGTCTGGGAAGGCCTGGAAACGCCGCAACAGGTGGTCTGGCGCCAGGCGGATCTGCTTGTCGAGCGTGTGACAATGGCGCAAATCGACACCCCGGCGGGCGCGGCGCGTATGGACTTGAGCTGTGCGCCGCTGATCCGCCTGGCCTACTGCCCGGACGCGGAAGGCCCAGGCCTGTCGGCAACGCTGCGGTTCCATCACATTGTGGTGGACGCCACTGCACTCGAAGTCATGCGCGAAGAAATGCTCGCCCATCTGCGCGGCGAGCCGGGCCCGACTCAGCCCGCTGTGCCGTATCGCAACTATGTGGCTCAGGCACGCCTGGGTGTCAGCGAGGCGGAGCATGAGGCGTATTTCCGCGAACAACTGGGCGATATAGACGAGCCGACGTTGCCATTCGATCTGCGCGATGTGCAGGGTGACGGCCGTTGCATCGAGGAAGCCCAGCAGGCGCTGCCGGATGCGTTGCTACAGCGCCTGCGCAGTCAGGCGCGACAACTGGGTGTCAGCGTCGCCAGCCTGTTGCATCTGGCCTGGGCGCGGGTTCTGGGCGCGGCCACCGGCAATGACCGCGTGGTATTCGGCACTGTGCTGCTGGGTCGTTTGCAGGGCGGTGCGGGTGCCGACCGTGGTATGGGCATGTTCATCAATACGCTACCGTTGCGGGTCGATCTGGGCAACCTCAGTGTGCGCGACGGCGCACGTGCCACACATGCACGACTGGCGGCACTGCTTGGCCATGAGCACGCATCCCTGGCTCAGGCACAGCGCTGGAGCGGGGTGGCAGCGCCATTGCCGTTGTTCAGTGCAATCCTCAACTATCGACACGCAGCAGGCCAGGCGCGCCAGGATGCGCAGCTCGATGCATGGCAAGGCCTGGAGATTCTGACCAGCGAGAAGCACACCAACTACCCGTTGAGCCTCAACGTCGACGATCTGGGCGACAGCCTGCGTCTGAGCGTTACCGTGCCACCCCGGGTAGGGGCGCAACGTATCTGTGCTTATGTGCAGCAGACGCTGGTGACCATGCTTGACGCCCTTGAAGGCCAGCCGGATCTGCCGGTGCAGCACCTGTCGGTACTCGGCGCTGAAGAGCGGCAGCGTTCGCTGGTCGACTTCAACGCCACGACGATCCACCACGATCTTCAGCAAACCCTGCACGGGCTGTTCGAAGCCCAGGCGGTGCGTACGCCGCAGGCGATAGCCCTGCGCGCCGGACGTGCACAATTGAGCTATCGCCAGCTCAATGAACAGGCCAACAGCCTGGCTCATCACCTGATCGATCTGGGCGTGCGGCCCGATCAACGGGTCGCGATCTGCGTCGAGCGCGGCCTGTCGATGGTGATCGGTCTGCTGGCGATCCTCAAGGCCGGTGGCGCTTACGTACCACTGGACCCCAGCTACCCGCGCGAGCGTTTGCAGTACATGGTCAAGGACAGCACACCGGTCGCCTTGCTGGTACAAGCCGGCACCCGCGATCTGCTCGACGACGAGCACGCCCTGCGGATCGATCTGGACAGCGTGACCTGGGACGCACAGCGTAATCAGAATCCGCGCGTTACCGGCCTGACCGCGGAGCATCTGGCGTATGTGATCTACACCTCGGGCTCCACCGGCACGCCGAAAGGAGTGATGGTCGAGCACCGCAACGTCAGCAACCTGGTGCAGTGGAGCTCGGTATTGTGCCCACCCAGCTCGGACACCGTCTTGCTGCAAAAGACCCCGATCAGCTTCGACGCCTCGGTCTGGGAGATCTTCTGGCCACTGAGCAGTGGTATTGCGCTGGTGCTCGCGCGTCCTGACGGCCAGCGCGATCCTGCCTACCTGGCGCAAGTGATTCAGGAACGCCAGGTCAGCGTGGTGCAGTTCGTTCCTGCGCTGTTACAGCAGTTCCTCGATCTGCCGCAGAGCCGCGCGTGCAGCAGCCTGACCGACGTGGTCTGCGGGGGCGGTGAGCTGACCGTGGAGATGGCCGCGCAGCTACGCAAACGTTTGCCAGAGGTACGCCTGCACAACGTGTACGGCCCGACCGAAACCACCGTCGATTGCAGTGTCTGGACGCTGCGACCCAACGAAGCCGTGCCGGACAGCGCCTTGCCTATCGGGCGTCCGATCAGCAACACGCGGCTTTACGTGCTCGATGCCCATGACCAGCCCGTACCGCAGGGGGTTATCGGCCAGCTGCATATCGGCGGTGCCGGGGTGACGCGTGGCTACCTGAACCTGCCAAAGACCGACGCCGAGCGTTTTATCGACAGCCCCTTCGTGACGGGTGATCGCCTGTACCGCAGTGGCGATCTGGCACGCCAGCGGGCAGACGGTAACCTCGAGTTCCTTGGCCGCAACGACGATCAGGTGAAGATCCACGGATTGCGTATCGAACCGGGCGACATTCAGGCCTGCCTGATCAACCATCCGGGTATCGAACAGGCAATCGTTCTGGTGCGCGACGAGCAACCGGGCGGGCAGCGGCTGGTGGCCTATTACACCGGCACACAGCTGCCGGTCGAGACCTTGCGTGAGGTGCTGCGCGCGCAGTTGCCGGATTACATGGTGCCCGCACTGTTCGTGCATATGGATGCCATGCCCCTGAGCCCCAACGGCAAGCTGGACCGCAAGGCGCTGCCTGCGCCCGGGCAGGATGCGCTCCTGACCCGCCCTTATGAAGCACCGCAAGGCGAAACCGAAGCCTTGCTGGCCAGGCTCTGGAGCGAACTGCTCGGGGTCGGGCAGGTCGGCCGTCATGACAATTTTTTCGAGCTGGGCGGTCATTCGCTGCTGGCGGTGAGTCTGACTGCGCGCCTGCGCCAGGAAGGCATCGAGGCCGATGTACGGGCGCTTTTCGAACAACCTACGCTGGCGGGCTACGCAGCCATCACAGAGAACATGGAGATTACCCTGTGAGCATCAACGAACTCTTGGCGACACTCAAAGCTCACGAAATCCACCTGACGGTCAAGGACGGTCAATTGGTGGTACAGGGCAATCGCCGTGCCTTGACCGAGAACGGGCTACTTGAACATCTGCGTGAGCATAAGCCGGCGCTGATCGAGCTCATCGAACAGGGCGATTATCAGAACGGCAAGCGCGGCGCACCGGCATTGCCAGCCAACGGCATCGAACAGGGTTGCGAGCTAATCACTCCCGCAATGGTGACGCTGGTGGACCTTGATCAGGCGGCTATCGACCTGTTGATGGACGCGATACCGGGAGGTGCCGCGAATGTCCAGGACATCTACCCGCTGGCGCCGCTGCAGCAGGGCATTCTTTACCACCACGTCACCGCCACCCAGGGCGATCCCTATGTCATGCAGGTGCAATTCGCCTTTTCCGATCAGGCACGTCTGAACGCGTTCGCCGAGGCGTTGCAAACCGTCATTACCCGGCATGACATTCTGCGTACGTCGGTGCACTGGAAGGGGCTGGAAACCCCGGTGCAGGTGGTCTGGCGCCACGCTGAACTGAAGGTCGACCGCTCGCCGCTCGCGGCAGACCTGACGATGGACCTGGGCCAGGCGCCGCTGATGCGCCTGGTCTGCCATGCCCCTGCGGCAGGGCAACGGGTCGAAGCTACGCTGCTGTTCCACCACATTGCCATGGACCACAGTGCCCTTGAGGTGGTGCGCCATGAAATACAGGCCTGCCTGTCAGGGCAAGCTGAAATGCTGGGCGTACCGGTACCGTTTCGCAACTATGTCGGACAGGCGCTGCTGGGCGTCAGCGAAGCTCAGCATGAAGCGTTTTTTCGCGAAATGCTGGGTGATCTCGACGAACCGACACTGGCCTACGGCCTGCAGGATTTGAGCGGTGAGGGAGATGCCATCGAAGAGCATAGCGTCACGCTCGATCAGCAGTTGTGTCAGCGCCTGCGCGCTCAGTCGCGAACCCTGGGCATCAGTGTCGCCAGCCTGTTCCATCTGGGCTGGGCACGGGTGCTGGCGGGCCTCGCCGGACAGTCGCGGGTGGTATTCGGCACCGTGCTGATGGGACGCCTGCTGGGTGCCGAAGCCACAGAGCGGGCGCTGGGCATCTTCATCAACACATTGCCGCTGCGCCTCGATCTGGCTGAGCAGGGCGTGCAAGCCGCAGTGCGCGCCACCCATCAGCGCCTGACCGCGCTGATGCGCCACGAACACGCACCGCTGGCACTGGCGCAGCGCTGCAGTGGGGTAAAGGCGCCGACGCCGTTGTTCAACGTGTTGCTCAACTACCGCCACAGTGCGCCGGCGCAGGCGTCCGGTGAAACATGGCAAGGCATTGAAGTGCTACAGGCTCAGGAGCGCAGCAATTATCCGCTGGTACTGAGCGTCGATGATCTGGGTGAAGCCTTTGGCTTGACGGCACAAGCCACCGCAGGCATCGACCCGCAAAGCATTTGCGCCTATATGCAATGGACCATGGAAAGCGTGGTCGATGCGCTGGAGCAGACGCCGCAGATGCCGGTCGAACAGCTTGATATCGTGCCTGCCAGCGAGCGTGCGCGGTTGTTGCTGGACTTCAATGACCGACGTGCCGACTACGAACGCAGGCTGACGATTCATCAGCGTATCGAACAGCTGGCAGAGCAGCAGCCTGACGCCATTGCCGCACAGGTAGGTGCACAAAACCTTAGCTACCGCGAGCTGAACGCGCGGGCCAATGCGCTCGCCGATCATTTGCTCAGTCTTGGCGTACAACCCGATGACCGTGTGGCGGTGGTAGCGCGGCGCAGCCTGGAGACGCTGGTCGGCTTGCTGGCGGTGCTCAAGGCCGGTGCAGGCTATGTGCCGGTCGATCCGGCGCACCCGGACGAGCGCATTGCCTATCTGCTCGGCGACAGCGCGCCGGTTGCGGTATTGGCTCAACCGGCGTTTGTCGAACGCCTGCAAGGGTTGGGCCTGGCGGGATTGAACACCCCGCTGATCGAGCTGGACCTGGCAAACTGGCCGGAGCAGCAAGACAATCCTCATATCGCCACGCTCGATGCGACCCATCTCGCCTATGTGATCTACACCTCGGGCTCGACCGGCCAACCCAAGGGCGTGATGGTCGAACACCGCTCGCTGAACAATCTGATCGACTGGCACCGTGAGGCCTTCGATCTGCACGCGGGCAGTCATACCGCCAGTGTGGCGGGCTTCGGTTTCGACGCCATGGCCTGGGAAATCTGGCCGGCCTTGTGCGCCGGGGCGACGCTGCACCTGCCACCGGCCGAAATCGGCAATGAGCAGCTCGATGCGCTGCTTGACTGGTGGATCGCCCAGCCACTGCAGGTCGCTTTTCTGCCCACTCCGGTGGCCGAATACGCTTTCAGTCGCAATCTGCGTCATCCAACCCTGCGCACGCTGCTGATCGGCGGTGACCGGCTACGCCAGTTCCATCGCGATCCCGGTTTTGCGGTGATCAACAATTATGGCCCCACCGAAACCACGGTGGTCGCCACCTCCGGTCGCTTACTACCCGACGGCAGCCTGGACATCGGCAAACCGGTCGCCAACACCTCGATTTACCTGCTTGATGAACGCCAACAGTTGGTCCCGCTCGGGGTACCGGGCGAGCTGTATATCGGCGGCGACAGTGTCGCCCGCGGTTATCTGAATCAACCGCAACTGACAGCAGAACGCTTTATGCATGACCCGTTCGCCGGGCAACCACAGGCGCGCATGTACCGCACCGGGGATCTGGCGCGCTGGAATGCTGATGGCACCCTGGAATATCTGGGTCGTAATGACGATCAGGTGAAAATTCGCGGGGTGCGCATCGAGCTGGGAGAAATCGAAAACCAGTTCAGCCAATTGCCGGGTATCGAGGAAGCACTGGTACTGGCTCGTGAAGACGAACCGGGGCAACCACGGCTGGTGGGCTACTTCACCGAGCGTGCAGGCGCTGCCGCCAGCAGCGTGGAGCAATTGCGTACCGCGCTGCTGGCCCGTCTACCGGGTTATATGGTGCCCGGCGCATTAGTGCGCCTGGACAGCTGGCCGTTGACGGCCAATGGCAAGGTTGACCGCCGAGCCTTGCCGGTACCCGACCGCGCCGCGCTGTCGACCGGCGAATACCAGGCCCCGCAAGGCGATCTGGAAAGCGCACTGGCCCTGATCTGGAGCGAATTGCTGCAGGTCGAGCGAGTAGGGCGTCATGACCGTTTCTTCGAGCTGGGCGGTCATTCGCTGCTGGCCATGCGCATGGTTTCTCAGGTACGTCAGCGCCTGTCACTGGAACTGGCCCTTGGCGACCTGTTTGCCGACAGTTCGCTGATCGCGGTCGCACACTGCCTGACCGCTGCCGCGCGCAGTCAGTTGCCGGCTATCGAAGTGCAGCCGCGCAATGGTCCTGTACCTTTGTCTTCTGCTCAACAGCGCATCTGGTTCATGGCGCAAATGGAAGATGCCAACAGCGCCTACAACATCTCGCTGGGCCTGAAACTGAGCGGTCCGCTGGACAGTCGAGCATTGACGCGTGCGCTGGAACGTATTGTGGCCCGCCACGACAGCCTGCGCAGCCGCTTCAGCCAGGAAGACGACAATGCCTGGGTACAGGCAGCGCCGGTGACTGAAGTGCCGCGCATCTGCTGGCAGGATTTACGCGATCAGGACCCGCAAGCGCTGCAGGCAGTGATCAGGGAAGAGGCTGCGCAGCCCTTCGACTTGCAACACGACCTGCCGATCCGTGGCCGTTTGCTGTGCCTGGCTGAAGACCGTCACGTCTTGTTGCTGACCGTGCATCACATCGTTGCTGACGGCTGGTCGCTGGGCGTACTGACCCGCGAGCTGACCGCGCTCTACCAGGCGTTCAGTCAAGGGCAGGACGATCCACTGCCCGCGCTGGCGCTGCAATATGGCGATTACGCCGTGTGGCAACGCAACTGGCTGGACGACGAGCGGTTGAGTCATCAGGCCGATTACTGGCAGCAGACCCTGACGGGTGCGCCGGTATTGCTGACCTTGCCCACTGACCGGCCGCGTCCTGCGCATCAGGACTACACCGGGGCCAGCGTCGCGCTGGATCTCGATCCGCGTCTGAGCAACGACCTCAGAGCCTTCTGCCAGGCACAGTCGATGACACCGTTCATGCTGTTCATGGGCGCATGGGCCGTATTGCTGGCGCGGCTGTCCGGGCAGGAAGAGGTGGTCGTCGGCATGCCGGTTGCCAACCGCCGTCGTGCTGAAATCGAAGGCTTGATCGGTCTGTTCGTCAACACCCTGGCCGTGCGTGTCGACACGTCGGGCGAGCCGGATGTGGTGACGCTGCTGGAGCGCATCAAGGCCCGCGTAGTGGAAGCGCAGGACCATCAGGACCTGCCTTTCGAACAAGTGGTGGAGCGCCTGCGGCCGCCGCGCAGCCTCGCGCACAGCCCGTTATTCCAGGCATCGCTGACCTGGGACGGCAGCCAGGGGCTGGAATTGCAACTGGGCGATATGCAGCTCGAACCGCTGGATGAACAGGCCGCTTTTGCGAAATTCGACCTGGCGCTGAGCGTCAGCGATGGCCCCGACCATTTCCGCTGCATCGTGGAATATGCCACGGCTTTGTTTGACCACGACACCATCGAACGCTATCTGGGGTATGTGGAGGCGATACTGCGCGCCATGGTGGCTGACAGCCAGACGGTTGTGAGCCACATTCCGCTGCTGTCGGAGGCCGAGCGTCTGCAATTGACCGAAGGTTTCAATGCACCCGATGCGGTTTATCCGCAAGAGCAGACGCTGCACAGTCAGTTTGAAGCGCAAGCGCAGCGCACGCCGGATGCGATTGCCGTCAGCTATGAAGAGGAGTCGTGGAGCTACGCGACACTTAACGCCCAGGCCAACAGGATCGCGCATCGCCTGATTGGCATGGGCATTGGTGCGGACGACCGAGTCGCCATCTGCACGCCTCGCGGCCTGCAGATGATCGCCGGCCTGCTGGGGATCCTCAAAGCCGGTGCCGCCTACGTGCCACTGGACCCGGCTTATCCGCTTGAACGTCTGGCTTATACCCTCGAGGACAGCGCACCGGTGGCGTTGTTGAGTCAGCGGTCAGTGCAGGGCACCTTGCCGGTCTCGGAAGTGCCGGTAATCAGTCTCGACGACGACTTGCAGGACGAATCCGTCTGCAATCCGCAGGTGCTGGTAAAGCCCGGCAACCTGGCTTATGTGATCTACACCTCCGGCTCTACCGGTAAGCCCAAAGGCGTGATGATCGAACACCGCAACGTTGCGCGGCTGTTCTCGGCCACCGAAGCTTGGTTCGGTTTCAACCAGCAGGATGTCTGGGCGCTGTTCCATTCGTTCGCCTTCGACTTTTCGGTCTGGGAAATCTGGGGCGCGTTGCTGCATGGCGGGCATTTGGTGATCGTGCCGCAACTGGTCAGCCGCTCGCCCGAAGACTTCTATACGTTGCTGTGCCGCGCCGGGGTGACGGTGCTCAACCAGACGCCGAGTGCGTTCCGTCAGTTGATTGCTGCACAGGGCGAGAACGGCCAGGCGCATGCGTTGCGCAAGGTGATCTTTGGCGGTGAAGCGCTGGACACAGTCATACTCAAGCCGTGGTATGCCCGCAACGTGAATGCCGGCACACAACTGGTGAACATGTACGGCATCACTGAAACCACCGTGCATGTGACCTATTATCCGTTGCAGCCCGAAGACGCCCAGCGCCTCGGTGCCAGCCCGATTGGCAGGCGCATTCCCGACTTGCAGCTGTATGTCCTCGATGCCCGCGGCGAGCCGGTGCCGATGGGCGTGGTTGGCGAACTGTATGTCGGCGGCGCCGGTGTGGCACGCGGCTACCTGAACCGTGAAGCACTGACGGCCGAACGTTTCCTCGACAACCCGTTCAGCCACGCCCCTGATGCGCGTATGTACCGTACCGGTGACCTGGGCCGCTGGCTGGCCGATGGCAGCCTGGAATACATGGGCCGTAATGACGAACAGGTCAAGATTCGTGGTTTCCGTATCGAACTGGGTGAGATCGCCGCTCGCCTGAACGATCATCCAGATGTTCTCGACGCTGTGGTGGTGGCGCGCGAGGATGTGCCGGGTGACAAACGACTGGTTGGCTATTACACCTCGGGTGAAGGTAAACCCGGGCTGGATATCGAACAGTTGCGTGCCTGGCTGTCGGGCCTGCTCCCCGATTACATGGTGCCTGCGGCCTATGTACGGCTGGCCAGCCTGCCGGTGACGGCGAACGGCAAACTGGACCGCAAGAGCCTGCCGGCACCGGATCGCGACAGCATTGCCAGCCGCGCCTATGAAGCGCCGCAAGGGGCGATCGAAATCGCCCTGGCGAGCCTCTGGGCCGAGCTGCTGCATGTGGAGCAGGTCGGTCGTCAGGATAATTTCTTTGAACTGGGCGGCCACTCGTTGCTGGCCGTGACCCTGATTGCGCGCATGCGTCGTCTGGACATGCGTGCGGACATTCGCGTTCTGTTTGTCCAGCCTACGCTGGCGGCGCTGGCTGCGGCCGTAGGTTGCGACACTGAAATCAATGTGCCAGCCAACCTGATCGATGCGCACTGTCAGCGCATCACCCCTGAACTGCTGCCGCTGGTGGCGCTGGATCAGCCCGCCATCGACCGTATCGTGGCGCGGGTGCCGGGCGGTGCTGCGAATGTGCAGGATATCTACCCGCTGGGCCCGTTGCAGACCGGTATTCTTTATCACCACCTGACAGCCGGGGACCGCGATCCTTATTTGCTGCAGCCGCAGTTCGCCTTTGCCGACGCCTCGCGTCTCGACGCTTTTTGCCATGCCTTGCAGCGCGTGATCGAGCGCAACGATATTCTGCGCACCGGGTTGTTCTGGGAGGGTTTGCAAGCGCCGGTGCAGGTGGTCTGGCGTCAGGCGCCATTGCGGGTTGAAGAGACCGCCTTGCAGGACCTTTTCAATGCACCACGCGTGGACCTGACGCAGGCGCCGCTGTTGCAGCTGGTTTATGCCCATGATCCAGCCAACAAAAGGATCGCAGCAGTGCTGCGCTACCACCATGTGATCATGGACCATATCGGCCTCGATATATTGAGCCATGAGTTGCAGGCCATACTGCTGGACAACGAAGCGCAGCTCGCAGCGCCCGTGCCTTACCGGAACTACATCGCCCACGTTGTGCAAGGGCCTGGCGACGACGCTCATGAAGCGTTCTTCCGCGAGCAGTTAGGCGATATCGATGAGCCGACCTTGCCTTACGGCCTGTTAACGGCATCCGCAGAGCAGATTCCTGGCGAAGCCCGTCTCACGCTGGACGGCGGCCTGTGCCGTCAGGTTCGCGACCAGGCAAGGCAGTTGGGGGTCAGCGCTGCCACGTTGATGCACCTTGCCTGGGCGAAGGTACTGGGCCAGTTGTCCGGGCGTGACAGCGTGGTATTCGGCACCGTGCTGCTTGGACGGTTACGCGGCGGTGAAGGCGGTGAGCGCGCCCTGGGTGTGTTCATCAATACCTTGCCATTGCGCATGGATCTGGGCGGGCATTGCGCGCGCAGTGCGGTGCTCGACCTTCATGGTCGTCTGGTCGGGATGCTTGCCCACGAGCACGCTCAGTTGGCTCTGACCCAGCGCTGCAGTGCCTTGCCGGCTGGCGCGCCACTGTTCAATACGCTGCTCAATTACCGCCACAGTGCTGTGCCTGAGGTCGATGACCAGGCGAACAACACGGCATGGCAGGGGATTGAGGTGGTGCATGCAGAGGAGCGCAGCAACTACCCGCTGACCTTGAGTATCGATGACTTCGGCGATGGTTTCAGCCTGACAGCCCAGGCTGCGCCGGGCATTGATCCGCAACGGATTTGCGCCTACGTACAACAAGCCCTTGTCCACCTGGTGCAGGCCCTAGAGCAGCAATCGGCAGCAGCCCTGATCGAATCGTCAGTGGTGCCGGAGGCAGAACGCGAGCGTCTGTCGGTAACGTTCAACGATACCCGGCGTGACTACCCCCGCGAACAGCCCGTGCACCTTCTGTTCGAACGCCGCGCTGCACTTCACCCGCATGCAGTGGCTGCCGTACATGGCCGTCGTTCACTCACTTACGGTGAGTTGAACGAACGCGCCAACCACTTGGCTCACTACCTGCTGGGACAAGGTGTGCGGCCGAACGAACACGTGGCAATCCTGCTGCCGCGCTCGCTGGAGCTGCTCATCAGCCAGTTGGCGATCTGCAAGTGCGCAGCGACCTACGTGCCGCTGGACGTCAACGCGCCTGCCGAGCGCCAGCATTACATGCTCGATGACTGCCAGGCGAAATGTGTGCTGACACAGAGCGCCATCTCGATGGGCTCGACGGTGCAGCGCATCGATCTGGACCGGTTGAACCTTGATGACCAGCCTGCGCATGATCCGGGCCTGCCACAGGCGTCCGACACAGCGGCTTACGTCATGTATACCTCCGGTTCGACGGGCGCCCCGAAAGGCGTCCGCGTGGCCCATCGCGGCATTGCCAGGCTGGTATTGAACAACGGTTATGCCGACTTCAACGAGCAGGACAGCATCGCCTTTGCCTCCAACCCGGCATTCGATGCCAGCACCATGGAAGTCTGGGGTGCCTTGCTCAACGGCGGGCAACTGTTGGTGATCGAACACACCACGCTGATCGACCCGACGCGTTTCAGTGCAGCCCTGCGTCAGGGCAATGTCAGCGTGCTGTTTTTGACCAGCGCGCTGTTCAACCAGTACGTGCAACTGATCCCCGAGGCACTCGCCGGCCTTCGGCTGTTGCTTTCCGGCGGTGAGCGTGCCGACACAGCGAGCTTCCGCACGCTGCTTGCCCAGGCTCCGGGCCTGCACTTGTTGAATGTGTATGGCCCCACAGAAACGACTACCTTCGCGACCGCCAGCGATGTACGAACGCTGGACGATAATGCCGAATCAATACCGATCGGCAGGCCTATCGGTAACACGACGGTCTACGTACTCGATGCTCATCAGCACCTGACGCCGTTGGGCGCGATTGGCGAGCTTTACATTGGTGGTGACGGTGTAGCGCTGGGCTATCTGAATCGTCCGGACCTGACCGCAGAGAAGTTTATCGCCGACCCGTTCAGCGATCAGCCCGGCGCGGTGATGTACCGCACCGGCGATCTGGGCCGCTGGCTGGAGGACGGCCAGCTGGAATGTCTGGGACGCAACGACGATCAAGTGAAAATCCGCGGTTTCCGTATCGAGCTGGGCGAGATCGTCAATTGCCTGCACCAGTTGCCGGGCATCAGGGAGGCTGTCGTTCTGGCGCGCGAGGATGAGCCGGGCAATGTGCGTCTGGTTGCCTATTTCACCAGCCGACTGGACGCCGAAGCGCCTGCACCAGAGCAAATGCGGGCTCACTTGCAGGCCAACCTGCCGGAATACATGGTGCCTGGAGCCTTTGTCGAACTGACCGCTCTGCCGCTGACGGCCAACGGTAAGCTGGACAGCCGTGCACTGCCCAAACCGGATCATTCGTCGCTGTTGGGGCTGGCCTATGAGCCACCGCAGGGCGAGATTGAAATCGCTCTGGCGCAGATCTGGGCTGAAGTTCTGCAGCTCGAGCGGGTCGGTCGCCACGATCACTTTTTCGATCTGGGTGGGCACTCCCTGCTGGCCATGCGCATGGTGTCGCAGGTGCGTCAGCAGATGGTGATGGAATTGCCATTGGGCGAACTCTTCGCGCTGGGCGAACTGGCAGCCGTGGCCAGTGCGCTGGCTGGTACCGGACGCAGTGAACTGTCACTGATCCTGCCTGCGCCGCGTGATCAGTCGCTACCGCTGTCGTTTGCTCAGCAGCGTTTGTGGTTTCTGGCACAAATGGAGGGCGGCAATCAGGCCTACAACATCCCGCTGGCCCTCAGTCTGCAAGGATCGCTGGATGTGGCAGCGTTGACGGCCGCGCTTGGGCGGATCGTCGAGCGCCACGAAACCCTGCGCAGCCGCTTCATCGCCCGCGAGGAGGGTGCCGAAGTGGTGTTTACACCTCCGACGGCCATGTCGTTCCTGCCTATCGAAGACCTGCGTCAACACCCGCACACCCTGACCGAACGCGTCGTAACAGAGGCCACCGCAGCGTTCGATCTGACGCGTGGGCCGCTGATCCGTGGCTGCCTGCTACAGGTGGAGGACGAGCGGCACGTGTTGTTGCTGACCGTGCACCACATCGTCTCCGATGGTTGGTCGATGGGAGTTCTGACCCGCGAATTACTGGCGTTGTACCCGGCGCTGCGTCGCGGCGAGGCCGATCCACTTCCAGCTCTGAGCATCCAGTACGCCGACTATGCGGTCTGGCAGCAGGGCTGGATGAGCGGCGAACGTCTGCAACATCAGGCTGCCTATTGGCGGCAGGCGCTGGAAGGCGCACCGACACTGCTGACCCTGCCTGCAGACCGGCCGCGTCCGGCGCAGCAGGATTTCGCCGGTGCCAGCCTCAACGTGCGGCTGGATGGGCAACTGACCGCAGGTCTGCGTGCGCTGGCACAGCGGCAAGGTGTCACGCTGTACATGACCTTGCTGACTGCGTGGGGCGCACTGCTGTCGCGTCTTTCCGGTCAGGCCGAGGTGGTGATCGGCAGCCCGATCGCGGGCCGTGGTCGGGCCGAGCTGGAAGGGCTGATCGGTCTGTTCGTCAATACGCTGGCCATACGCATCGACACGGCATCGGCACCCACCGGTGAGGCGCTGCTGGCACAGGTCAGGACGCGAGTACTGGAGGCTCAGGACCATCAGGATCTGCCGTTCGAGCAGGTCGTGGAAATCGTCCGCCCGACACGCAGTCTGGCCCACGGTCCATTGTTCCAGACGACGCTGAACTGGCTGGCCGGGGAAACGACGTTACCGGAGATGGACGGGCTGTTGCTGACGACGGTTGGGCAGCAGAGTCAGGTCTCCAAGTTCGATCTGTCGCTTAACCTCGGCGAGCAGGGTGATGCTTTGTTCGGCACGCTGGACTACGCCACTGCACTGTTCGACGAGGCAACAGTGCAGCGTTATTGCGGTTATTTCGAACAGTTGCTGCGCACGCTGGTGAATAACCAGCAGGTGGTGCTTGCTGATATCCCGCTGGTGGGCCAGCAGGAACGCGAGTATCTGCTCGAAAGCCTCAACGCCAGCGCGGTGAATCTGCCGCAAGGTCAGACCATTCATGCCCTGATAGAAGCACGCGCCGAAGGCACGCCCGAAGCCGTTGCCGCCAGGGTCGGCGAGCAGTCACTGAGCTACGCGCAGCTGAACCGTCAGGCGAACAGCCTTGCCCATCATCTGATCAGCCTGGGCGTGCGCCCGGATGATCGCGTCGCGGTGGTGGCGCGTCGTGGGCTGGACACGCTGGTGAGCCTGCTGGCCGTGCTCAAGTCCGGTGCCTGCTATGTGCCGGTGGATCCGGCGCACCCCGATGAGCGCATAAGCTACCTGCTGACCGACAGCGCGCCAGCAGTGGTGCTCGCGGAACAGGCGTTCATGGCGCGCCTGCCTGCACTGACAGTGCCGCTGCTCGCGCTTGATCGACCTCAATGGCCTGAGCAACCGGCAAATCCGCTGGTGTCGGGGCTGACGCCCGGCGATCTGGCGTATGTGATTTACACCTCCGGCTCGACCGGGCAACCGAAAGGCGTGATGGTCGAACACCGCACGCTGGCCAATCTCGTCCACTGGCATTGCCAGGCGTTCGCTTTGCACGCCGGCAGTCACACGGCCACGGTGGCCGGTTTCGGTTTTGATGCCATGGCCTGGGAAGTCTGGCCGGCGCTGTGTGCAGGGGCAACGCTGCATATCCCGCCCGCCGAGATCAGCAATGAACAGCTCGATCTGCTGCTCGACTGGTGGCTCACGCAGCCGCTGCACGTGGCGTTTCTGCCGACACCGGTGGCTGAATATGCGTTCAGCCGCGAGCTCTATCACCCAACGCTGCACACGCTGCTGATCGGTGGCGACCGCCTGCGGCAGTTCCACTGCGAGCCAGGTTTCGCAGTGATCAACAACTATGGCCCGACCGAAACCACGGTGGTCGCCACTTCCGGTCGTCTGTTGCCTGACGGCAGCCTCGACATCGGCAAGCCGATCGCCAACACCCGCGTGTACCTGCTGGATGAGCACCAGCAACTGGTGCCGACCGGTGTTGCTGGCGAGTTGTACATCGGCGGAGACGGCGTAGCGCGCGGTTATCTGAATCAGCCGCAACTCACTGCCGAGCGCTTCCTCAGCGATCCGTTCTGTGAGCACCCGCAGGCGCGCATGTACCGCACCGGTGATCTGGCACGCTGGAATGCCGACGGCACGCTGGACTATCTGGGGCGTAACGACGATCAGGTGAAAATCCGCGGTATGCGCATCGAACTGGGCGAAATCGAGGCGCAACTGACCTCGTTGCCGGGTATCGAGGAATCGCTGGTGGTCGCGCGCGAGGACGAACCTGGACAGTCACGTCTGGTGGCGTATTTCATTGAACAAGGCCCGCACCCGGCGCTTGATATCGCCAGGCTGCGTGCCGACATGCTGGACCGCCTGCCGGGCTACATGGTGCCGAGTGCATTCGTGCGCCTTGATGCCTGGCCACTGACCGCCAACGGCAAGGTCGATCGACGTGCTTTGCCGGTGCCGGATCGCGACGCCATGCCAGGGCGCGAATACGAGCCGCCGCAAGGCGAGCTGGAAATGGCCCTGGCCGACATCTGGAGCGAGCTGCTGCAAGTCGAGCAAATAGGGCGCAACGATCATTTCTTCGAGCTCGGCGGCCATTCACTGCTCGCCGTTACCCTGATCGCGCGCATGCGTCGCCGTGGCATGGATGCCGATATCCGCGTGTTGTTTGCCCAGCCGACCCTGGCCGCCCTGGCGCGTGCCGTCGGCAGCGGCGCTCAGGTGAAGATTCCGGCCAACCTGATCGGTGTGGATTGCACATCAATCACCCCGGACCTGTTGCCGCTGGTGAAACTGGATCAGGCAGGGATTGATCGCATTGTCGCGAGCGTTACCGGGGGGGCGAGCAATATTCAGGACATCTACCCGCTGGGGCCTCTGCAGGCGGGCATTTTCTATCACTACCTGTCCGCCGCTGAGGATGATCCCTATCGCTTGCAGGCACGCTTCGCCTTTGCCGACCGCTCGCGACTGGATGCCTTCAGCCAGGCGCTGCAACAGGTCATCGCCCGCAACGACGTGTTGCGGACTTCGCTGTGCTGGGAAGGTCTGGAAACGCCTGTGCAAGTGGTTTGGCGGCATGCCGATCTGCCGGTGATCGAGGTGCCGCTGGCGGCGCTGGATGCGCCCGAGCCGCTGGAGCTCGTGCGTGCACCGCTGTTGCGTCTGGTTCATGCCGATGACCCGGAAAACGGGCGTATCGTCGCGGTCCTGCTGTTCCATCACCTGATCATGGACCACGTTGCCCTGGACCTGCTGAGCCAGGAATTGCAGGCGGTACTGCTCGATCAGGCAGCGCAACTGCCTGCGCCAGTGCCTTACCGCAACTACATCGCGCAGACCTTGCTGGGGGCGGGGGACGACACGCACGAAGCGTTCTTCCGCGAGCAATTGGGCGATCTGGATGAGCCGACCCTGGCGTACGCTCAGACCTGGTTGCCAGGGCCGGAGGTTGCAGGCGAGGCCCGAGTGCGTCTGGATGCGGACCTGAGCAGGCGGCTACGCCATCAGGTGCGGCAGCTGGGTGTCAGTCCTGCCAGCCTGATGCACCTGGCGTGGGCGCAGGTACTGGGCCGATTGTCCGGGCGTGACAGCGTGGTGTTCGGCACCGTACTGCTGGGTCGCTTGAATGGCAGCGAGGGTGCAGAACGTACACTCGGGGTATTCATCAACACCTTGCCGCTGCGCATCGACCTGGCCGATCAGAGTGCACGCGATGCTCTGTCCCAGACTCACCGCCGCCTGACCGGATTGCTTGCCCACGAACAGGCCTCTCTGGCAATCGCTCAGCGTTGCAGCGCCTTGCCTGCGGGCGTACCGCTGTTCAGTGCGCTGTTGAATTACCGCCACAGCGCGGTGCCCAGTGAGGTAAACGAGGCTACCGGCGAGGCCTGGCAGGGTATCGAGCTGTTGCAGTCCGGCGAGCGCAGCAGCTATCCGTTGACGCTCAGCGTCGATGATCTGGGCGAAGCGTTCGACCTGACGGCGCTGACCTCGACAGGTATCGATGCCCGACGTATTTGTGCGTACCTTTCCAGTGCCGTGAACGGGCTGGTCGATGCCCTCGAGCAGTCACCGGCGGAACCGATTCAAACACTGAATATTCTGCCCGGCACCGAGCGAACCGAACTGCTCGATGGCTTCAATGCCGATCGCCTTACGGCGGAGTACCCGCTGCCCGTTCACGTACGTATCGAACAGCAGGCGCTTGACCAGCCGAACGCACTGGCTGCTCAGGCGGGCGACCAGCATTTGAGCTACGGCGAGTTGAATGCCCGTGCCAACGCATTGGCCCATCATCTGATCGGACTGGGCGTACGTCCTGACGACCGGGTGGCGGTGATCGCGCGGCGCGGTCTGGAGACGCTGACGGGGCTGCTGGCAGTGCTGAAAGCCGGGGCGAGCTACGTACCGGTCGATCCGGCCCACCCGGATGAACGCATCAGCTATCTGCTGGAGAACAGCGCGCCCGTGGTGGTGTTGGCTCAATTCGACCTGCTGACGCGTCTGCCCGAACTGCAGGTGCCGGTGATCGCGCTTGATCGCCCGGACTGGTCACAGCGCACCGACAACCCGTCCGTGCCGGAAATGACCACGCACCATCTGGCTTACGTGATTTACACCTCGGGGTCCACCGGGCTGCCCAAGGGCGTGATGGTCGAGCACCGCACGCTGAACAATCTGGTGGATTGGCACTGTGAAGCGTTCAACCTGCGTGCCGGCAGTCATACCGCCAGCGTTGCCGGGTTTGGTTTCGACGCCATGGCCTGGGAAGTCTGGCCTGCGCTGTGTGCCGGTGCGGTGCTGCACCTGCCCCCAGCTGAGATTGGCAACGAACAGCTCGATGTGCTGCTCGACTGGTGGCTGGCTCAGCCGCTGCAGGTGGCGTTTCTGCCGACCCCGGTGGCCGAATACGCCTTCAGCCGTGAATTACACCATCCAACGCTGCAGACTTTGTTGATTGGCGGTGATCGTTTACGCCATTTCAACCGTGATCCAGGTTTCGCCGTGGTCAACAACTATGGCCCGACAGAGACCACGGTGGTGGCCAGCTCTGGCCGGATGCAGCCGGGCAAGGTGCTGCACATCGGCAAGCCGGTTTCCCATGCCCGACTGTATGTACTGGATTCGCGTGGACAGCCAGTGCCACTCGGGGTGCCCGGCGAGTTGTACATCGGCGGCACAGGCGTGGCTCGCGGCTATCTGAACCGTGCGGACCTGACCGCAGAACGCTTCCTCGACGATCCGTTCAGCGACAGCCCCGGCGCCCGAATGTATCGCTCCGGCGATCTGGTGCGCTGGCTGTCCGACGGGACGCTTGAATACCTGGGCCGCAACGATGATCAGGTGAAGATCCGTGGCGTGCGTATCGAGCCGGGCGAGATCGAACAGCACCTGGCGCAATGCCCGGGCGTCGGCGAAGCGGTGGTGACCACCCAGCGTCTGGACGATGGTTCGTTGCGTCTGGTGGGCTACTTCACCCGTCGCGATGCATCGCTCGACAGTGCCGCCTTGCGTGCGCATCTGTTGGGGCAGCTCCCGGAATACATGGTGCCTGCGGTATTTGTAGGTCTTGATACGCTGCCATTGACCCAGAACGGCAAGGTCGACCGCAAGGCGTTGCCTGCGCCGGACCTGGCCGCTCTTGCGAACCTCGCCTACCAAGCGCCTTCGACAGCGCTGGAAGAGCGTCTGGCGGAGGTGTGGGCCGAGGTTCTTGAAGTCGGAAAAATAGGCAGGCACGACAGCTTCTTCGAATTGGGCGGCCATTCGCTATCGGCCATCCGTCTGGTCAGCCTGCTGCAAAAAGCAGGCGTGTCACTGACGCTGGCCGAGCTGTTTCAGCACCCTAGCGTCGCAGCACTGGCAGGGTTGCTCGACCAGCGTCCAGGATCACCGGACGAAGCTCGTGAGGTGATCACAGTGCGTGCCGGTGGCAGCGAGTCACCGTTGTTTCTGCTCCACGATTTCACAGGGCTGGATGCTTATTTCCCTGTGCTTGGGCAACATCTTCAGGGCGACTTTCCGATTTACGGCTTGCCGGGCATTGGCCTTGGGCAGCAGCAATTACGCACCATGGAGTGCCTGGCTGCGCGGATGGTGGAGCGCATTCGTCAGGTCCAGCCGCGCGGTCCGTATCGGTTGGCCGGCTGGTCGTTTGGTGGGGTTCTGGCCTACGAAGTGGCTACTCAACTGCTGGGCATGGACGAGGCCGTCACATTCCTCGGCCTGATCGACAGCTATGTGCCACGCCTGACCGATCAGGGCAAGGCACGCTGGCAGGGACCTGACTTGCTTGAGCGGCAATTGCTCTCGCACTGCACTGCGCACTGGCAAGCCCAGGCGGGTGAGGGTGCCGCCAGGTTGGCGCGCCTCACCTCATTGAGCGAGCAAGCACCGCTGCCGGACTTCGCGACGCTGTTGCAACTGTGCCGCGACGAAGGTCTGTTGTACGAGGAGCTGGCGCTGGCGAGCGATCAGCAGTTGCACCATTACCTGGACCGGGAAGTGGCGCATGGTCAGGCCCTGGCGCATTACCAGCTGGAACCGCTCAGCCTGCCGATCCATTTGTTCCGCGCCGAACAGCGTCCAATGGCGCCGATCGGAAGCAGTTCGACCCTGGGCTGGGGTGAGATTCTCTCCAGAAATCAACTGCAGTGCGTCGATGTCCCGGGGGACCACATGACGATGATGCAGGCACCGCACGTGGCCGTGCTCGGTCGGAGCATCGTTCAGGCGTTGCACAGCGTGCCCGCCACGCCACCGCCGGCACCGGCTCATCAGTCGCTGCTGGCGATCCAGAGCGGGCGTGACGGGCATGCGCCAGTGTTTTGTGTACCGGGCGCCGGTGACAGCGTCACCAGCTTCATTGGCCTGGCAGAGGCGCTGGGGCCGGACTGGCCGATCCACGGCCTGCAACCGCGCGGCCTGGACGGTCGCAGTGTTCCGCACAGCAGGGTGGAAGCGGCAGCGCAGAGCCATGTGCAAGCCATCGAAGCGCTGTATCCGAAAGGCCCGCTGCATCTGGTTGGGCATTCGTTCGGAGGCTGGGCGGCGCACGCCATGGCGGTCAAGCTTCAGGCCCGAGGCCGCGAGGTTGTCTCGTTGACCTTGATCGACAGCGAGGCGCCTGGCGGCGAGGGTCTGAGCAGCAAGCCTTATACCGCCACCGCCGTGCTGGAACGCCTGATCGAGGCGCTGCAGCTGTCCAGTGGAAGAAGCCTGGAGCTCGACCCACTGGCGTTTGCCGACAGCGACACGGTCGCGCAAATGCACCTGCTTCAGCAGGCCATGGTGCGCGTCGGGTTATTGCCGCCACGTCTGGCGGCACAGGCCCTGCAAGGGATCGTCCGCACGTTTGCCAGCGCCTTGCGCACGGTCTATCGACCTGAGCCGGGAGGCTACAGCGGCAGGGCAAGTCTGGTACTGGTGAATGACCCGCATCTGGATGCGCTGGACAATCAACTCGAACATGCCGCTTGCGCAAGCCAATGGCAGCATTTGCTGCCGCAACTTTCGCTCTGGGAGGGGCCGGGTAACCACTTCAGCGTCCTGAAAGCTCCGGACGTCTACAGCCTGGCGGCCTGGTGGTATGACGGATTGACAGTCGGTGTGGGGGAAACGCAATGACTTGGTGGGTATTGATAAAGCGTGATTGCAGGCGCAGGGAGGTCTTGCATCGGAGGCGGTGAGGGTGGATCCGGGAGGGGCGATCGGTATCGCCCCGTCCGTTGCATCGACTGGCGGTCAGCAGGTTGAAAAAACGCCCGCTGATGAGCCATACATCCAGCGCATCAGTGAATTACGACCGCTGATGCCCAGTTTGATCGCCGCACGGCGCTGGTAACTGCCCACGGTATTGACCTTGAGTGCGAGCCGCTCGGCCTGCTCAAGCGCGGTATGACCGGCGAGCAGCCCAAGGCACACCTGGGTTTCGCGTTCGGACAACGTCAGACCCGTTTCGCGCAGTCGTTCCTGGAAGCGCTTCTCAATGCTTTCGGGCTTTTTATGCTCGATGCCGGGCATTGCCGATTGCAGAGCATTGACATGTTTTTCAAGTATCGAAAACAGCAGAGGGGAAATGTCGCCCAGCTGCCGGCGTTCCTTTTCTGAGAATTCGTGCGCGGGAAGCGCCCGAAATACCGTTATTTTACAACTAAAGCTTTCCGAGGCCTGATCAGGGTAAAGATGAATGGAGTCACTGAGCAACAGCGTGCCCCGCGATGATGTGACGGTCTCGTTAAAGACCGTTGGTGCAGAGGCAGGCGGCGTTTGCCAGGGCTGCGGCAGTGATGAGAGGTGCGTGGCATCTACGGCAAGCTGAGTATCGATCAGCTTGTGGAACATGCTGGAAAAATTCCCGCTACCGATGCTGGCGATGGCCCTGCCAATCTGCGGAAGTAGTGTGTGAGGCATTTAGTCATCCATGAGTTTAGAACTGCTGACAATGTTATAGACGCTGTAAGCATGGCGCAGTCACATCAACTTAGTCGCTGGTGTCTTCGGCGCGAGATCAGCGTTAGATGCCCACTAGATCATCTCTAATGGAGTACAGCAAAGAGTATCGTCCTGAGGTTACCTAAATACTTCACTATCAGAAAGAGTGATGGTCATCGGTCGGACGGCGGACAATGGCGTCGCAGAAGTGGGGCGGGCTGGCCGGCGTTAGCTCATGGTGCCTGATGTTGTGACGGGAAGTAGAAAGTGAATAAAACCCCGCGCATATGCATGTAAACGTCGTGATATGGCGGGGTAACATCGTTCGGCAGGCGCCTACTTTCCGATCATGAGTCGGGTGACCAGACGCGTAAGCCGTCCGTAAGGTGCCGAGACCTTGTCGGACATGTTGAAACGACCGAGCTTGAGAACGCCGCGGGCATGGGACAGGCGGACGAAGCCTTCGTAGCCGTGATAGGCCCCGGTGCCACTGTCGCCGACACCGCCAAAGGGCAGGTCATCCTGGGTTGCGTGCAGCATGGTGCCATTGATGGTCACGCCGCCGGACTGCGTGCGGTTCAGCACCCTGTCCACAGACGTTTGAACGTTGGAAAAGCAATAAAGGGCCAGCGGTGCCGGACGAGCATTGATAAAGGCGATGGCTTCATCCAGAGAGTCATACGCGAGCACCGGCAGCAGCGGACCGAAAATCTCTTCGCCCATGACATCTGCGTTCAGGGACACCTGAGTGAGTGCCATTGGTGCAATCTTGCGTTCGCCCGCCGTTGCAGGCGCATTGTGTTGCCACGCCTTGGCCCCCGTCGCGACGGCCTGACTGGCCATCGCCATAAGCCGGTCGTAGTGGCGCTGGGAGATGATCGAGGTGTAGTCCGGATTGCCATCGAGGGTCGGGTAAAGTTTTTTTGCCGCAGCCAGCCACTCGCTGGCAAAGCTGTCCACCTGTTCGCGCGGGACGAGGGCATAGTCAGGTGCTACGCAGGTCTGACCGGCGTTGAACAGTTTGCCGATAGCGATCATCCGGGCGGCTTTCGTGATCGAAAAGTCGTCGCAGACCACGACTGGCGACTTGCCGCCCAGCTCCAGTGTGACCGGTGTCAGATGGCGTGCCGCCGCCGCCATGACCTGGCGGCCCACGTGGGTCGAGCCGGTAAACAGCAGATGGTCAAAAGGCAGCTCACTGAACTGGCCCGCCAGCGTGGCGTCGCCAGTGACCACGACAACCTGCTCGGCGGGAAACGTTTCGCCGAGCAACTGCCTGAGCAGCTCGGAGGTTCGGGGTGTCAGTTCCGAAGGTTTGATCATCGCCCGGTTACCTGCAGCCAGCGCCTCTATCAAGGGCACCAGCGTCAGCGTCAGCGGGTAGTTCCACGGAGCGAGAATGCCGACGACGCCCAGCGGCTGATAAACCACCCGTGCTGCGGCGGGCCTGAAGACAATACCCGCCTTGCGCCGGGACGGACGCATCCACGCTTTGAGGTGCGAGCGGATGTGCTTGATGCCGTTGACCACCGGCATCAATTCACCGAGCCGGGTTTCGTCGAACGAACGGTTGCCGAAGTCTGCGCTGACCGCCTCGAGCAACCTGTCCTGATTATCGCTGACCATACGCAGGACGGCGTTGAGGTCTGCGATTCGTTGATCGTAGGAAGGCGCGCCCTGAGCACGGAATGCAGCCTGCTGTGCCTCGAACAGCTCGGTTAGCCCGGCAGCGTGGAACGTGGTACCTGGCGGAACCCTGACGGGTTGATTCATGACGCTGCTCCTGTGGCTGCGTGTTTTTTATAGTCACTGCGACCGAACCTGCCGCAAGTGCAGGCGTGTCAGCGGTAATGTGTCGATGTCCTGGCTCACCTAACCGTATAGGACACTGCAAAGCCAATGGAGGGGCGATCCGGCCGGTTAAAGTGGCTGGAACGGCCAACCTGTATTGCAATCATTGCTCGCCATGCACGGGTTCGGGCGCCAGGCGATCCAGATGACTGACAATCATCGCTGCCACCATCGCGCAGGTTTTCGCGGGCTCCAGCGGTTCATCGAACAACAACTCAATGGTCGCGTGAATCATTTCCACCGCAACGCGGGCAACCATGGCGATGTCCTCGGACGCCGCGTCTGGAAAAGCACTGCCGATGATGGCGGCCTGAGCCTTGGAAACCCTGCGGTGGGAGTCGAGCCGCACATGCTCCAGCGCGGGAACCGCCCTCAGTGCCTTGAGCGTCCACATGCCGCCCAGCGTGGCATCGGTGACCCGGTACGTATCCAGAATCAGCTCGGCGAGCGCCTGCTCAAGCGCCTGAGGCGGACCTGCGATCAGCTCGGGGGTGATCCAGTGATCGATCCGCTCGTTCTGTTTCTCGAGCAGACGTTCGCCCAGCACCGTCAACAGCGCGTACTTATTGGGGAAATAGCGATACAACGCGGGCGGCGTAAGGCCGGCCCGTTCGCATACCAGATTGGTCGACAAACGTTCTATGCCGACCTCGCACAGGGTGTTTGCCGTGGCGACCAGAATGCGTTCGTAGGTTTCGGTAGCACGCTGCTGCGCGGGCAACTTCTTGCGTTCAACGCTTTTCCCGGCGATCTGCTCGGGAAGGGTTTCGGTTTTCAGCCTGGCCATAAGTACCTGTCAAGAAGAATGGGGCGCCAGCATGACGATCAAAAAAACAGTTGCTGCACGATAAAATGATAGTTATAACTATCGTGTAGCGATGACTATCATAACTGAAGCGTCGTTATTGTGACGGTCTGTCAAAACAAAAAATAAAAAAGGTGACGCTATGAACGTACGGCAGTGGCTTTTCCTCTCTTCAGTTCTGATGTGCTCCACCGGCATTCATGCTGCTGCCGGTCCGCTTGAGGCCAAGGGCCTTTGGCTGACGGCGGAAAAGGACGCGGTAGTCAGGCTTGACGACTGCGCAGACAAGACCGGCGCTATCTGCGGCCAGATTGTCTGGGTCAAGGATGCTGCTTCGACGTCGAGTGACTGCGGCGTACAGATTCTGCAGCTGACCCGCTACGACCAGGACGCCTGGCGCGATGGCTGGGTGTATGACCCTCGTGATCAGAAAAAATATAAGGGCGCCGTTCGAGTCAAGGATGGACGCCTCAATGTAAGGGCTTTTGTCGGCACCGAAGTTCTCGGCAAGACAGAGCAATTCGAGCGAATCGCAACACTGCCTCCTGCCCCGGTTTGCAAATCGTAAATCCGGCCCTTTAGCGTGGGAGAGAATCATGCGCACGTATACAACCCGTTATGTAATGGCTGCAGCCCTGTGCTGCGCAGCAGGCCCGACTCTTGCCATCGCCGATGAAATGTCGAGCTACGCAGTGGATGTTACCGCCAAGGTCAGCTCGGACATTCGTACCCGCGGGATTTCCGATTCTCTGAATCGGCCCGGGGCCAAGGTGACCCTCCAGGTCGCCCATGAAACAGGCCTGGTGGCGCTTGCCGAATTTACCACGGTCAGCAAGAAACAGTTCCTCGACGGCGACGGTGCAGGTGTATTGCTGGCGGGCGGTTATCGCTTCGGCGATCCGGATGCCTGGCACTATGGCGTCGGGCTGGCGGCCGAGATGTTTCCAGGGGCTCAGTTCAAGGCACCGAACCGGTTCGATTTCGAAACGTTCACGCCAGGTGAAGAGCACTCGACCAATTACAACAGCCAGTTCGCCGTGCTTGAAATCGGTTACGGCGCGCTCGAAGGGCGAATCGCCCGGGTGCTCTCGAAAAACTACCGGGGTGCCAACAGTGGCGGGGTATGCGGCGCGCAATTGCAGTTCCGCGATGACCCGACCAAAGGCCTCGATTGCTATGCCAAGGGTGACCGCAACTCCCGGGGCAGCATGCTCTATGACCTCGATTACAAATACGCGCTGGGCATCAACACCAACCTGAAGCTGCACGCCGGCTATCAACAGATCGAAAACTTCTCGGAAGCCGACTTTGCCGATTATGGCGCAGGTCTGGTCCACCACTGGTGGGGCTTCGACTGGGGGCTTGACTGGGTGACGACCAAGACCAGGGCGCGCGAGCTGTATATGGCCGAGGACGACGGACATGTGCGCACCACGGACGGCAGTCGCTGGGTAGCGTCGATTTCCCGCACATTCTGAGTAGACCTTTATGACTTCGCTTTTCATTTCCCGGACGCCTGAGGCGGCTACCGGCCTGGAGCAACTCGTCCTCGCGATCGACCTGGGAACGTCCGGCTGCAAGTGCGCGCTGGTCTCCATGGAGGGAGACATCCGCGCCTGGGCGTTTCACGGCGTACCGCTGCACGTCAGTGGTCTGAGTGCCGAGCAGGAACCCGAGGACTGGTGGAACGCGTTTCTGCTTGGTGCCCACGAATTGCTGGCAGCCGACCCGCTCAGGCGTCGTCAGGTGGTGGCCGTGTGTTGCTCGACGCAAAGCGAAGGCACGGTCTGTGTCGATCGCGAGGGGGCCGCGATTGGCCGGGCGCTGCTGTGGCTGGACAAACGCGGCGCCGACTCGATCAAAAAACGCATGGGCGGAGGCTGGTGCAATCTGGGCGGCTACGGACCGCTCAAACTCTGGAAATCGCTGCGACTGACCGGCGGGGTAGCGTCGCTGTCGGGCATGGATTCGGCCGGGCACATGGCCTATATCCTTGACCACGATCCGGCAAGGTATGACCAGACGCACAAGTTTCTGAATGTGCTCGACTACATGAATATGCGCTTGTCGGGGCGTTTCTGCGCCACAGGTGACTCGATGCTGACCGCCTGGGTAACCGACAATCGCGATCCTCATCACATCCGTTACGACGCCAGCCTGATCAGGGCTCTGGGTATCGACGCAGGCAAACTGCCTGAGCTGGTGGGCTCGACGGAAGTCATCGGCACCTTGAAGCCCGAGCTCGCCGATGCTTTGGGGCTGCTTCGATCCACACCTGTGGTGGCGGGTGCTGTGGACACCTCGGCGGTGGCCGTTGGCGCCACCGTGCGCGACTTCGCTCCGCATCTTTATCTGGGCACCTCGTCGTGGGTCGGCGCTCACGTGCCGTTCAAGAAATCCAGTGTTCGCCACCACATTGCTGCGGTACCCAGTGCGGTCAAGGGCCGGTATCTGGCAATGGCCATGCAATCGGCGGCGGGCTCCAATCTGTCGTTTCTGCGCGACAAGGTGCTGTATCACCCGGATGAGTTGCTGAGCGATGAGCAGCAGCCGGACGTGTACGCCTTGCTGGACCGTATCGCCGCCCGAGTGCCACCGGGTTCGAGGGGGCTGATCTACACGCCATGGTTGTGTGGCGAGCGCTCTCCGGTAGGTGATCCGAGCCTGCGTGCCGGCCTGATCAACCTGAAACTCGAGCACTCGCGGGAAGACATCATCCGGGCCTTCATGGAGGGCGTCGCGCACAACACGCGCTGGATGCTGGAACCGTTCTCGCAATTTATCGGCCAGTCGCGCGGAGTCATCGTCGCCACCGGAGGCGGAGCGCAATCGGATGTGTGGTGCCAGATCATGGCCGATGTCTGCGGGCGAGTCATTCAGCAACCGCATAACCCGATTCAGACCAACGCACGGGGTGCGGCCTTCATTGCTGCAGTAGCGCTCGAAAAACTGCAGTTCAACGATCTGCCGGCCCTGCAACGGCCGCATCGGCTGTACGAACCCTCCGAATCAACCCGAAACCTGTATGACGACCGCTTCGCCACGTTCAAGGAAGTCCGCAAACGTCTGGCGCCGCTCTATCGCAGGTTGAACCCATCGCAGGAGACGGCACCATGAGCAATGTTCAACAGCAGATCGTCGACCTGTCGCGGCATCTGTCACGCCGCGGCTTCTTTGCCGCAACCGGCGGCAACCTTGCGCTGCGTATCGACGCATTGCACATCGCGGTCACTCCGTCGGCCACCGACTACTTCAGCATGCGGCCAGAGGACGTCTGCGTATTGCGACTCAAGGACCTCAAGCAGCTGTCGGGCGAACGTTCGCCCTCGGTTGAAAGCGAGCTGCACGCGAAAGTCCTGCGCAGTCGCCAGGACGTCAATTGCAGCATTCATACCCATCAACCATTGGCCAGCGCCTGCACATTGTTCGGCAAATCGCTGGAAGTGCCATACCCGCCGCTGTGGCAATCGCTGGGCCGGCGAATTCAGCTGGTGGGTTATGCGCCGTCCGGTTCCGGTTGGCTGGCGGGCAAGCTGGAAAAGACCATCCGGCCTGACCAAAACGCCTACCTGATGCGCAATCACGGCGTTCTGTGCTGTGGCCCGGACATAGAAGCCACCCTGAAGCGCCTGGAGGACCTGGAAACATTCTGTCGTGACCATCTTCTCAACCAGATCAAAGCCAACAGCCGTGGCAAACCCGAATCACGCGTTGCAATAGCACGCCTGATCGACGCCCTGACCAGTGCCGGCTCGCACGCCCTCAGCCCTCAGACTTTTTCAGAGACTCAATCATGAACAGACCTCTCGATCCTGCCAACATCCCTGACATTCCCGCATCGGCCGTGTCGCAATGGCCCGATGTCGATTCACTGTATCGCCGCTTCGATGAGCTCGTGAAACAGCCGATTCGCCCGATCAAGCGCGACGCGATGAACAAGATCATGGGCTATTTCGACGAGCGCTGCCAAGGCTCGAAGCGGCTTTCCGAGGCGGCGAAAAAGGTCATACCGGGAGGCGTGCAACATAATCTGGCGTTCAACTATCCGTTTCCGCTGGCCTTCGCCCAGGCTAACGGTGCGCACCTGACCGATGTCGATGGCAATCGCTACACCGACTTCCTGCAGGCAGGCGGCCCGACGTTGCTGGGCTCCAACCATCCGGCCATTCGCGAACAGGTTGACCGGATTCTCGATGAGTGCGGGCCGGTGACCGGCTTGCTGCATGAATATGAAGTCAAACTGGCGGAACTGGTCTGCCAATCGATGCCGGGCGTCGACATGCTGCGCTTGCTGGGCTCGGGCACCGAGGCGGTCATGGCCGCGGTTCGTCTGGCCCGTGCCTATACCCGCAAGAAATGGGTGATCAAGATCGGCGGCGCCTACCACGGCTGGAGCGACCAGTTGGTCTATGGCATGCGCTT
The DNA here is from genome assembly GCF_001467335.1 of Pseudomonas sp. ICMP 10191. Lineage (NCBI taxonomy): Bacteria > Pseudomonadati > Pseudomonadota > Gammaproteobacteria > Pseudomonadales > Pseudomonadaceae > Pseudomonas > Pseudomonas sp. ICMP 10191. The sequence continues at coordinate 179,937 of NZ_LKGW01000146.1, forward strand.
GCCGGGCACCGGGCGCATGGAGGCAGTGGGAATCCCGCGAGGCGCCACCGCAAACACTCAGGAGAGCCCACCCAACAATCTCGATGCGTTGCGTCGCAGGCTGCAAATCAATCGTCTGCGTGGTGGCACCGCAGCCATTATGGTCGAACCTTTTGGCCCGGAAAGTGGCACGCGTCCGGTGCACGCCGACTTCAACCGACAGCTGCGTGCGCTATGCAACGAATTCGATGCCCTGCTGATCTTCGACGAAGTGGTCACCGGATTCCGTGCCGGTCTGGGCGGCGCACAGGCTTACTTCAATGTCATGCCGGACATCACGGTACTGGGCAAATGCCTGACCGGGGGCTATCCGATGGCGGGTGCCATTGGCGGGCGCCGGGACGTGATGCAACTGCTTGCCGGTGGCATCGGCACATCCTCGCGACGGGCGTTCGTCGGCGGCACGCTGTCGGCCAATCCGTTGTCATGCGTCGCTGGTTATTACGCGCTGGTCGAAGCCCGCCGCCTGAACGCGCCGGCGCTGGCGGGAAGGGCGGGCGACCGTATGCGCGCAGGACTGGAAGAGATCATCAATCGGCGCGGCTTGCCCTACGTGGCGTACAACATGGGCTCCATCGTTCACCTGCAGACGTCCGGCGTCCTGCTGCTCGATACCGGCAACCCGCTCAAGCTGCTGAGGGCGCGCAATGAAGCCAAGACTCGCAAGCACATGATGGAAGAGATGGGTGCCGCGTATACCGCTCACGGCCTGATCACGCTGGCCGGGAGCCGCTTGTACACCAGCCTGGCTGACACCGACGATGTCATCGACGACGCGCTCGAACGCTTCGACGCTGTCTTTCAGCTGGTGTGAGGTGAGCAGCATGCGCGATTCACTTCGAAAACAGTGGTTTGATCTGCGTGAACGCCTGATGGGGCAGGTGGACTCACACAGCAGTGTGTCGTTGCGATTGCCGGGCGAACAGAGCATGTGGCTGGGCAAGCTCGACGACCTGGCGCCGCAGGTGGTTGATTGCAACGACTCGGCAGCGGGCGACGGCCAGACGCACGCGGCGATCTACCGCGCCCGAGCTGACGTCGGCGCCGTTCTGCTCGGCGGCGGTGCCTTTGCCAAAAGCCTGGTGGATTTTGGCGGAGTCCTGCCGATTCTATTTGATGAGCAGGCACGCCATATAGGCCATATGGCTACGCCTGCCAGTTCCGAGCAACCACTGACGCGACTGTTGAAGCGTGGGGGAAATGCTGCGGTGATCGACAGCACGCCGGTGGTGATGGGTACTACAGGGGCGCGAATGGTCCTCAATGCAGAGTTGTTCGAAAAATGCGCCAAGGCCTATACGCTGGCCAAGGCATGTGGCACGCACCTTACGTTACTGCCCTGGTGGGTGGTGCTGGTGGCCAACGGAAGGCTGATGAAAGACGAGAAGCGGGCGGCGCAGTGTTTTGCCGAAGGCCGTATTCCACCTGAAACCCGCGGTTACTGAAACTTCCGAAGAGGCGCATGCCATGCAAACGTCGTCCGCTGTAACTCGCAGGCACCTGAGTGCCGCCTTGGCACTGGGCTCTGTCGCGGTGCTGATGGTAGGGCTGCAACCATTGCTTCTTGGCGAGTTACTGGCGCAAGACCACGTATCACTGGAAGGTGTCGGGCTGGTCGCGATGGGTGAAATCGTCGCGCTGGGGCTCGGTGTGGTGCTGGGCGACCTGCTGCGCTCGATGCTCAACCTGCGTCTGCTGACGGTCACCGCCATCCTGTGCGCTGCCGGAATGGATCTGGTCACGGCCACTGTCACCGGCGACGGGCCGTTGACCGCTGCACGCGCGCTGGCGGGGCTGGCCGAGGGCCTACTGCTCTGGGGCGCCGTCAGCCTTATCGTTCAGGGGCCTGCGCCAGATCGGGTGGCAGGCGTGTTTATGGTCGTCCAGACCCTGGCTCAGGCACTGATGGCCGCAGCGCTTGCGTACCTGATACTGCCTGATCGTAGCGTGCATGCAGGGTTCGTGTTTCTGGGAATGATGACCGCAAGCTCAGTGCTGTTCGTTGTCTGGTTACCAAGACGCTTGCCGCAGCAGCCTGACAGACAGCTGGATACATCAGGTTTCAGATGGAATTTGAAGCAAGTGCTGCTGCTGATGCTGGTGTTCATGCAGCTCTCGGCCGTTGGCGGGTTGTGGGCGTATCTGGAGCCGCTGGGCATCCACGCAGGGCTGGGCGCTCATGCGGCGCAATTGCTGGTGTCCGCGATGTTATTCATGCAAGTGCTGGGCGGCTGCCTGGGCATTCTGCTGGTACGCAGGGTGCCTGATTACTCGATGTTGGCTACCGCCGCGTTTCTTCTGGCCGGCATTGCATTGGGCATGTACGTCACAGCCGATCAGGGGGTAAACGTATTTCTGGGCCTGTGCGCGCTGTTTGCCCTGATCTACCTGATGCTGACCCCGTTTCAGGTGCGCATTGCGCTGCAGATAGACCCCTCGGGACGCATCGCCGGGCTCATTCCCGGCATGCAACTGCTGGGCTGCGCATTCGGACCGCTGCTGGCGTCGCAATGGGTGTCTGGCGACAATGCTCAACCGGTACTGCTGGTCAGCGTCTGGCTGTCGGTATCGGCTTTGTGCCTGATAGCGCTGCTGCACCGGCGGGCAGTTGATAGAAGGGTCGGGGTTGTGGGCGGGGTTTGATTGGCGGCGTACTTAACAGTAATGGGAGTAGCCGATTCACCCATCCCGGCAGGCATTGTCTCGGAAAACGTACAAACAGGACACGAAGGGCGCTTTTTCAGCGCTCATTTGTCGTGCAGGTGAATCGCCCGAATGCAGCGCGGATCAACGTGTTGCGGGCTGACAGCCCCGATTTCACGCAGCGGCGATGGGCTTTTTGAAAAAAAGAGCGTGGACTCGGGATATAACACTAATTAGAATCAGTCTCATTTGGCGCATCCCATCGCTCAAGGCTTTTGACATGACTCAAGCAGCGACGCTATCACAGCAGACCTTGCATTCCCTGTACCGCGATCATCATGGCTGGCTGGAAAGCTGGCTGCGCAGACGCATGGGCAATGCCTGGGATGCGGCTGACCTGAGTCAGGATACGTTCCTGCGCGTGCTCTCCAGCTCCCAGCAGATCGCCGATATGCAGGAGCCGCGTGCCTACCTGCTGACCGTGGGCAAGCGCCTGCTGAGTAATTTCTACACGCGTCGCAGCCTTGAACAGGCTTATCTGGAAGCGCTGGCGCAGTTGCCTGAAGAAAGCGTGCCGTCGCCTGAGCAGCGCTGGCTGTTGCTGGAAATCCTGCAGGCGCTGGACGAGCTGCTCGATGGTCTGTCGGCAGTGGTGCGACGGGCGTTTCTCTGGAGTCAGCTCGAGGGGCTGGGCTATCGGGAAATCGCTGAACGCCTGAGTGTTTCCGAACGCACCGTCAAACGCTATATGGCACAAGCCTACGAGCACTGTTTGCTGGTGGACTGGTGATTCGCCCGGCACCTTCTACCGAAGAACGCGAGGTAGTACGCAAAGCGGCGCAGTGGCTGGCGCTTCTGGAATCCGGTGGTGCCAGCGATGAAGATCACGCCATGCTGCAACACTGGCGTGACAGCTCCGCCAGTCACGAACGCGCCTGGCAAAAGGCCCAACAGCTGCGTCAGCGTTTTTTCGGTCTGCCTGCCAACCTCGCCATGGCGACGCTGGATCGTCCTGACAAGGCCAGGCGTGCGACGCTAAAAAGAGCGTTGGGCGCCGTGACACTGGTCCCTGCAGTCTGGCTGCTGGGGCGTCAATTGCCGCTGGATGTCTGGCGTGCCGACCTGCAAACCGCAGTCGGCGAGCACAAGCGCCTGTCGCTGGCTGATGGCAGCATGTTGCAACTGAATACCGACAGTGCGGTGAACGTGGACATGGGCGCCCGGGCAATCACCCTTGTACGGGGCGAAATAGCCCTCAAGGTGCCTGGCAGCGCGCCGCTGACCATCAACGGTCCTTACGGGCGCATCGTGGTTGGCCGGAGTGAAGTCTGTGTGCGTCTCAACGCCAGCGATTGCAGGGTCTCGGTCATCAGCGGCACGGTGCAGCTTTATCCCCTGCGCGGGCCGGTGCTGGCCTTGAATGCGCAGCAGCAGGTCACGCTGAAGCAGAGCGGCATCGGTCCTGTCAGTGCCTTCGACGCCTTGCTGCCTGGCTGGCGCGACGATGTGCTGAGCGCGCAGAACCAGTCACTGGGCGATTTCCTTCGCGAGCTGAGTCGTTACCGTCCGGGCCTGCTGCGCTGGGAACCTGAGCTGGAAAACCTGCGAGTGACGGGCAGTTTCAGGCTCGACAATACCGACCGCGTGCTGTCCTTGCTGGCGGCCAGTCTGCCGGTGGACGTGCAGATGCGCACGCGTTATTGGGTGACCCTGGTGCCTCGAAAAAACATTTCGACAAAAAATAGTGCGTAATGCTGTCCCTTTTTTTTGTCTCGCTGGTCATTCCAGGTAAGTGCACAAAAAATACGAGAGCTTCCCTCTATGTCCGCAGTGTCTTCCTACCGTTTGCGTCCACTTTTGCATTTCAGCCTGTTGCTGACGTTGAGTTCCAGTCCGTTATTCGTCTCGACCAGTTGGGCCGACACATCGGGCAGACGCGCCTATGAGGTGCCGGCCGGCAGCCTGAGCGCTGCGCTCACCCGTTTCGCCGGGCAGGCCGGGGTCAACCTGTCGGTAGATCCTGCGCTGGTGAACGGGCGGAACAGTTCGGGGTTGTCCGGCGAGTTCGCGGTCGAGGAAGGCTTTGCGCGCCTGCTGCAAGGTTCCGGCCTGCAACTGATGCCCGTCGGGGAGCAGGCCTACACGCTGATCCCGGCACCTGACAGCGCCAGCGCAGGCCTGCAACTTGCACCCACCTCGATTGTCGGTGACAGCGGCTCTACCGATGGCCAGGAATACGCAGGCGGCCAAGTGGCACGCAAAGGCTCGCAGGGCATGCTGGGTTCGCGGGACTTCATGGAAACGCCGTTCAGCATGACCACCTACACCAAGGACGCGGTGAAAAACCAGCAGGCCCGAACCTTGGGCGACCTGATCGCCAGTGACCCGTCAGTGCGTGCCACCAACCCCGCAGGCGGGCGTTACGAGCAGTTCACGATTCGCGGCTTCAGCCTGTTCAATAGCGACGTTTCCTACAACGGCCTGTACGGCATTCTGCCCACTTACACGATCGACATGGAAATGGCCGAACGGGTGGATATCCTCAAGGGGCCGAGCCAGTTGATCAACGGCATTTCGCCGCGAGGCAGTGTCGGCGGCGGGATCAACGTGGTCCCCAAGCGCGCGACGGATAAACCGCTCACCGAGCTCACCACCAGCTATGCCTCCAAGGGGCAGGTGGGTGCTGCAGTCGATGTAGCCCGTCGGTTTGGCGAAGACGACAAGTTCGGGATTCGTTTCAACGGCGTGAAACAGTCCGGCGACACTGAATGGGATCACCAGAGCGTCGATCGCGACATGGCCGTTTTGGGCCTGGATTTCCGTGGTGATCGCCTGCGTCTGTCGACGGACATCGGGCACACTGAACGCGACACCGATGCTCCGCAGGAACGCGTGCAGGTCGGTGCCAACGCGAAGGTGCCCAACGCCAACGATGTGCGTGACAACTATGCGCAGTCCTGGAGCAAGGCGCGCACCAAGGATACGTTCGGCGCAGTGAATGCCGAATATGACCTCAGCGACTCGGTGATGCTCTACGGCGGTGTCGGCGCGCGCAAAAGTAACCATGACTTCCTGCGCCATGCGGTATCGGTCACCAACGATGCAGGCGACTTCAGCGTTCAACCACGCGATTTCACCCGTGACGAAAATGTGCGCACAGCCACTGCCGGCGCGCGCAGCTGGTTCACTACCGGGCCGGTCAGCCACGAGGTCAATCTGGCTGCCAGCTATTTCTATATGGATTTTGAAAACGGTGGTGCACGCTACGCGGCAGCGCCGAGCAATCTTTACAACCCGGTCGACACGCCGACACCCTCGAATCCCACGCGGGCCGACTCCAAGGTTTACACCGAGAACCGCTTCAGCGGTGTGGCGCTGACTGACACGCTAGGTTTTTTCGAGGACCGTCTGCTGCTGACACTCGGCGCCCGCTGGCAGCGTGTCAAGGTTGATGACTGGACCGATGGCGTGAAAGGCGACACCGCCTACGATGAGGAAAAGGTCTCACCATCAGGCGGCATCCTGTACAAGGTGACCGACGACTTTTCGGTGTACGCCAACTACATGGAAGGCCTGAGCCAGGGCAAGATCGCTCCGTCGACCTCGGTGAACGAAGACCAGATCTTCCCGCCGTTCGTCAGTCGTCAGGTCGAGGTCGGCGCCAAATATGACCTGGGGTCATACGCCTTCACCGCCAGCGTATTCCGTATCAAACAACCGGCCTACGAGACCAATACCACCTCCCGTGTGTTCGGCCCGAATGGCAAGCGCCGTAACGACGGTGTCGAGCTGACCATGTTCGGTGAGCCGATGAAGGGCTTCCGTCTGCTGGGCGGGGTGATGTACATCGACAGCGAACTGACCAACACCGTCAATGGCACATTCGACGGCAACCGCGCACCGGCCACCCCCAAGTACAACGTCAATCTGGGGGCCGAGTGGGACGTTCCGGGCGTAAACGGTCTGACCCTGACCGGACGGGGCATCTACACCGGTTCGCAGTATCTGGATCAGGCCAACAGCAAAAGCATCGACTCATCGGAGCGTTTCGACGTCGGTGCGCGGTATGCTTTCAAGGTCGATCAGAAGGACATCACACTGCGGGCCAACGTCGAGAACGTGATGAACAAGTACTACTGGAGCTCGGCCGGCGCGTCGGATGACAGCGAGCCGGGGCTGACCCTGTCGACACCGCGCACCTATCTGTTGTCGGCCACCATCGGTTTCTGAGTGGATACGCGACGCCCAGGGAAGGGCTCACGTGTATAGCGAACGACCGGCAGTCCTCATCGAGGGATAACCTGTGTGCAGTATTAAATAATAAACCTCAACACGGCGACACCACAGTCTGTTATTTAAATAGACTGCTTGGTCATATGCCAGAATAACAAATGGCCACTTTCAATAGTGGCACATTGAGTTATACCGATTAATTCTGTCGGTATAACTGCGTGCCTTATTCATTGTCAGGCGCGCAGAAGCGTTCATTTAAATTTCATCTTTGTTTTCGAAATAATGGGTTGCACTTTTGGGTAAATGATAATAATTTGCATCCAGAAATCCAGCGAGGACTTACAGATGTTGAATAATGGCTTATTGCACTCTACGACGTCGCAGAAAACCAATGCCAACTATCTGGACAGGCAGAGCAAGTTTGAATCGAATGTAAGGAGTTACCCGCGCAAGTTGCCATTGGCGATAGCCAAGGCACATGGTGTATGGGTCACGGATGTCGAAGGCACCACGTATCTGGACTGCCTGGCCGGCGCCGGAACACTGGCACTGGGACACAATCACGAAGCTATCATGGCCAGTCTCGACAGCTTCCTGACCTCGGGCATGCCGATGCACACCCTTGACCTGACCACTGCGGTCAAGGACGCCTTCAGCGAAACGCTGCTGAGTCTGCTGCCAGGACAGGGGCGTGATTATTGCCTGCAATTCTGTGGTCCGTCCGGGGCCGACGCCGTCGAAGCCGCGATCAAACTGGCCAAGACCGCCACCGGCCGCCATAACATCATCAGCTTTTCCGGCGCCTACCACGGCATGACCCACGGCGCCCTGGCGCTGACCGGCAACACGGCGCCAAAAAACGCTGTCGCTAACCTGATGCCCGGTGTGCAGTTCCTGCCGTATCCCCATGAATACCGTTGCCCGCTGGGCATTGGCGGCGAGGCCGGCACTGAAGCACTGAGTTATTACTTCACCCAGTTCATCGAAGACGTGGAAAGTGGTGTGTCGCTCCCGGCCGCGGTAATTCTGGAAGCGGTGCAGGGCGAGGGCGGTGTCAATCCGGCACCTGCGGCATGGCTGCGCCAGATTCGCGAAGTCACCCGCAAGCATGGCATTCTGCTGATTCTGGATGAAGTGCAGGCCGGTTTTGGTCGTACCGGCAAGATGTTTGCCTTCGAACACGCCGGGATCGAACCCGACGTCATCGTCATGTCCAAGGCGGTCGGCGGCGGTCTGCCGTTGGCAGTGCTGGGTTTCAAACGCGAGTTCGACGCCTGGTCTCCGGGCAATCATGCCGGCACCTTTCGTGGCAACCAGATGGCCATGGCCACCGGCCTGGCGACCCTTGAAGTGCTGCAGCGACAGAACCTCGCTGGCCAGGCCGCAAAACGTGGCGACTGGCTCAAGGAACAGCTCGGTCTGTTGCAACAACGCTATCCGGCGATCGGCAATGTGCGCGGCCGCGGCCTGATGCTGGGTATCGAGATTGTCGATGAGCGCAAAGCGGCAGACCGCCTCGGCAGCCTGCCGATGGACCCGGACCTGGCTGTCGCCATTCAGCAGCATTGTTTCAAACAGGGGTTGTTACTTGAACGCGGTGGTCGCAATGGCAATGTCATTCGCTTATTGCCGCCGTTGATCATTACCGAAGAGCAATGCCACTTGGTGATCCAGCGTTTTGAACAAGCGCTCAAGGCGGCACTGTCCCAGCTACGTAAATAAAAGTTTGTAATAAGCAAGGCATAAACAGCCCATCATCGTGACACTGATATCACGATTGAAACAACACCGCACACAACGTTTGGCTGGGCGAACTTATCGCCCCTCGACAGCTCGATTGTTGTGCCGCAAGCGATAAATCAACGTTTGTTGCGACGTCATTTGAACGGTCAGCGTAAAGGCGACTGTGGAGCAGACATGACTAATACCGATCGCACCGTCTTATCAAACATGGTGAGCGAGTTGGCAACCACTCGCGCGTTACTCAATTGCCTGATCAAGGAATTTGCACTGCCGGAAGAGTGCCTGCATTACACCTGGCCTGAAGGCATGCAAGGCATAGCGCCTGGCAGTTTCGTCGATGGCGGGCAATGGAAGGGCATTCCGCTCACCATCAGCCTGCCCAATCAGCAGCAGTTCTTTGTTCTGGTGGACCGCCGCGACCACCTGGGCAGCCATCGCTACCTTTCCGATGTCTACGCTCGTCAGGGGCAGGGCACCTGGCGCTGCCTGGCGTTCGCCGAATTCGCCCGGCAACTGCTGACCGCCTGTGAGCACATGACCCGTGCCAGCAATGACGAACTGCTGGATCAGGTCCTGCAAAGCCAGCACCTGACTGCTGCCATCGTTGCGCACAACATGACCGGTCAGCATCCGGCACCGCTCAGCGGCTATCTGGCCAGTGAGCAGGGTTTGTGGTTCGGCCACCCCAACCATCCGGCGCCCAAGGCACGCCTGTGGCCTGAGCATCTGGCGCAGGAGACCTACGCCCCGGAGTTTCAGGCGCAGACCGCGCTGCATCTGTTCGAAGTGCCGATGGAAGGGCTGCGAATCACCTCCAATGGCTTGAGCGAAGCCGAGGTGATGTCAGGCTTCGCGGACCAATCGCGGGCCCGGCCCGGGCATGCGCTGATCTGCATGCATCCGGTACAGGCGCAACTGTTCATGCAGGACCGCCGCGTGCAAAGGCTGCTTGAGCTGGGGGATATCTCGGACCTGGGTGCCAGTGGCCTGCTGGCCAGCCCGACGGCGTCGATGCGCACCTGGTACATCGAGGGGCACGACTACTTCATCAAGGGTTCGCTGAATGTGCGCATCACCAACTGCGTGAGGAAAAACGCATGGTATGAACTGGAGAGCACGTTGATCATCGACGAACTGTTTCAGCGCCTGCAGCAGACTCGTCCGGAAACCCTCGGTGGGCTGTCCACAGTCGCCGAACCCGGTTCGATGAGCTGGGCGCCAAAAGGTGCGAGCGAGGCTGACGGTCACTGGTTCCGCGAGCAGACCGGCGCCATTCTGCGGGAAAACTTCTGCCGCCGCTCCGGCGCCGACAGCAGCGTGATGGCGGGCACACTGTTCGCTCGTGATCTGCGTTCACGCCCACTGGTGCACGACTTCCTCCAGCGTTTCAATGGCGGGGAGCTTGAGGACCAGCATCTGCTGGACTGGTTCGATGAGTACCAGGCCTTGCTGCTGAACCCGGTCATGGCGTTGTTCTTCAATCACGGCATCGTGATGGAGCCGCACTTGCAGAATGCGGTGCTGATTCACGACAACGGACGCCCGCAACAGCTGCTGTTGCGCGACTTTGAAGGCGTCAAGCTAACCGAAGAGCTGGGTATCAAGGCGATTCAGGTGGGGTTGCACCCGAGAATTCGCCAGTCGCTGCTCTACAGCCGCGAACAGGGCTGGAACCGCATTACCTATTGCCTGCTGATCAACAACCTGTCCGAGGCGGTACTGGCCTTGAGCTGGGAGCGCCCGCACCTGGCACCACTGATGTGGCAGCGCGTCGAGCGGCAATTGCAGCGTATTCGTGACGAACTGGTACTGCCTGCGCCCGAGCTGGACGCGCTGATCGCAGGCCAGTCGATTGCCTGCAAGACCAACCTCAAGGTCCGGCTCGCTGCCAAGGCCGATCGCGAAGCCAACTATGTGCGTCTTGCGTCGCCGTGGGCCACGGAGGCACGTTATGCATAAGGTGCCGGAAACCGTACTGGCGGCCATCAAGGAGGCTCGGGCGCTGGAAACCGATCCGCTGGCGGCCTTTGTCTACGATCTGGACGCGCTGCAGCAGCATGTCAGTGAAGTCATGGCGGCGCTGCCCGCCGGTGTCGAGCTGTATTACGCGATCAAGGCCAACAGCGAAGCGCTGATGCTGGAAACCCTGGCCCCGCTGGTCAGTGGCTTTGAAATTTCCTCTGGGGGCGAGATCGAGCGGGTGATGGCCTGTCCGACACGCAAGCCCTACGTGTTCTCGGGCCCGGGCAAACTTGATTCCGATCTGCGTTCGGCGTTGCTGAGCAAGGTTGAAGCCATCCACCTGGAGAGCCTCAACGAAATCGCGCGTCTGCAACAGTTGGCAGAACAAGCGGGGCGCGTGCAGCCGGTGTTCCTGCGCATCAACCCGCAACTGCCCGCTGCGCAATCGAGCAGGCTGGCGATGGCCGGGACCGCGACACCGTTCGGGATTGACGAAGCGGATCTGGCCGAGGCGGTCAGACGCGTGGACAACGCCAGTCACCTGACGCTCAAGGGCTTCCACGTACACGCCATGTCGCATCAGATGTCGGTTGAACGTCATGAGCAACTGCTCGATTTCTACCTGCAGCGCTGGCCGGAATGGAAGGCTCTGGCCCGAGATCCGAGCCAGCTCACCCATTTCAACGTCGGCGGCGGTATTGGCGTCGATTACCTCAACAGTCAGCAGTTCGACTGGCAGCGGCTGTGCCGTTATCTGGAAAAACGCCTGGGCGAGCAGCACGACGCGCCGATCCTGCGCTTCGAGCCGGGACGCTTCATCAGTGCCTATTGCGGCTATTACGCCATCGAGGTGCTGGACAGCAAAACCAGCCACGGCGAGCATTTTCTGGTCTGTCGAGGCGGTACTCACCAGTTTCGCCTGCCGGTTGCGCAAAGCCATGACCATCCGGTTATCCACCTGCCGAATGCACCGCAGAGCACTGAGTCGTCAGAGCAGGCTTACACCATTGTCGGGCAGCTGTGCACGCCCAAGGATGTGCTGAGCCGTCGCCAGCCACTCAAAGGTGTGAACATTGGTGACCTGTTGGTCCTGCCGCTGGCGGGAGCCTATGGCTACAACATCTCCCACGCCGACTTTCTCTGCCATCCACGACCGTCACAGCACTTCGTGCGCAACGGTGAACGGGTTCGCCAATGAGTTTCAACGTCCCACGCCGCTGGGTGGTGTTCAACGTGCTGCTCGGTACGCTGACGGTCAGCCTGAGCAACAGTTCGCTTAACCCGGCGCTGCCGACCTTTATGGATGCGTTCAGGATCGGCCCTCTGCTGGCCACCTGGATTGTCGCCGGGTTCATGACCAGCATGGGCATGACCATGCCGCTGACCAGCTTCCTCAGTCAGCGCATCGGACGCAAACGCCTGTATCTGTGGGGTGTGGCGCTGTTCATCGGCGGTTCGCTGTTGGGCGCGCTGGCCGACTCCATCGCACTGGTGATCACCGCACGGGTGGTACAGGGCATTGCCAGCGGGCTGATGATCCCGTTGTCGCTGGCGATCATCTTCTCGGTGTATGAAAAGCACGAACGGGGCAGGGTGACCGGGCTCTGGAGCGCAGCAGTAATGCTCGCACCGGCGCTTGGTCCGCTGTGTGGCAGCCTGATGCTGGAGTGGTTCAGCTGGCGCTCACTGTTCCTGATGAATGTGCCCATTGGTCTGCTGGCACTGTTGCTGGGCGTCGGCGTGCTGCCGGACTCCGAGCCTGCCGAGCGCAAGCCGTTCGACCTGATCGGCTACCTGCTGGTGGCGTCGGGCATTGGCTTGCTGATGGTCGCCATCAGCCGCATGCACCATGCTCAGGCGCTGCTCGACCCAGTCAATCAGGCCATGGTGCTGGTCGCGGTGGCTTGTCTGCTGGCGTTCGTCCGCGTCGAGTTGAGTCGCCAGGCACCGCTGCTGAATCTGCGCCTGTTCAACCTGCGCGGTTATCGTCTGAGCGTAATCATCGCCGTGGTGCAATCGGTCGGCATGTTCGAGTGTCTGGTGCTGTTGCCGCTGCTGGTGCAGAGCGTGCTGGGCTACAACCCGATCTGGACCGGCCTGGCGCTGCTGTGTACCGCCAGCTTCGCGAGCCTGTTCGGGCAGTGGGGCGGCAAGGCACTGGACCGCCATGGGCCGCGCACCGTCGTCGCCGTCGGCCTGCTGTTGACCGGCGTTTCGACCCTGGCGCTGGGCATGCTCAAGGCCGATGCCGCAATCGGCGTGGTGTTCGTGCTGATGATGATTCGTGGCGCCGGTCTCGGGCTCTCCTACATGCCGGTGACCACGGCGGGGCTCAATGCCTTGCCCGAGCCGATGGTCACTCAGGGCGCCGCGATGAACAACATTTCCCGCCGTCTGGTCGCGTCGCTGGCCATCGTCATTGCGTCGCTGTGGCTGGAGTTCCGCTTCAACACCGCGGGACCGGCCGCCACGCCCTCGGCCATCAGTGAAGTGTTCATCGCCACCGGCCTGCTGATCCTGCTGGCACTGCCCTGTGCCTGGCGTTTCCCCCTTAACGACGAGCGCGCCGAGGCCCAGCCCGACGCGGTCGAACCCCGATAATTTTTCGTTCGAGGTATGAACATGGCTACCCCTTTACCGCTGCAACGTAACGCCGCTTCGACAACGACAACGACGGGTACGGGTGCCTGGCTGGCTGACGTCAGCGCCGAGCGCTATCAGCAAGTGCAACGCCGCGTGATTGGCCAGTTGCTACAAACCCTGCTGTACGAGGCGGCGCTGCCTTATCGCTGTGAGCCGCAGGATGATCATCGGCATCGTTTTGCCGTGGCCGTCAGTGGCGGTGTGGAATACCACTGCGACGGTCTGCTGAGCACCAGCTTCGAGCTGATCCGCCTCGATCACGCCACGCTTGAGCGGGTGGACAGTACCGGCGAACGCAGCGTGCCGGATCTGCATCTGGCGTTGACCGAGCTGCTCAGCCCGTTCAAGGACAGCCCGCACCTGACGCGCTTCATCCAGGAAATCGAGCAGACCCAGCTCAAGGACCTGCAGGCCCGTAATCAGGGGTATCAGCCCGCCAGGCCTGCGCATCAGCTGGATGTCGATGCGCTGGAGCAGCACTTCATGGACGCCCACAGCTATCACCCGTGCTACAAGTCGCGGATCGGCTTTTCCCTGGCGGACAACCGCCACTACGGGCCAGAATTTGCCACGCCTTTCGCGGTGGTCTGGCTGGGCGTGGCGAAATCCAGCGCCTCGGTCGGCCACTCGCGGAGCATGGATTTTCAGGCGTTCATTCGTCAGGAGCTGGGCACACAGCGCTGGCAGGAAATAACTCAAGAACTGGCCGCGCAGGGCAAGTCCATCGACGACTATCAACAGATGCCGGTGCATCCGTGGCAGTGGGATAACGTCACGGTGTCGACCTTCTACCCGGAACTGGCCAGCGGCGAGCTGATTTACCTGGGTACTTCGACCGATCGCTACAAGGCTCAGCAGTCGATTCGCACGCTGGCCAACGCCAGTCAGCCACAGCGCCCATACGTCAAGCTGGCGATGAGCATGACCAACACCTCCAGCACACGCATCCTGGCGCGCCACACGGTGTTGAACGGCCCGATCATCACCGATTGGCTGCACCAGTTGATCGCAACCGACAGCACCGCTCAAGCGCTGGATTTCGTGATTCTCGGTGAGGTGGCGGGGGTGAGCTTCGATTACCGCCATCTGCCGGAATCGCGTTCGGCGCAGACCTACGGCACGCTGGGTGCGATTTGGCGGGAAAGCCTGCATCAATACCTCCGGGACGACGAGCAGGCGGTGCCATTCAACGGCCTCAGCCATGTGGAAAATCGTTACGGTGATGGCCAGCAGACGCCTTTCATAGACGCATGGGTCAGCCAGTACGGGCTCAAGGAATGGACCCGGCAACTGCTGCAGGTCACGGTGCCGCCGATCATTCACATGCTCTATGCCGAAGGCATCGGCATGGAGTCCCACGGCCAGAACATCGTGCTGATCGTCAAGCAGGGCTGGCCGCAGCGCATCGCCCTCAAGGACTTCCATGACGGCGTGCGTTATTCACCTGAGCACCTCGGGCGTCCCGAACTGTGCCCGGAGCTAGTGCCGCTGCCCGCCAGCCACGCAAAGCTCAACCGCAACTCGTTCATCATTACCGACGACGTCAACGCGGTGCGCGACTTTTCCTGCGATTGTTTCTTCTTCATCTGCCTGGCCGAAATGGCGATTTTCCTGCGCCAGCAATACCAGCTGGACGAAGCACTGTTCTGGCAGATGACCGCCGACGTCATTCTTGACTATCAGCAGGCTCACCCGCAGCACCGCGACCGTTTCGGGCTGTTTGACGTGTTTGCGCCCTCGTACGAAGTCGAAGAGCTGACCAAGCGCCGCCTGTTGGGAGATGGCGAGCGCCGCTTCCGCTCGGTACCTAACCCACTGCATACCTACAGGCCGCAATGATGCTGAGGACCAATGCGCTCAAAAGCAGAGTTGCGGACGGACAGCCGGCACACGGGGTGATCAGTTCGATTCCGGCCCCGGCCGCCATCGAGTTGATCGCTGAAGCCGGGTTCGACTTCGTGATCATCGACATGGAGCACGTCCTGATCAACCCGGAAACCGTGGAAAACATGATCCGTGTGGCAGAGAGCTACGGCCTTACACCATTGGTGCGGGTCGCCGATCTCAACCCGAAAACCCTGCTGCGCCTGCTCGATGGCGGCGCGCAGGGCATCGTCTTGCCGATGATCGAGAGCCCTGAGCAATTGGCAGATGCGATTGCCGCCTGCAAGTACTACCCGCTGGGTCGTCGCAGCCTCAATGCCGGACGTCCCGGCTCTTTCGGCAAGCACAGCCTGGCGCAGTACGTGGAGGCCGCCAATCAACAGATCATGGTGGTGGCGATGATCGAAAGCGCCGAAGGCGTGCGACGTGCCGCCGAGATCGCCAGCGTGCCGGGGCTGGACATGATTCTTGAAGGCGCGGCAGACCTGTCGCAGTCACTGGGCATGCCCTGGCAGATCGATCAACCAGATGTACAAAACGCGCTGCTTGCAACCTGGCAAGCCGCCGACGCGGCGGGCATCGCTTATTGCGCGATCCCTCGTCAACCCGGTGACGCTGCCCGCTGGCAGGCTCGCGGGGTCAACACCTTTGTCCTCGGGGATGAGCGCGGCATTGCCTTTCGCGCGCTTCAGGCCCGCCTGGCTCAACATTCAGCAGAAGGAAAATAAACCATGAACTTCACTTCACTCGCCGCTGACCTGGTCATGCAGGATTTGGTCGATTGCCTGCTGGCTGAAGATTTCTTTGGTCGCGAGCCATTGCGCCTGCAGGACAGCAGCCAATGGCAACTGCGCCATCCACAGGCTCCGCAACTGGTGGAGCAGGGCAGTGCGCAGCAAATCTGGGAATGGTGCTGCGATGATTCGGAGCAGCGCTTTATCAGCATCGCGTTGCGCGCCGGTATTACCCAGCAATGGGAAAAAGTACCCGGTACGCCGGTACTGGGGCGACAGGACGAGCGCTGGACGCAGTTGTCGCCGGAAGACTTCATGAAGTGGGTGTTCGCCGGCAAGGCAACGCTGCTTCAGGACAGCGAGCGCCAGGACAACGAAAAGGGTATCGCGCTGTTTCTCGAGGTATTGCGTATCAGTGTCTGGCAGACCGCGCTGTCGCTGGACCACAAGGTCGACGAGCAGAACCTGATGGCTCAGGACGGCGCAACCTTCTTCAGGACCATGGAGCAGTGGGCGTCGCTGCGTGATCGCCCGTATCACCCGCTGGCCAAGGCCAAACAAGGCTTGAATGAACAGGAATACTTACACTACCAGGCCGAGTTCGCCCGGCCGGTAGCGCTGAACTGGGTGGCGGTCGACAAGACCTTGCTGCAATGCGGCGATGGCGTAAAGGACTTGAACGCATCGTTTCCGGCCCGCTATCTGCTGCCCGAGCACCTGCAAGCGGAGCTTGACCAGGAGATGCAGGCGCGTGGCATTGCCGGCAGCCATGTTGCGCTGCCGGTTCACCCGTGGCAGTTCGAGCATGTTCTGCAGGCCCAGCTGGGCGATGCGTTCGCCAAGGGCGATTGCCAGCGGCTTGACTTCAATCAGGCGCAGGTCCACGCCACTTCGTCGCTGCGTTCGATGACACCGTGCTTCAACAGCGCTGACTACCTGAAGCTGCCCATGGCGATTTATTCGCTCGGCGCTTCGCGTTACCTGCCAGCGGTCAAAATGATCAACGGCGGGCTGAGCGAAAAACTGCTGCGCCAGGTGGTCGACAAGGATCAAACCCTGGGCCGTTCGCTGCACTTGTGCGACGAGCGCAAATGGTGGGCATTCATGCCGCCGCAAGCCACGTTGTTCGACGAAGGGCCTCGGCATCTTTCGGCGATGGTGCGCGGCTATCCGGCCGCCTTGCTCGATGATCCGGAGTGCCGCCTGCTGCCCATGGCGGCACTGGGCACACCGCTACCGGGGAGCAATCGGCATTTCTTCGACGAGTGGATGGACTATCGCGACCTGCCGCGCAATCAGGCTTCGGTACTGACACTGTTTCGCGAGTTGAGCCACAGTTTCTTCGACATCAACCTGCGCATGTTCCGCCTGGGGATGCTCGGCGAAGTGCATGGCCAGAACGCGGTCATGGTCTGGAAAGCCGGACAGGCCCAAGGGCTGTTGTTGCGTGACCACGACTCGTTGCGTATTTTCGTGCCCTGGCTGGAGCGCAACGGCATGCACGACCCGGAGTATCGCATCAAGAAAGGTCATGCCAATACGCTTTATCATGACCGTCCCGAGGACTTGCTGTTCTGGCTGCAGACACTGGGTATTCAGGTAAACGTTCGGGCAATCATGGATACGCTGGCGCAGGTGTATGACGTGCCTGTCACAGCGCTGTGGACCGTATTGCGTGATGTTCTGGATAATCTGATCACAACCATCGAATTTGACGACGAGGCGCGTGGCATGATCAGGCAACAACTGTTCGAAGCCCCCAACTGGCCGCAGAAACTTCTGCTGACACCCATGATCGAGCGCGCGGGCGGTCCGGGCAGCATGCCGTTCGGCAAGGGCGAAGTGGTCAACCCGTTCCACAGGTTACGCCGTGCAACCTGACCGAACCCTGCATCCTTCGCGGCGCACAGTGTTGCGCCTTTCGCTGGGGTTACTGGCGCTGCCTGGCATTGCCCGGGCAGCGCCGCTACGCGTTGTCACCCTGTTTCAGGGGGCGTCCGATACTGCCGTGGCTCTGGGCGTGACGCCTTGCGGCGTGGTGGATTCGTGGAGCGAAAAACCGATGTATCGCTACCTGCGCCCGGCGCTGGCGGCGGTACCGCATGTGGGGCTGGAAACCCAGCCGAGCCTTGAAGATATCGTGCTGCTCAAGCCGGACCTGATCGTCGCCTCCCGCTTTCGTCATCAGCGCATTGCGCCGTTGCTGGAACAGATCAGTACGGTACTGATGCTTGAAGAGGTATTCGAATTCAAGCGCACCCTGGCGATGATGGGTGCGGCCCTGCAGCGTCAACAACTGGCCATCGAGCTGCTCGGGCAATGGCAACAGCGTGTGGCAGCGCTGCGTGGCCAGTTGCGGGCGAAGTTCACCGGACGCTGGCCAATCACCGTGTCGGTGCTCGACATTCGCGAAGACCATATCCGTAGCTATCTGCCGGCCAGCTTTGCTGGCTCGGTGCTCAGTGAACTGGGCTTTGCCTGGACGCCCGCGGCCCGCCAAGCCACGGGCGTGTCCCTTAAACTCAGCAGTAAAGAGAGTTTGCCTGTGGTCGATGCCGACCTGTTCTTCGTCTTTCAGCGCGCGGACAGCACCGCCGCGCAACACACTTACGACAAGCTGGTACAGAACCCGTTCTGGCAACAGTTGCGGGCAGTACGCGACGGTCAGGTATGGCGCGTCGATGCCGTCGCCTGGAGTCTGTCCGGCGGCATTCTGGGCGCCAACCGCATGCTTGATGAAATCGCTCGCGTGGCGCTGGCGGATAGCGCCTCATGACGGCTGCGGTAAAACTGGGCCTGGGGCTGTTGGTACTCGTAGCGTGCATGGGGTTGAGTCTGGCCACCGGGGCCACCTGGATATCGCCCGCTGCCATTGTGCGAAGTGCCTGGCAGCCCGATGCGCTGAGCGCTATCGAGCACGTGCTGCTCGACACACGGCTGACACGCACCCTGATGGCCGTCGCAGTAGGCTCTAGTCTGGCGGTTGCCGGGGCGCTGATGCAGGCGCTGACGCGCAATCCGCTGGCGTCGCCTGGCCTGTTCGGTATCAATGCTGGCGCGACGTTTGCCATCATCGCCTGTTCGTCGCTGCTTTCACTGTCGTCCATGAGCCAATGGCTGTGGTGCGCGTTCATCGGCGCTGCGGTGGCGGGCACGATCGTCTGGGTCATCGGCAACCGGGGGCAGGGCAGCCTCAATCCATTGCGCATCGTATTGGCTGGCGCAGCGATCACTGCCTTGTTTACCGCGTTCAGTCAGGCCTTGCTGGTGGTCAATCAGGACGGTCTGGATACCGTGCTGTTCTGGTTGGCTGGCTCCTTGTCGGAGCGCGAACTGAGCACTGCTGCGCCGCTGCTCTTCTGCGTGGTCATGGGGCTTGTCGGCGCGCAGGTGCTGGCGGGGCAGGTCAACGTGCTCAACACCGGGGAATCCATCGCGACGGCTTTGGGACAGCGTACGGGGCTGATTCGTCTGATGATGAGCGTGGTGATCATTGCCCTGGCAGGCAGCGCCGTGGCGCTGGCGGGCAGTATCGGCTTCATCGGTCTGCTGGTGCCGCACATGGTGCGCAAGACGCTGTCCATCGACCATCGCTGGCTGCTGCCCGGCTGTGCGTTGCTGGGCGCGACGCTGTTGTTGCTGGCCGACACCCTGGCACGAGTGGTGATTGTCCCTCAGGAAGTGCCGGTGGGTGTAATGACTGCGCTGTTTGGTGCGCCGTTTTTCATTGCGCTGGTTCGGCGGGGGGCGCGCTATGGATAAGCATGTCACCGTGCGCTACCGGAGCTTTTCCCGGCAGTTCAGCCTGACAGTGTTGACGCGTTTGCTTACGGGTCTGGCGCTGACGCTGCTGGTTGCCTTGATCTCGCTGGCCGCGGGCAAGATCAACCTGTCGCCCACGACCCTGCTGAGTGTTTTTACCGGCCAGGCGGACGCCAGCCTGGTGCTCATCGTTGAACAACTGCGCATGCCCCGGCTCGCCCTGGCCGCACTGGTCGGTGCGGCCCTGGCGGTGTCCGGGCTGATCCTGCAAAGCATCATTCGCAACCCGCTGGCCTCACCGGATCTGTTAGGCATCACCAGCGGTGCCAGCGCCGCCGCCGTGTTGTACCTGTCATTCTTCTCGGCTGCACTGGGCGCGCAGTTTCTGCCCCTGGCGGCGATCTCCGGCGCAGGCCTCGCGGCGCTGGTCATTTATCTGCTGGCCTGGAATCAGGGCGCTTCACCCTTGCGTATGGTGTTGATCGGGGTAGGGGTGTCGGCTTTGCTGGCTGCGGTCACCACGTTCATTCTGGTGTTCAGCCCGTTGACCACCACCTTGTCGGCTTATGTCTGGCTGACCGGTAGCGTGTATGGTGCCAGTTGGCCGGAGCCCCGCGCGCTAGCCGGCTGGCTGCTGATGACGTTGCCGCTGCTGGTGCTGCTCGCTCGTCAGGTGCGCATGCAACAACTGGATGACGCGCTGGCCCAGGGCATCGGCGTGCGCGTGCAATGGCTGCGTGCCGGTTTGCTGCTGGTGAGCGTGGCGCTGGCCGGCCTGGCGGTCGCCTGGGGCGGGGCGATTGCCTTTGTCGGGTTGATAGCGCCTCATATCGCCAAACGCCTGATGCCGCCGGGGTTCGTCGGTCAGGCGCTGATGGCGGCGCTGATCGGTGCCAATCTGGTGATGCTTGCCGATCTGGCCGGACGCACGCTGTTCCTGCCGCTGGATCTGCCCGCAGGGATTTTTGTCGCGGTGCTGGGCACACCGTTTTTTCTGTACCTATTGATCAACCAGCGGCATTAAGGAATTACGGATGGCGTCAATCGCAACCCACGACCTGACCCTGAGTTACCAGCGGCAGGTGATCATCGACAGCCTTGATCTGCAGCTACCCTCAGGCCAGGTGACCGTGCTGATCGGCAGTAACGGTTGCGGCAAAAGCACCTTGCTCAAATCCCTGGCGCGCCTGCTCAAACCCCAGCAAGGCACCGTCGTACTCAACGGTGCCGACATTCACCAGAAGTCCACTGCGAATGTCGCGCGTGAACTGGCGATTCTGCCGCAGATGCCCAGCGCACCGGAAGGCATCAGCGTACGGCAATTGGTGGCGTTGGGGCGTTATCCCTATCAGAACTGGATGCAGCAATGGTCCGCCGAGGATGAAGCCATGGTCGCGCGGGCTCTGACGCAGACCGGCATGCAGGAACTGGCCGACAGACCTGTCGATGCCCTATCAGGTGGTCAGCGTCAGCGCGCATGGATCGCCATGACCCTGGCGCAGGATACCGACATTGTATTGCTGGACGAACCGACGACCTTTCTAGATCTGGCTCATCAGATCGAAGTGCTGGACCTCTTGCGCGACCTGAATCGGCAAGAAGGCAAGACCATCGTGATGGTCCTGCATGACCTGAATCTGGCCTGCCGTTACGCCGATCACATGGTCGCTGTCCACGAACGCAGCGCCTTTGCTCAGGGGCGTCCGGCGGACATCCTCAGCGAGGCGCTGGTCAAGCAGGTCTTCGGCCTCAACTGCCGGATCATCGCCGATCCATTCTTTGGTACGCCGCTGTGCATTCCCTTTGGCCGGGACCTGCCGCAATGAGTCTCGCGCAGGCGTTCAGCGAGTCCGAATGGTCGTTGCTGTCCGGAGCGCTGCGGCTCAGGCCGGCAGGTGAACACGATACGCGCTCACTCCCGGCCCGAGCGCTGCTGGACGACGCCGTCTGCGAGCAATTGCTCGGCGTGCTGGGGCCGGTGATCGGTTCTCCGACCCAGGCAATCACCGCGTCATTGCTGGCCAAGCGCTTTTCCTTCCTCAGCACCGGTGCCTGTCTGTACGCGATGTCGGTCTACGACAAGGGCCTGGCCCTGTCGCTGGACAATAGCGTGGTTGAATACGCGCACGATAACGGCCTTTGGACCTCTTCAATGCCCTTGCTCGATACAACGCCTGTGGGTTACGCACCGGGGGCTCGCGAGGCGTGGCGTGATGTGATCGTCGCCACCCTGTTCCGCGACCTGCTTCAGCCACTGTGGGAAACCTTCAACCGTGTCACTGGCATTTCCCGACGCATTTTGTGGGAAAACACCGCAGTACGTGTCTATTCGCTGTACGACAAGCGCATGGACACGGTTGACGACCCGGTGATCCGGCAGCGCTGTGAAGCCGATTTCGACTGGCTGCTGCATCAGGCCGATCCGGCGCTGTTCGGCCTGACCTACAACCCGCTCAAACACTTCCGCCGTCCACCGATTGTGCTCGAAGGCGAAGGCAAAAGCGTCCGTTTTCGGCGTACCTGCTGCTTCTATTATGACGCCAGCAACCCTGTCGAGTATTGCTCGACCTGCCCGTTACTGAGGCCCAAAAAATGTCGATGAACAAGCAGATCGCCCACCGCCAGCAACAGCTCAGCGACGCGGTCATAGAGCAATACCGTGAAGTTGCCGCGTCAACCATTGGCCATCTGACCGACGTGGGTTACCTGCGTGGGATCAGGCCGCTGTTCGAGGGTGCCAGACTGGTCGGCAACGTTGTCACAGTCAAACTGCAGCTGCCCGACGGCAGCATCCTGCGCGACGCTTTGCTGAACAGCCTGCCCGGGGATGTGCTGGTGATTGAATGCGTCGGCGACGAGCATTGTGCCTGCTGGGGCGAACTGCGCACCCTGGCCGCGCTCATCAAGGGGCTTGCCGGCGTCATCATCTCGGGTACGGTTACCGACGTCGCCGCCTTGCGCGAACATCGTCTGCCCGTGTTCAGCCGGGGAGTCAGCGCAATGACGACGCGCAGTCTCGGGGAAAGCGGCGAGCTCAATGGGCTGATCAATGTAGGCGGCGTGGATGTAAAGCCGGGGGATATCGCAGTCGGGGATGATGACGGGGTGTTTATCCTGAGTCCGCAACAGGCGAACGAACTGTTACCCGAGTTGCTTGGCAAGGAGAGTGCGGACAGAAAAAGACGGGCGGAATTGCTCGACAGACTTAAGGGGCAGCAGCCGGAAATCAGAAGTCGGCAATGACAATATGTTTAATATTTGGATCCTAATATCAACAATCAGACAATAGGCAGGCCATTTACGTATTAAGTTCGCCGGCACTGCTCAAGATTGCGGTTCGATGACCGATGCAGATTGCAAACCCAAACTGTCCCGGATAGCCGCAATGTTCAATTCGCATTTGAAAAATACCAATAAGGCATTGGAGCGCCGCCTCGCCATGCTTGAGCAAGCAGGGCAAATCCTCAATCTGGAGACAGTCGCCGTCGTTCTGGATGGCACGGGCAAGGTACAGACCGTCAATGCGTTGTTCGAGACGGAGATGAGCTACGCCCAAGCAGAGCTTGTCGGACGCAACCTGTCTGAACTGAGCCCGCCGGAACTGAGCGGTGACGTTCACCAGAAACGCGCGTTGACCGCGATTCGCGACGGCAAGCATTTCAGCGGCACGTTGCGCCTGGTCAGCAAGGCCGGATCGAGGGTGTGGCTGAGAACCATTGTCGTTCCTTATAAAAATGAAACCGGCGGCGTCGAGCAGATCACCCTGTACTCGAGTGTTCTGACGCGAACCATTGAAGCCTCGCGTGAGAACGAGGCCCTGGTCAACGCACTGCAGCGCTCCACCGCCGTTATCGATTTCACCCTCGATGGCATTGTCATAGGCGCCAATGACAATTTTCTGAAGGCGATGGGTTACGAACTCAATCAGATAAAGGGCAAACATCACAAGATTTTCTGCCTGCCTGAAGAATCCGCTTCTGACGCGTATACCCAGTTCTGGGAAAGACTGCGCCGAGGTGAGTTTATCGTCGATCGTTTTCGTCGAGTTGACAAAGGTGGTCGTGATGTATGGCTGGAGGCGTCTTACAACCCGATTACCGACGCCAACGGCAAACTCTATAAAATTGCCAAGTTCGCGACGGTCATCACTGAACAGGTCGAGCGCGAGAAGGCCGTCGCCGAAGCATCGGAAATGGCTTATCAAACATCTATCGATACTGACAGCAGCGCGCAGCAAGGCCGAAAAGTCATCAAGGACACGCTGCATATGCTCGGCCAGCTGACCATTTCGATGGCAGAGGCTACACGAGGTATCGAAGCACTGGATTCGCAAAGTCAGGTGATTGGAACAATCATTAAAACCATCAGCGGCATTGCCGAACAAACCAACTTGCTCGCGCTGAACGCAGCGATTGAAGCCGCCAGGGCTGGCGAACAGGGCAGGGGGTTTGCCGTAGTAGCCGATGAGGTGCGCCAGCTGGCCTCCCGCACGACAAAAGCCGCGGAAGAAATCGTAAACGTCGTTAAGACCAACCAAAGCCTGGCTTCAGACGCGGTAGGCGTCATTGTGCGCAGCACCGAACAGGCTTCCGAGGCGCTGGTATTGGCCAACGACGCAGACCGTGTGATCCAGGAAATCCAGCAAGGCGCCAACACGGTAGTGCGGGCAGTCAGCCGGTTTGTGGACCAGCGCTCCAGTTAAGTGTGAACAGTCGGGTCGACTCAGGGGACACTAAAGGTGTGCTGCCCTGAGTCACTCACTGCGCAGTTAAACAGGAAAGGAAGTGTACTGATCTGTGCAGAGCCACCTGCGTATAAAAGTTTTAAATGAGTGTGTTTTATTAAATCGATGGGACAGCACTCGCGCAAGGCGCCCACTATCGGAATCACTGTGCTACTGCCTCAAGACTGATAGCCGGCTACCGATACCCTGCTTATAACCGTTGCACCCGCCGTCATTTCGAGCATCGTTATTATGACTTTCCTGCGCAGCCCACACATGGTTCGTAAGTACCTTTACACCTTGTTGTGGTTTTACGTGTTCTCTATTTTCCTGTTGGCCATCGCGTGGGAATTCGAACTTGAATCCGTCGCCATGGTCGCAATGGGCTTACCCTACGACCAGGACTTCGAAAACGCCGAGCGTTGGCGTTTTGTATTGACCTCGACAGGCTTTGCAGTGTTATCGATGGTTATACCGTTCATTCTTCTGAAACGCCTGATGCAACGGCTCCATAGCAGCTACAACGATTTGCTCGAGTCACAGGCGCTCAGCGAATCTCTGGCCCGCCACGATCCTTTGTCCGGCTTGCTCAATCGGCGTGTGTTTCACGAGCAACTGGTTGCACGCTTACGGCAGCCAGCGACACACACTGCGGTTTTTCTGATCGACCTGGATAAATTCAAGCTCATCAACGATACCCACGGGCATGCGGCGGGAGACGCGGCGATCTGCGCCGTTGCCGAAAGCCTGCGCGACGCCACTGTCGGGTGGCAGGCTTCCGTTGCGCGACTGGGTGGCGACGAGTTTGGCCTGGCGGTCAGCGGTGACTTCAGCCATGCCGAACTGGCGCCGCTCGCTGAAAACATTCTGGCCAAAATCGCGGCATCCAGCGTTGGCCTGCCGCGTGTGGTCCTGAGTGCAACCCTCGGCATTGCCATTGCGCCAATGGACGGCTCAGACGCCGACCTCTTGCTGCAACGTGCTGACAGCGCCATGTACCGCGGCAAGACCGGTGGCCGAGCCACATTTCATTTCTATGAAGTCAGCTTCGAGCGCGAGCAGCGCCTGCAGGAGCAGTTCGCGCGGGAACTCACCCTGGCTATCGAAGAGAAGGATATTCAACCGTTCTATCAGCCCATTGTCAGCCTTCCAGAGCAGCGCCTGTCCGGGTTCGAACTGTTGGCGCGATGGCTGCATCCGGAGCGCGGAATCATTCTGCCGCTTGACTTCATACCCGTAGCAGAACAGTTGGGACTGATCAAGCCACTCACCGCGACCCTTTTGCTTCAGGCCTTCGATCAGGCACGCGCTTGGCCAAGCGACTTCACGCTGGCAATCAATGTCACCTCACTGATGATCGAAAGTCCCGACTTTCCGGACTGGCTGGAACAGTTGGCCAGCGAAGGAAAATTCCCGCTGAGTCGGCTGGAAGTGGAAGTGACGGAAAACGCTCTCGTCGCCAATGTCGACAGTGCCCGCCTGAATCTCGAACGTCTGCGCGCGATGGGCGTGAGCGTCGCCCTGGACGATTTCGGGACCGGCTATTCAGGGCTTTACCACCTGACCAAACTTGCCATCGATAAGATCAAGATCGACAGATCGTTCTTTGACACGACGCTCGAGAACCAGAACGAGATGGTCAAGGCCATCCTCGCTCTGGGGAAAAGCCTGCGGATGAAAATCACCGCCGAGGGTGTTGAGCACGAGCGACTGGCTGACTGGCTGGCCACTCATGAGTGCGACTTTGCCCAAGGTTACCTGTTCGGACGGCCCTTACCGTTGGCTCAGGTAACAGAGCTGCTGACAATGAGTGAGACTAAAGGGCCGGTCAGGGCGTTGGCGGTTCTTGGAAAATAAGGGGGATGTGCTTCAAGTCAGGCGCTCTCGAACTTCAATGCGGAACTTTGGATTCACCAGAGACGATGAGAGTTCTCTAGTGCTTGGCGCTCAATAAAACCTGCGGCTTTCTGCCAGTACAGCGAGCTGCAACACCCTCTTGGAACTGTGATCGGGATAGGCACCGATCGCGTCAACGTGAGGTGCTGCTGCGAATAAGGCGTTCCATTCACATATAAGCATTCCTTATTGTCGATGACTCATGGAGTATATGCGCATTTTGGCTGCCTCTATGAGGCAAGCGCTCGCAGCTTCAGGAGCCCGTGAATGAACATCGAGATTGAGGCGCTGATCGCCCGGAAGATCGGTTTCGCCTCTCACCAGAACGCCGTACCGCTGGTACGTGAACTAAGCATCTGGAACCAGGAAGAAACCGGTTTTGAAAACCTGACCCTGAGTTTAAGCACCGACCCCGATTTCGTAGAAAGCCGGACTTGGCATATAGACCGCATCCATGCAGGTGATCGCCTCAACATCTCCGAGCGCGATATCAAGCTTAATGCGGGTTATTTGGCCGGGCTGACTGAAAGCCTCAGCGCAGACGTGGTGATGCGCTTGTCCCAGGGCGACAACGTGCTCGTCGAGCAGCGCTTCCCTATAGAACTCCTGGCGCGAACAGAATGGGGCGGCTTGAGCGCAATGCCGGAGTTGCTTGCAGCTTTCTGCATGCCCAATGATCCCGCGGTAGATCGCGTACTCAAGGCCGCTTCACAGGTATTACGGCGCGCAGGCAAGAAAGATGGCATTGACGGCTATGAAAGCAAGTCGCGTACGCGAACCTGGGAGCTTGCCTCTGCCATTTGGTCAGGAGTGTGCAGCTTTCAGTTGAGCTATGCATTACCCCCGGCCAGTTTTGAGCAGCAGGGCCAAAAAGTCAGGCCTCCGAGTGTGGTTCTGGAAAACGGCGTGGCGACCTGTCTGGACACTGCATTGCTGTTTGCTGCGGCGTTGGAGCAGGCGGGCTTGAATGCTCTGCTGATCATGACCAAGGGACATGCATTTGCAGGCGTATGGTTGCAGCCTCAAGAGTTTTCCCAATTGTTGACCGATGAGGCGTCGGCAGTACGCAAACGCCTGGATCTGAAGGAAATGGTGGTCTTCGAAACCACCCTTTCTACCCAGACACCTGCGCCGGGGTTCTCCCAGGCCATTGCAGCTGCCGAGCGGCAACTCGATGATGAGCAGTTCATCATGGCCATCGATTTGCACCGTGCCCGGATGCAGAAGATTCGTCCGATGGCGCTCATATCAGTAACAGAAGGATCTGATGCG
Organism: Pseudomonas sp. ICMP 10191; assembly: GCF_001467335.1. Classification (NCBI taxonomy): domain Bacteria; kingdom Pseudomonadati; phylum Pseudomonadota; class Gammaproteobacteria; order Pseudomonadales; family Pseudomonadaceae; genus Pseudomonas; species Pseudomonas sp. ICMP 10191. The sequence continues at coordinate 207,471 of NZ_LKGW01000146.1, forward strand.
ACAGCCGATGCTCCGCCCACTATTGAAGGACTGGAGGAGGCGCCGGCACTCCCGGGGTTCGATGTCGAAATAAATACCGACAGCGAAGGTCCTGCCGGCAAACTGACGCTGTGGCAACGCAAACTCCTCGATCTGACGACCCGCAACCGTCTCCTGCACCTCCCGGACAGCGCAAAAGGCGTACGCCTGTTGTGCCCCGATCCGGCAGCGGTTGAAGACCTTCTCTCCAGTGGTCAGCGAATTCGCGTGCTGCCGGTGCCTGACCTGAAAAGCAGTGGCCGGGATGTGGCGCTGTACGAACAGCAGAATAATGAAAACCTGGTCGACGAAGTTGCTCGTCAGGCTCTTGCTCGTGGTGAAGTGCTCGCCGGGCTGGAAAAAGTCAAACTTGAAGCCACCCTGATTGATCTGTTCCGAAAGGCGCGTAGCGATCTGGAAGAGGGCGGTGCAAACACACTGTTTCTGGCCATCGGCTTTCTCAAATGGAAGAAGAGTGCCGACGACCCGAAAACTTACTCCGCGCCCCTGATCTTGCTGCCAGTAAAACTTGAACGTAAAAGTGCCTTGTCCGGGGTAACGCTAAGCCTGCTTGATGAGGAACCACGTTTCAATCTGACGCTGCTTGAACTGCTGCGCCATGACTTCGAGTTGGTAATTCCCGGACTGGACGGCGAACTGCCCAGCGATGAAAGTGGCATTGATGTGACGGGTATCTGGAACATGGTGCGGCGAGCAGTGCGTGACGTGCCGGGTTTCGAGGTGAGTACCGAACTTGTGTTGGGAACCTTCTCATTTGCCAAATACCTGATGTGGAAAGACCTGAATGCCAACGCAGCACTGCTGCTGCAAAGCCCTTTGGTCAAGCATTTGCTGGACCCCGCTGAGGTAGATGAGGGCTTCTCCGGCTCAGACGAGTTTCCCAGACCAGAGCATCTGGACTCGTCAGTAACGCCCGCCACGCTTTTCGCCCCGTTGCCGGCCGACTCTTCACAGTTATCTGCCGTGGTGGCATCTGCCGGTACTCATAGTTTCGTCATGGATGGGCCTCCGGGAACCGGCAAGTCGCAAACCATTGCCAACATGATTGCCCACAATCTGGCCTTGGGCCGCCGCGTGCTGTTCGTGGCAGAGAAGCGCGCGGCACTGGACGTGGTTTACCGTCGCCTGGCAGAACAGGGGCTGGGCGAGTTTTGCCTGGAACTGCATTCAAGCAAGACCTCTAAAGTTGAAGTACTCAAACAACTGGACCGCGCCTGGGACGTCAGCGACGCATTGAGCGCCGACGAATGGGAGCGTGAAGCCACTCGTTTGCAGACACTGCGTTCGCGACTCAACGAACTGGTCGCGGTACTGCACCGACGCTGGAGCAACGGGCTCTCCCTGCATCAGGCGATTGGTCGTGTGGTTCGTGATCATGGCCCTCAAACACCCAGGCTGACCTGGCCATCAGACACGCAGCATGATGCTGCCGAGTACAGCCAGTTGCTGGATCTGTCGCGCCGGTTAGGCCTGAACGGTGATGCCGCACGTAATTTGTCAGGCAAATTCGGCGCTCTGGCGCAGACCCAGTGGTCGAACGCCTGGCAGGCACACATTGCGAATGCCGCACGTGAGCTGCCGCAGGCCCTTGACGCGCTGAATGCGGCGAGTGAAAGGCTTCTTGTCCTGACGCACCTTGACTTGCCTGTAGCCGAAGTGGCGCAGGTTCAGCACCTTGGCGAATTGGCGACTCTGGTCGTGGAGTCCTATGGACTGAACCTCTCATTCGCTTTTGCACCCGACGCCGTCGCGCGTATTGAAGCCGCCCGGCGCGCGTGCCAGTTAATCGAAAGCTATCGAGAGCTTGAGGAAGGTCTGTCGCTGGATTATGCGGACGAAGCCTGCCGTCGCATTCCCGTTGAGGCGATGCGCAGCGAATGGCGAGATGCCGAAGGAAAGTTCTGGTTCCTGGCGACTTTCGCCAAGAAAAAGGTCGCGAAGAAGCTGGCCTCTTCAGGTGGCGCAGCAGGCCTGCCGGACACGCTTGGCGACCTGGCGATTTTCGAGCGCCTGCACGCGCAACTGAACGAACTGGATACATTGGCCGGCAGCCTGCAATCGATCCCGGGCTGGCAGGGCCTGACCAGTGACGTGTCACAGATATTTCGTGCAGCCTCAATGGCTGAACGTCTGCGCGGGCTGATAAGCGGTCTGGCCCAATCACCGGACCACCTCGTTTCGCTACGCGGTGCCGTCGCGCGACTGGTCGTTGAGGCGAACGAAATGTTGGCGCCGGGCGGGCAAATCGGCGTAGCGTTATCAGCCTTGCAACAGGCGTTGTCTCGCTATGAAGACGCCGCTCGACTGTTTGCCGAATTATCTGCAGCCGGTACAGATACACAACCGAGCGTTGGCGTGTTGAGGGCTACTTCGCTCTCAATCCAGCAACAAGAAGAGCAGCTCAAGGCATGGTGCGATTGGTGCCGGGTTCGCGAGCAGGCTGGTGAGGCTGGGTTAGCCAGTCTGGCGCGTGCGCTCGAGGCAGGGAGTCTGTCACCTGCAGCAAGCGAGGAAACCTTCATCACGGCCTATGCCCATTGGTTCGCTACGCAGGGTATAGACGGCGAACCTCTGTTGCGGAATTTTGTGGCTGCCGAGCACATGAGTGATATTGCGGCTTTCGTTCGTCTGGACGACGAAATGGCGAAACTGACGGTGCGTTACATCCGGGCCAAACTGTGTGGCTTGATCCCCTCCAAAAATGACATACCCAAGAGCAGCGGCTTTGCCATTCTCAAACATGAACTGCAGAAGTCTCGCCGGCACAAACCTGTCAGGCAACTGGCTGTCGAAATGGGCGACGCGCTGAATCGCCTGGCGCCTTGCATGCTGATGAGCCCGCTGTCGATTGCGCAATTCCTGCCCGCCGATCAACCGCCTTTCGATCTGGTCATTTTCGACGAGGCTTCGCAGATTGCTCCATGGGACGCAATCGGTTCGATAGCTCGCGGCAGGCAAGTGGTTATCGCGGGTGACCCGCGTCAAATGCCGCCGACGAACTTTTTCAACCGTGGCCCGAATGCCAGCGACGACGATACCGCGGAAGACATGGAAAGCATTCTGGACGAATGCCTGGGAGCAGGGGTGCCGAGCCACAGTCTGAGCTGGCACTACCGGAGTCGCCATGAAAGCCTGATTGCCTTCTCCAATCATCGTTACTACGACAGTAATCTCATTACCTTTCCGGCAGCAGAGACTCGCGCGAGTGCCGTCGAGTGGCGCAGGGTTGACGGTGTTTATGCAAAAGGCAAAGGGCGCTACAACCAGGCTGAAGCCGAAGCCATTGTCAGCGAGACAGTCAAGCGCCTTACCGATCCCGCGTTCGTGGCTGCTGGCCATTCGATCGGTATTATCACGCTCAACTCCGATCAGCAAAAACTGATCAATGATCTGTTGGACAATGCCCGCAAGCAGTACCCGCAGATCGAGCCGTTTTTTCAGGACACACAGACCGAGCCGGTTGTCGTCAAGAATCTGGAGACAGTCCAGGGCGATGAGCGCGACCTGATTATGCTCGGGATAGGCTACGGTCCTACCGAGCCCGGCGCGCAGGTCATGTCCATGAACTTCGGTCCCCTCAACAAGGACGGCGGCTGGCGCAGGCTTAACGTGGCGATCACCCGGTCTCGCCGAGAAATGTTGGTGTTCTCATCCTTTGATCCTTCAATGATCGACCTGAACCGCACCAATGCCCGCGCAGTCCGTGACTTGAAGCATTTCATAGAGTTTGCCCAGCGCGGACCAAAAGCTTTGGCCGAGGCGGTACAAGGCTCGGTCGGTGGTTACGACTCGCCGTTCGAGGAGGCAGTCGCTCAGGGCCTGAGGCGTCTTGGGTGGCAAGTGATTCCGCAGATCGGAGTCTCTCGTTTCCGCATTGATCTGGGAGTTGTCCATCCGGATCGTCCGGGTGACTATCTGGCTGGCGTCGAATGCGATGGCGCTACCTATCACAGCGCTGCCACTGCTCGGGATCGGGACAAGGTCCGCGGAGCAATTCTCAGCGGTCTTGGCTGGAATCTGGTGCGGCTATGGTCCACGGAATGGTGGGTAGACAAAGAGGGAGCATTGCAGAGGCTGAACGCAGCGTTGAACGATCTTTTGGCTCAATCCCGGGAGGAGACAGCAGACCCACTAAACGAACAGCCAACGCCCCACTGATGGAACGCTAAAGCGCCCGCCGAAGCGTAATCCGGGTCAATTCCGAAGGTTTGCCAAGACGAATGGCAAACCCGGGCCAGAGTGCGGTGCCGTTGTTGACGTACAGTTGCATCCCGCCCACATCATAAAGCCCGGATACGAATCCGCCGTTGGCCAGGGCCAGCAGCCGGTGTAGACCGAAGATCATGCCGCCATGGGTATGCCCGGAGAGTTGCAGCGCTATGCCGTGAGTCGCTGTTTCCTCGGCGTTTCTGGGTTGGTGGTCGAGCAGGATGATCGGTGTGTCTTTCGCGATGCCTGCTATGGCTTTCTGCAGGTCTGGCGCAGGGAAGCCGGTTTTCGGCGCCGTGACATCGGTGACGCCGGCCAGAGCGATGCGTGCACCGTCGTGCTCGATCAGCGTGTGGCTGTTGGCGAGAGGGATCATGCCCAGCGAGACGAAGTGCTGCATCCACGCCTGGTTATCGAAAAAGTACTCATGGTTGCCGGGGATGACGTACACGCCATCCGGCGCACGCAAATCGCGCAGCGCCTCGATATCCTGCTTCCGGTCGTTGAGCGAGCCGTCGATGAGATCGCCGGTGATGACGATCAGGTCAACCCCCAGCGCATTGGACTGCTGCACCACAGCCCGGGTCCAGGGCGCATCGAACAGGCGGCTGATGTGCATGTCCGTCAGTTGCAATACCTTGTAGCCCTCGAATTGCGGAGGCAGGTTTTTAATCGCGATCTGGATGTCTTTCACTGGCGGCACGCGCACGGCCTGCTGGACGCCGATTGCCGCCAGCACCAGGGCCGCCATACCGATGAAATAACGCAGATTGGCCGGAATGCTCAGCGTCTGCCGGCGCACCAGCATCGTCAGCAATGTGCCGATGTCGACGATGATTTGCAGTACCGCAAGCAACAGGATCGCGCCGAACGCCCAGTTGAACAGCATCACGATGTAGCGTGGAAATTCCGGCGAGAACACGCTGCCGGAGGAAAACCGGCAATACAGATGATATTGCGAGGCAAGGACAAGCAGCACCGCAACGGCGATTTTCGCCGATAACGCCCAGGGCATCGGCCATAGGAATCGGGCGATGACGTACAGGCAGGGCATGCTGAACATGACATGAAACATTAACGTGCTCCGTTGGCGATATCGATGAAGTGGATAACTGCGTCAACGGCACGGGCAGTAATGAGGTCGATCTGGTCCTGCCGAACGCCGCCCGTTGCAGCGTATTGGTGAGCAGGGATGCTGGAGGTCATGGTGCCGAGGCGGAATGCCGATACGAGCAGACCGTGCTGCCAAGTTTCTTGCAACGCGCGCCGATTGTCGAGCTGACGTGCTTTTGCCGGCATTGCACGGCTCGAAACCGGTCTGAAACCGTCGCTTGATTGCAGCTGTCAGGCGGCACTCGACGGCTTATCCCTGCCGCGAGCCATCTCTCGAAACAGCCGGGGCGACATACCGAATGTCGATTTGAAGTGCCTGCTGAAATGCGAACTGCTGCCATAGCCCCAGGCATAGGCGATATCGGTCAGTGAACGATGGGCATGCTCATTGCTGCGCAACTCTTCGGCGCAACGCGACAGGCGTCGTTGCCAGATATATTCACTCATTACCTCTACAAAGGGGCCGCCCACCGTGCACGGGCGGACACAGACATCGGTCAGAACGTGTGAACGTAACGAACCTGCACCATGTAATCCGCGCGTGAGCGGTTCTCGACGCCGGTTTCTTTGTAGGTGTTCAGCCAGAACGCCTGCGGTTCGCTTATTTTCCAGAACAGGCCAGGTCCGATGCCGAGTACTTTTTCCCGGGAGTCACTCAAGCGGCTGCCATTGACCTGATCATCCGATATCTGCCTGAAGTAGTAGCCGTTGATGCCGACGGAAACCTTGGGGAACACTTCATACGACGCGGTGAAGTTGGCCCACGCCGACTGGCCGGATTGGGTGTTGCGCACTGACTGCCCGTCGAAAAACTGTTGCGAACTGCTCGCCGGGTCGTCGTTCTTGAAGTTGTACAGGTAGTTGAGGCGCCAACTCATTTCCCAGCGCGGCGCAGGCATCCAGGTGGCCGCCCAGTAGGGGTTCAGCGAGAAATGATTGGAGCCAGGGTTCAGGTCTTTGTGCTTGTCGTATTTGCCCGTGGGCACGATGGTATCGAAAGCCACACGCTGGACGAAAACCGGCCTTCCCTGGGCGTTGATTATTGGGTCGAACTGCACCTGAGGCCCGACCGTAACGTCGCCCAGCCCCGCGCCGTTGTCTTTGAGTGTGGCACCGTTGTCACCGAAGTCACCGTCCAGAGAGACCACCGGCACCAGCAGACTCCAGCCCAGGTGCGCACCACCAATGCTCTCTGGCGAGTAATAGCTCAACTGATTGATCATCGTGACAACATTGATCTTCGGGTCGTCGAAGGCGCTGTTGTCTTTGCCGCCGTTGGTTCTGATGCTGCTTGCCGTGCTGAACTTCAGATAGGTCTGATGCGTCAGGCCAGGCGGTCCGGCAAAACCGTCGTAAAAGCTCGTGCCGCCCAGATTGATACCACTGGGCTGGCTGACCGAGGGCGGAGGAGGGCCATCTGCTGCGTGGGCAACGAACGGCATGAAGCTAAGCACCAGGCAGGCTGGCAAGGATATTTTCAGTGTCATCGGCGCGGCTCTATTTTTGGAGTTGTGAGCAGAAGGCTTCGCTTGGCACCTCGACTGTAATCACCGGGTTATCGCAATACTTGAGTGGAGCGGCCAGAGTTGACTGAGAGCGCCAGGATGGCGGAGAGGGTGCCCATAAATAAATATATGTATGGATGTATTACGCATCTTAATCGCAAAAAGCCATCTCTCAATTGACGCTGCAGCAGCGGCTCATGGTTAATAGCTTCAACGCCATCAACGAGAGTTCGCCGCCATGCTCAGATCCCTGTCTCGTAGAACCGTAGTACTTCAGGCCATCGCCGGTCTGGCGTTTCTCGTGGGTACCAACCTGGCAACGGCCGGGCAGACCTTGCGTCTGGCCCATGCCTCCAGCTCCGACAGTCTGATCAACCAGGCGATGACGCGTTTTGCCGCCGAGGTCAGCGCCGAGACGAAAGGTGAATTGAACGTACAGGTCTATCCGGACGGCCAACTGGGCGACGAAGCGCCTATCGTCGACTCGGTCGGCGCCGGTGCCATCGACATTGGCCTGGGCGGCTCGACCGACGGCATCGATCCACGCCTGAATGCATTGTCACTGCCATTTCTGTTCGAAGATTCTGTCGCCGTGCATGCCTACCTCGATAGCGAAGCCGGCAAGAAATTTCTGAGCATGGGCCAGGACCATGGCTTCGTCATGCTCTCGGCACTGGACTCGGGTTTTCGTCAGTTCGCCAACAGCAAACACCCGATATTGCAACCAGCGGACCTCAGCGGCCTGAAAATACGCACGCCGCCCAACCCGGTCATTCTGGCAACCATCAAGCAATTGGGCGGGCTGGGGCAGTCGATTCCGTTTGGCGAGGTCTATACCTCGCTGCAATCGGGTGTAGTGGACGGGGTAGAGCCTGAACTGCGCGATTTTCATGATCAGAAGTGGTATGAGGTCGCCAAGTATGTCTCGCTCTCGAACTACGTGTGGTCGGCAAACTTCTGGTTCATCAACAAGGATAAGTATGAAAGCCTGAGCACAACGGAGCGGGCGGCTCTCGACAAGGCGGTGGTAGACACCACCGCCTGGTATCGCTCACAGCTGGAAGCGGTGTACAGCAAAATCCAGCAGGAAATGCAGAGCAAGGGCGTGAAGTTCAACGACGTCAACCCTCGGCCGTTTCGCGAGCTGAGCAATCCGGTCTATACGCAGTTCGGCAAGGTCTGGGGCGAAGACTTCGTCAGCCAGCTGCGACACGACGCGCAAGGCGAGTGACGCCATGTCTATCAGCCCGCATCCCGACCAACCACCCAGCAGCCTGGCTGAACGCTGCCTTGCTGTATTCGGCGCGTTGATGTTCGCCGTCACCTTTCTGTCCATTCTGGCGGGCGTCTTCTCCCGCTACCTGAACCTGCATGGCTTCGAATGGTCGTTCGAGATCGCCACCATCGGGTTTATCTGGGTGACGTTCACTGGCGCGGTGATCGCTGAAATCAGGCACGAGAACGTGCGATTCCAAGGCTTGGCAGGCATGCTGCCGGCCGCTCTGCAAAAAGCTCTGGATGCCTTTGCGAGCTTGGCTTTGCTGGGGATCAGCGCCTGGCTGCTGAGCAGCGGTGTGGCGTTTATTTCACGCACAGGCTGGATGCCGACCCCGGTGCTGCGCTGGCCGGCAGGACTGAGTTCACTGGCGCTGATCAGCGCTGCCGCAATGCTCGCGATACTGGCCGTTGTGCGCCTGACACGCCTGATTCGCAACGGAGTACGCCCATGACCGTGCTGATTCTCTTTCTGGCGTTTTTCTGTTTGTTGATGGCTGGCCTGCCCGTCGTCTGGGCGATGGCCGGTGGCAGTATCGCGGCTTTGCTATGGGGCGATCTGCACATGCCGCTGGCCTGGCTCGCCCAGCAGACACTGCGCGGTGCGGACTCATCCACCCTGGCCTCGATTCCGTTGTTTCTGCTGGCCGGAGAATTGATGAACCGTGGCGGCCTCACGCTGCGCATCATGCGCGTTGCAGAGCATTGCTTCGGACGTTTGCGTGGTGGACTCGGACTGGTGAACGTGGCCACTGCGTTCGTTTATGGCGGCCTGACCGGCTCGGCCACGGCCGATACCGGCACCGTTGCCAAGGTCATGATTCCGGTGATGGAAGCGCGAGGCTACCCTCGTGCCTTCGCCGCGGCAGTCACCGCTGCTTCCGGAACGCTGGGTATTATCGTGCCACCGAGTGTCATCCTGATCATGTTCGGCGTGCTGACCAATACGTCTATCGGCGGTCTGTTCATGGCCGGCGTGATCCCCGGCCTGATGCTCGCCGCAGTCTTCATGCTGACCGCTTATATAGTAGGGGTTCGCGAGGGCTTTCCAAAAGCCGAAGGCAAGATGGACTGGGGCCTGTTCCTGCGTGATACCGCCGGCGCGCTACCAGCATTGCTGATGCCGTTCATGGTGTTGGGAACGATAGTGACCGGCTTTGCCACGGCCACTGAAGCAGCCTCTTTGTCGGTTCTTTACGCGCTGTTCGTCGGCACCATCGTCTACCGCCAATTGCGCTGGCGTGACCTGTTCCCGGCCGTGACCGAAGCGGTCACCACAACTGGCTCTGTAATGATCATCATGGCCGTGGCGATGCCGTTCGGCTGGATTCTGACCTTCGAACTGGTACCGCATACCGTGGCGACCTGGATCGTCGGCCTGCATACCGGACCGCTGATCACCATATTGCTGGTGATTCTGGTGCTCAAGGTCGTTGGCTTCTGGCTGGACCTGGGCCCGGCGATGATCATCCTGGCCCCCATTCTGGTTCCCGTTGCCAAGGCGGCAGGTTTCGAGCCCTACCAGATCGGTCTGATCTTCACCATGACCCTGGGCTGGGGGCTGTTCACTCCGCCTATCGGAACCAACATCTTTGTGGTGTGCAATGTCGGGCGTATTGATATCGGCTCCGTCTCACGACGATTGATACCGTTCTGGATCGCTACGGCATTTGCCATCGCCTTGCTCGTGTTTTTCCCGAATCTGACCCAATGGTTGCCCCGCGTCATGGGCTATTGATCCCTCCCATTTCCTGAGAAAAAAGATGAAACATTTGATCGGTGGAATTTCCAGCGGCGGCCGCGCTTTGCCTGAAATCGATGGCCAGGTCTTCAATGTCACGCGTTCCAGTGGCCCATGGCTGTGGGACAGCGAGGGGATTCGCTACGTGGACACGGCAATGGGCTTCGGTGCAACCATGCTCGGTCATGCCCAGACGCAGGTCATGGCTGCAGCCAGTGCTGCGATGATCAATGGCCCGATGCCGTCCTTCGCCCACGCAGACGAGGAGGCTGCGGCGGCGGCGTTGGCAGCGTTCACCGGCGATCTCAGCCAGGTGATATTCGTCAATACCGGAAGCGAAGCGGTGCACCTGGCCTGCCGGACTGCCCGCGTCGCGACGGGCCGCCAGCGTATCGTCAAGTTCGCTGCCGGCTATGACGGCTGGTACGACTCGGTCGCCTTTGGCAACGCCGGACAGGCATCGGCCCTGATGGCCGATACGCAGCGTCCGGAAAGGGACGGTGTACTGCTGCTGCGCTACAACGATTTTGCCGACGCCGAGCAGCTGTTTCGCGACTACCACGACATTGCCGCTCTGGTGCTGGAACCAGTGCTGGCCAATGCGGGTTGCATCGAACCTGCAGCCGGGTACTTGAAGTACCTCAGCGATCTGGCCCACCGCAATGGGGCGCTCATTATTCTGGATGAAGTGCTGATGGGGCTGCGCCTGTGCCCGGGGCTGACCGGCACGTTGCTGGGTGCCGAGGCCGACCTCGCCACGGTCGGCAAGGCCATCGGCAGTGGTATTCCCGTCGCTGCACTGGTCGGAAAGCCCGAATACATGGGGTTGTTCGAACAGGGGAAAATCGTCCGTGCCGGTACTTACAGCGGAGCGCCGCCGGCCTGCGCCGCAGTACTGGCAACCCTCAAGCAACTGGCCACTGCGGACTATCCCGCACTGCTGAGACGCGGCGATCAGTTGCGCGCGCAACTGGTGGCAGCCTTTGCCAACAAGGGCATGGCGGTAAGCAGCACGGGTTACGGGTCGGTGTTCACCTTATGGCCGTCGGCAGTCCCGCCCAAAGACTACGCTGATGCAGCGCAAATGGCTGACAGTCGCTGGACGCTGGCCTTGCACAAGGCGCTGCGTCGGCAAAGGGTCATGAGCATGCCGTTTGCTTTCGGCCGCACCTACCTGACCTTTGCCCATCAGGAGCAGGCATTGCAGGCCTTGCTGGAAGGCTACAAGGCGGCCATCGCTTCGCTTTGAATCGTGCCTTTAGAAGTGACTTGTGAGCTGTTTTCCGAGAGGCTTTCGGCCTTGAAGCAGTCGCGAACGAAATGTGCCAGGCGGCGCGTGTTCAGCAGGGCATGTTCGGGCACTACAAGCTCCAGCTCGATGCTCGGCAGCTCGGGCAATTGCTCGCAGTGCAGAATGCGCCAGCCGGACGGCACGACCGAAGCGGGTAATACCGTCACCGAGGTGCCCAATCGAACCGAATGCATGACGCCCGGGAGATGGGATGACGAACTGACCACTCGCCAGGGCGTGCCTAGCAGATCCAGCGCCTCGATGATCTGCGGACGCGCCCGGCAGCTGTCGGTAAACAATGACAGCGGCACAACCTTCTGTTGCTCGGGAAAATGCCCCGGCGCTGCGCACCACAACATCGGCTCGCACCGGAGTAACTCACCCTGTACCTTGGTGTTGGCGCGGGTGATGATCGCCAGGTCGATGCTACCTTCCGTAATCATCGCCTCGAGGCGAGAAGAAAAATCACAGATGATTTCCACCTGCAGATGCGGGTGGCGCAGGGCGAACGCCTGCATCAGCTCGCACCCCAGTGACTCCAGGTAGTCATCCGGCATGCCGATACGGACGCGGGCAGCCTCCTGCCCGCAATCCAGCGCGGCAAGCGCTTCATCCTCAAGCATCTGGATGCGCCGGGCATAGCCGATCAGCCTTTCGCCATGCTCCGTCAACGTGACGCCACGGCGAGAGCGCTCCAGCAGCTTGCGCCCGACCCTGGCTTCCAGTCGTCCCAGCATCAGACTTACCGCTGCCTGGGTCTTGCCGATACGCTCACCGGCGTTGGTAAACCCGCCGCAGTCGATGACAGCAACAAAAGCGGCAAGGCAATCGGTATCGAGATGGCGCATGGGAAGACCTCGGGTGAAACGTGATGGCAGATAACCATGCATGTTCCATTCCGTTTACACAGATGGGGCAACCTAACGGTTTCGGGCCGCCTGACCTTTCAGCTGGCGCTGCGCTTCCCAGCACTGATAGTGGTCGGTCAGCGTTTCGGTGATCGAGCGATACCTGACTCCCAGATCATTCACGCTGCGCTGGTTATCCACGCTGAAACGGATGCCCAGATGCTTGCTCAGGTAAGCCTGAGTGAGCCCGAACATCGGACCGATCAAGCGCACGAGCACATTGGGGATCTGATAGCGGGGCAGCAGCCAGGGACGTCGATGCAGACGTCGCACAATGCCGGCGATCTCCACGAAAGAGATCATTCGTTGTTCGGCAAGGATGTAACGTCCATGAGCGTCAGCCTTGTTGGCCGCGGTGATATGGGCTGTCGCCACATCCCGGACGTCGACCGTCGTAAGGCTCAGGTCGGGCATCCCGTAAAAGAAGTAGCCACGGAACATCTCATCCAGCAGGAAGAGGCTTCCGGACTCCGAGGCGGGTGTCAGAGACGGGCCCAGAATCATGCCGGGATTGATCGTCACCAGGCTCCAGCGGCTCTGCGCTTCGCAGATTCGCCACGCCTCTTTCTCGGCTTCGACCTTGGCGTAATGGTAGGGATTGGTCTTGAGTGTGCTGCTGGTATTGAAATACTCCTCGGTGAGGGTCTTGTTGCTCATCTGCAGCACATCGATGTAGTCACCAAAGATTGCCCCGACCGTGGAGGTCATGACCACGCGCATCACGCTGGGGGTTTTATCGACGCTCTGCAGGACATTCCGAGTGCCCTGCAGTGCGGGCTCAAGCATCTCCCGGCGACCGTCTTTTATTTTCTCGGGCAACAGGAAAGGTGACGCCACATGATGGACCACGCTGCAGTCGCGCATGGGCGCATCAAATGCGCCCTCTGCCAGAAGGTCCGCCTCGAACAGATAAAGCCTGCCCGGATACTGCTTTTGCAGCGTCCGCAAAGGCAGCACTTTTGCCTCGTTGGCGAGATTGCGCACGGTGGTATTGACGGTAATACCGCTGGCGAGCAATTGCTGAATAAGGTGGCAGGCAACGAACCCGCCACCTCCGGTAACAAGAACTCGATCGGTCATGGCAGCCCATCTCTTGTTTGATTGGTTATGCAGAGCAGGGCTACGTTAAACAATCGGTTACAGAACGATCAGGGCTGAACCGGACGCGAAAGGGGGCGGCGATGGACTTCCGTCAATACGCTGCAGACTGCGGATCACGCGAAACATCAGGGCGATGTCGGGCGCTGGATATCTTTGCGGAACTGCTGCATCTCGTGCCTGGCCTCTCGCGGCGTTACCCCGGTCCAGCGCTTGAATGCCCGGCGAAAATCACGAATATCACTGAAGCCGGTTTCGCTGGCCACGTCGATCAGCTTCGTTTCGCGGTGACTCAGCAGTGACAATGCCTTTGCCCGGCGCAGTGAATCGATGACGCCCTGATAAGACTGTCCGGCTTCATCCAGACGCCGCCTCAAGGTGCGCTCGCCTATATTGAGTTGCTGCGCGAGTTCATTGAGTGACGGCGGCGCGCAGAGCCGCTTGCGTATTTCCCGTTGCACGGTTTCGACAAGATCAGACGTGCCTTTATCTTCCCAGTTTGCGCTGTCCAACAACTCGGCCACTTCGGCCGCGACGAAATCGTCACGCGTGACTAATGGCGTTTCCAGCCAACGGGCGTCGAACTCGATCAGATTATGCGTACCGGCGAATACCACCGGGCAGCGGAACACTTCCTTGTACCGATGCGCGTGCTCGGGCTCCGGGTATTCAAGTTCCACACGACTGGGAACCAGATCATGACGGCCACTCAGGTGCCGAACGATCGCCATCGCGCTGGCGAACGCCTCTTCCAGATAGAAACCGATTACATCGGGGTCGAAGAACTGCGGCACGATATACGTCAGGCAACGCCCCTCGTGAAACTCCATACGGTGGGAGAGCAGGGCGCCGGCGTGTTTCTGATAGCGGATGGCCAGATTGAGCGCATCGCCCAGCGTCGGGCTGGCCTGCATGCCCAATCCGACGATACCCCATGACACGGCCGTCTGGCGCTGGCCGACCGACAACCCCAAGCCATCATCGCCCAACTCCGAAAGGGTCCGGCGCACCAGCAGGTTGCTTTGCCGGTGCGACAGTAAATAACCCGATTTCTTCAGGTCATCAGGCGCGAAACCCAGGCCACGGCACAGCCACTGGGTATTGACGCCACGATCGGTCGCGTACTGCAGAAGCATACGCGATACCTGTGGCGGGGCAGAGGCTTCGGAGAACAGTGGGTCGGCAATGAGCTTCATATTGATCCAGACCTTTCACGTGCAGGTATTTTTGTCCCATCGAATCACAGCATGCCTGAAAAAACAGCTGAAACATCCGTGTAAACGTTCATTTTTATCGGCTTGAAGTGCCTGTCGGACAAGTCCGTTATCACCCCCTTTAACGTCCATAAACCCCCTGCTAGCGCTACGGCTCCTTGGCTAACTTAGGGTTCTCGCTGTAGAACCCGAGGAATACAAAGTGAGCAACGACAACAAGATTCACGATTGCGCCGACGCGGTATGCATTATCGGAAGCGGGCCTGGCGGGCTTTGCATGGCCAGGGCGCTCAAGCGCCAGGGACTCGATTACGAACAATTCGAGCGACACAGTGAAGTGGGTGGTGTCTGGGATATCAATAACCCCGGAACGCCGATGTACCATTCGGCGCACTTTATCTCTTCGCGCGATCAGTCTGGCTTCATTGATTACCCGATGCCCGCGCACTTTCCCGACTACCCGAGCAATCGGCAGATTTTCGAGTACGTCCGCTCCTTTGCAATGGCGTTTGACCTGTACGGCAAAATCCGCTTCAACACCGCCGTCGACAATGTCGAAAAGGAAGAAAACGGCCGCTGGCTGGTGACACTGGCCAACGGTGAACGACGCCGCTATCGCGCGGTTGTGTGCGCCACAGGGTGCAACTGGGACCCGAACATGCCCGAGGTGAAAGGTCAGTTCGAAGGCACCATCAGGCACTCGGTAACCTACAAGCATGCCGACGAATTCAAAGGCAAACGGGTAATGGTCATCGGTGCGGGCAACTCCGGTGCAGATATTGCCTGTGACGCCGCCAGGCATGCGGATAAAGCCTTTATCAGCATGCGCCGCGGCTATCACTTCATCCCTAAGCATCTGTTCGGAATGCCGGTTGATGAGTTCGGCGAAAAGGGGCCGCAACTGCCAATATGGCTGGCGCGGCCTATATTTCAGGCGATTCTGCGTGTGATCAATGGCGACACCCGCCGTTTTGGCTTGCCCAGACCTGACCACAAGCTGTTTGAAAGCCACCCGTTGCTCAATACCCAGTTGCTGCACTGTTTGCAGCACGGTGATATTCAGGTCAAAGCGGATGTTTCGCACTATGAGGGGCAGTACGTGGTGTTCAAGGATGGCACACGCGAGGCGCTGGATCTGGTGCTTTACGCCACCGGTTATAAATGGAGCTGCAAATACGCCGCAAACTATTTCGAGTGGAAGGGCGGTCGGCCCCGATTATACCTGTCGATTTTCAGCCGCGAGCACCACAACCTGTTTGGCATCGGTTACGTTGAAACCAACTCCAGCGCCTACAAGCTGTTCGACAGCGAGGCCCACGCGGTGGCCTGTTACTTGCGCGACCAATTGCAGCAAAAAGCCAGAGCTCGTCAATTTGATCGGTTGATTGCGTCTGACGATCCGGATCTTTCCGGGGGGATCACGTTCGTCAAATCCCAACGCCATGAGGTGTACCTGGAGGCTCATACGCTCAAGAAATACCTGCGCAAGTTGTCTCATGGGCTGGGCTGGCCAATGGTCGAGGAAGGCTACTACAAGAACCTGCGCAGAGGTGCCGGCTATGTGGCTGCGCCGCTGCTCCAGGAAACAGCCGCCATTCAGGAGACGTGCTCATGAAAACGGTGGTCCTGATTACCGGTGCGGCCGGTGGCATAGGCCAGGCCATCTGTGCCCAGCTGATCCGTCGGGGGATGCAACTGGTCCTGGCTGATATCGACGAAAAACAATTGTGTTCGCTGGCAGAAAAACTGGGGGAAGGCGCTTATCCCTATGTGATTGATCTGACCGATCAGCAAGCCCTGGCTGATTTGATGGCCTATATAGAAGCAGAGTTTGGCCGACTGGACGTGCTGATCAATAATGCCGCCATCGCGGTGGTCGAGGCGTTCGATACACGCTCGGTGGACAGCATCAGCAGAGAGCTCAATATCAATCTCGTTGCACCCCTGATTCTTACGCGCCTCGCCATCCCATTGCTCAAGCGCTCGGCTGACGCCCGGATCATCTCCACGGTTTCGCTGGGCGGTGTATTTCCCACGCCGGAATCACCCATCTATTGCGCCAGCAAGTTCGGCCTGCGTGGCGCCATGTTGTCGATCGGGCTGGATCTGGCAGAGAAGGGCATCAAGGTCGGCTCGATCCTGCCCACTGCGACAGACACACAAATGTTGCGCAAGGAAGCGATTGAGGGCGGCAACGCCTTGCAGTTCATCGCGCCGCCGCAATCGCCGGATGACGTCGCACGTCAGGTAATGCTCATGCTCGACAAGCCCTGCCTGGAGCGATCACCGAAACCGAGTGAATCCTGGGCGTCCAGTCTGGCCATGTTGTTCCCCAATCTATTGCCGCGGGCCATCCGCCTGCTACAAAAACGTGGCGAAAAGGGCATGCAGAAATATATCGAATCATTGGGCGAGCGAGGTCTGGCGCACCAGGTGGAAGGTGTCTGGCGTTTGAAGCAGTAAGCCCGACATTGGGCTGGCGGCGTTTTTTTGACCTTTGCAGCGCGGCTGATACCAAGGGTTTCATGGCTATCCGTTTTCAGCTAACGGATAATGCTGCGAGTTCGAGGTTCATGCTGCAATCTGCCGCACAGGAGATAATGATGGTCAAAACGCGTCCACGTCCCGCCGTGAATGGAGTCGCATCAGCGGATAGAGTGCTCACCGTTCTGTCTTCGTTTCAGATCGGAGACTCGGCCTTGAGCCTTGTGGAACTGGTCGAGCGCACCGGACTGATCAAAAGCACGATCATGCGTTTGATGGTTTCCCTGGAAACCTATGGCTTCGTCAATCGTCTTGCAGACGGTCGCTATATGCTCGCGAGCGAGGTCATGCGCCTCAATGCGGTCTACCAGGATGCTCTGGATCTTGAGCGGCATGTGTTGCCAAGACTGCACAAGTTGACCGGTGAAACCGGCGAGACGGCCTCTTTTTATGTGAAACACGGCGCCTATCGGTTGTGCCAGTACCGGGTCAACTCTCCTCACCGGCTGCGATTGCATATGCAGCCTGGAGACATGCGCCCCATGGACGGTGCGGCGAGTGCCGAAGCATTGCGTACCCCGTATGCCCGTGCGAAGGATGGGCTGGAGCCTTTTTACTCCAGCGGTGCGACTGACCCGCATGCTGCCTCGATGGCATTGCCCATTTTTGGCCCGCTGCATGAAAACATCGGAGCACTGGTACTTTCGGGCCCGTCCATGCGACTGACCGCTGACTACGCAAAAGCGATCCGGTCGATCTTCATCGAGGTGGCTGACGACCTGACGCGCAGCCTCGGAGGGAAAAGCTTCGGCGAGGAGAAGGTCACACACCGCGCGACGGCGGTAGACGAAGCGGTCTGAAGCCGGCGTCAGTAGCCACTTCCATAAACAGCCGACTTGAAGCGCTGCGTCAGGCAGCGTTTCAAATCGTTATTGCCGCGCCTCAACTGACCTCTACGGATTTGGCATCCTCAAGCGCTTCACGCTTGCGGCTTCTGCCCATCACAAGCACGGCGATTGCACCGGCTGTGCACAGCGCGGCCAGAGGCAACAGAGCGACCGCATAACTTCCCGTGGCCTGATGGATAGCGCCATAAGCGTTGACCATGATCCCGCCTCCGATCAGATTCGCCAGAGCGCCGATGGCCGCCAGTCCGGCAGCTGCCGTGCTGCTCGAAAGCCAGTTGGACACCAGTGCCCAGAACGGACCTTTCATCGAGTAGGCGCCGATGAGCACCATGGTCAGCATCACCACAGTGGCGGGTAGAGAGGATGTGACCAGCGCCAGCAGCAGACCTGCCGTGATCAAAAACAACGTGGCGGAGGTGTGCCAGCGACGTTCATTGCTGCGGTCCGAGCTGCGCCCCCAGACGATCATGGCAACCGATGCAATACCGTAGGGAATGGCATTGACGAAGCCGATCTCCAGATTGCTCAGGCCAAAGCTTTTCAACAGCTGCGGTGCCCACACGCTCATGGTGCTGCCTGCTGCAGACGCGCCTGAATAGATAAGCGCCATGACCCATATGTCCTTGTGCTTGAGCAGCTTCCACAGCGAGATATGGCCGATATTGGTCTTGAGCTTGCGCTCTTCGTCCAGCTTGTTGACCAGCCAGGTGCGCTGCTCGTCATTCAGCCAGCGAGCCTGAGCGGGACGATCCGTGAGAATGAAAAGGCAGGCAATTCCCAGCAGTACCGCGGGGATCCCCTCAAGAATGAACAGCCAGTGCCAGCCCCTCATGCCCATCCAGCCGTCCAGTGTCAGCAGGTAGCCCGAAAGCGGCGAGCCCAGAAAGTTTGCACCTGGAATAGCGACCATGAAGATCGCCACCATGCGTGCGCGATAGGCTGACGGCAACCAGTAAGTCATGTACAGCAGCACCCCCGGGAAAAAACCTGCCTCGGCAGCGCCCAGCAGAAAGCGCATGACGTATAGCGAGTTGGCGCCCTGGACAAAAGCCGTACCTGCGGAAATCAGCCCCCAGGTGATCATGATGCGTGCAATCCAAATGCGCGCGCCGAATTTCTGCAGTGCCAGGTTGCTCGGCACCTCGACCAGAAAGTAGGAGACAAAGAACAGGCTGCTCGCGAAACCGAAGATCGCCGGGCTGAGGCCCAGGTCATGATTCATCTGCAGCGATGCCATGCCGATGTTGCCGCGGTCGATGATCGCAATCAGGTAACAGAGGATAAGGAATGGAAGCAGTCGCCATGCAACTTTGCGCATGGTAGTGAGCTCAAGTTCGGTGACCGGTTGAGTCGCTTGGGGGCGGGCCATGGTGCTCTCCTGTGTTTATTTTTGTGGAGAAACGGTAGATGTTCGCCCCGCCGGCCAGGCAGCGGGGCGCAAGCCGGATCAGCTATCGAGCAATTGGCGATTCACGACGCAGCGAGGATCAAGCGCGTCGCCTTCCCACACTTTCACGATCTGTTGAACGGCCAGCAGTCCCACGCGATCAAGGGATTCGGTGGTATTGGCACCCGTATGCGGTGTGGCAACGAGATTTGGCAGCTGCCACAGCGCGCTGTCGGCAGACGGTGGCTCCGGATTGAACGTATCCAGCCCCGCACCTGCGATTCTGTTGGCTTGCAGCGCCTGGATAAGCGCCTGGGTGTCGACCAGTTCACCACGGGCAGTATTGATCAGGATGCAGTTGGAGCGCATGCGGTTCAGTTGCGCGGTACTGATCAGGTTGCGATTTTCGTCAGTCAGCGGGCAATGCAGGCTGATGATATCGCTGGATTCGATCAGGCGGTCAAAGTCGGTTTCACGCTCGACGTTTGAACGTTCGGGTAGCGTTTTGAGGTAAGGGTCGAACACCTTGACCTTCATCTGCAAGGGCGCAACCAGATCCATCAGGATGCTGCCGATCGCCCCAAGGCCAACCAACCCCAATGTCTTGCCGGACAACTCGATGCCGTTGGCGGTGGCCTTATCCCAATGCCCCTGACGTGTACGGGCATCCAGCCAGGCAATTTGCCGAGCCACGCTGAACATGAGCGCAAAGGCATGTTCGGCCACGGATTGCGCGTTCGCCCCGAGGGCGATCATGACAGGGACACCTTTCTCTGCCGCCGCCTGAATATCGATGGTGTCGTAGCCGACCCCATGCTTGGCGACCGCCTTGAGCCTGGGGGACGCTTCGATCATTTCTCGCGTGAGCTTGCCTTGCCTGACGATGATCGCGTCGGGCTGCACGTCGCGGATGAGCGAAGTGAGCTCTTCAGCCGGCAGATAGGGGGTGGTGGGGAAAATCTGAATGCCCAGATCATTCGCATAGCTCATCGCGTTGTGTGCTAGGGCGGGGCCCGTCAGCAAAATCTTGCGGGTCATGGATGCGTACCTTGTTCTTGTTTGCGTCGCGTTTGGTGTGCGACCGGGCAGCGACTTCAACCCGATATCTAAACCCTACCATAATGAAATGCCATTTCACTATCCTGATTTTTATCGGACTAAAAAAGTTTATTAATTATTTTTTACCGCTTGATTGATACAAAATGAAATGTGATTCTGAAAAAGCTTCCCCAGCCTTTCGGCGGCAACCCATAATTTCAAGAGAGCCATGCCCCATGACGATTGGATTCCGAGTCCTCGAAGCAGCCCGCAAAGTCAGCGCTGAGTGGGTATCACGTTATCGCGACGTACCCGTCGCAAATGTCAGCGATTCGATGAATAGAATGACCGCAGGCGGCGCTCGCCTGCGTCCGATGCACCGCGAAGGCGTGCTGGCCGGACCTGCTCTGACCGTGAAAGCCCGGCCCGGTGACAACCTCATGTTGCATTACGCCATTGATATCGCCGAACCGGGCGATGTGATCGTGGTGGATGCGGGGGGAGACCTGAGCAACGCGCTCATCGGCGAGATGATGGTGGCCTATGCGGTGAAGCGTGGCGTGGCGGGCATCGTCATCAACGGCGCGATTCGGGACGCAGGGAGCATTGCTGAGGGGACATTCCCGATGTTTGCAGCAGGCATTTCCCACCGGGGCCCTTACAAGGACGGACCGGGTGAGATCAACGTGGCCATTGCGATCGACGGTATGGTGATCGAACCGGGTGATCTGGTCATAGGCGACGAGGATGGCTTGCTGTGCGTACCGTACGAGCATGTCGCCGACGTCTATGATCGAGCCGCGGCCAAGCACCATGCCGAACAAAAGCAACTGGAACAGATTGCCAGGGGAGAAAACGATCGCTCCTGGGTCCTGGAATCCTTGAAGAAAAAGGGCTGCCAGCTACCACAATAACTCGGTACATCAGGCGTAAGCACGGCCGTGGCGCAACGCTGCGCCGTGCCGTTACGCCACGCCAGGCAGCAGACCAAGACGGCCGGGATGCGAGTGCCGGACTTGATGCTCAGCGCTGAGCAGGTATCGTGTAGGCGACACGTTGAAAAACCCGCGGCCCTGAACCGGGCGACACGATATTTTCAAGGCGCGATGCAGAGACCTCATGGCGCTGACGGCACAAGGATTATGTTCATGAAAGCTTTTCAGATCGGATCTCAACAAGGCCTGGACGCGCTGACCGCGACCACTCGGCCCGAGCCGATCGCCGGGCCGGGGCAGGCCATCGTGGCGCCTCGCCTGGTGAGCCTTATCAGCCGGGATGTTCAAATCCTGCGTGGTACATACGGCCCCCGACAATTACCAGAGCGCATTCCCATGTCCGAAGGCGTGGGTGAAGTCATCGCCGTAGGCGAGGGCGTCAGCCAGGTCAAACCGGGCGACCGGGTCATCTGCGGTCACTTTCCCGGCTGGCTGCAGGGCGAATTTCGCACCAGCGTGTTCGCCCACGATGTCGGTGTAACCCATGACGGCTGGCTGGCTGAAAAAGTCGTATTGCCCGCCGCTGCCTTGATTCACGTACCGGACGCGTTGGCTGACAAGGACGTTGCCGCACTGGCATCTGCCGGTCTGACAGCCTGGAACGCGCTGATGGAGGTCTGCAAGGTCAAACCGGGTGAACTCGTCCTGTGTCTGGGGACCGGCGGAGTGGCGCTGGCCGCGTTGAAACTGGCCAGGCTTCACGGCGCACGCGTGGCGATCACCTCATCGAGTGACGAGAAGCTGGACATCGCGCGTCAGCTTGGCGCCGACATCACGATCAATTACCGCACGCACCCGGACTGGGCGGCGCAAGTCATGGCGCTCAGTGATAACGCCGGTGCCGACATCATTATCGAGACAGGAGGGCAGGACACCTTGGGACAATCGATCGCGGCGGCTGCCGTCAACGGCCGTATTGCCGTGATAGGCGTGACGCCAGGTCAGCACTCGCCGATTCCCGACTACCTGTCGCTGATCCTCAAAAACGTCACAATCAGAGGCATCGCCAACGGCAGCCGCGAGATGTTTGTCGACCTTATTCGAGCCATCGAGGCCAATGGAATTGAAACGGTAGTCGCCAGGACATTCAAATTCGCCGATGCCCCCGAAGCCTACGCATATTTCGCCGCCGCGCGGCACATTGGCAAGGTACTGATCGAGTTTGAACAGGGGTGAGGTTACCGCGCCTTAGCTGAACATATAGCGAAAGGCTTACACACGCCGAGGTGAATCAGCCCTGTACGACATGCTCGCGAAGTAGCAATCTATACCCATCAACCGTTGCGCAGGAGGCGCTTCGGAGGTCAGGGATGATCACCATTGCCGGGATGGCTACTGACAGGATGTTGGAATGGTATTGATAGAAAAACGACCCGCTTCGGCGGGTTTTTTTATGGGCGCAAGAAATGGCGCAATGCGCACATCGTCTGAACCGGTTGGTCGTCTACCCTCGACGTTGATCAGTCGAGCGCCGCGCTGGGGATGTACGACGTATGCCGGATGGCGCGGCGGTAGCGGTCTGAACGGGCATCAACCGATCCACAGACCGCACCGGTGCATGGCGGGAAAATCCCTGAATATGGAACAACAATGAAACTGCCCTCGGCTCAGACTGCCGCCTGAAACATTTCTACAGGGGTGGGATGATGCACGCTATGCTCGGCATGCAACCAGCGAAGTAGCGCACTGCGACCCGCGATGCCCATTTTTACTGCCGCGCGCTTGAAGTAGCTTTCCACCGTGCTGACTTTCAGATCAAGCCTGTCCGCCAGTTGAGGCACAGTGAGACCGGCCAGCAGCCCGACGCACACTTCGGTCTCGCGCGAAGACAGGCTCAGTGCCGAGGCTTCCAGGCGACCCAGGAAACGCTGGCGCAGGCCTTCCATGGCATCTTTGTTTTTAAGGCTTTTTGTGACAGGCGAGGGGATTGTAGAAACAAGGGTAGGCGTCACAGTTGCAATATGCTGCTTTACGATGGGCAACACGACCCAGGACAGATCCTTGAGCCGGGCGCGCTCCTGACTGGTGAATGCCTTGGCAGAAGGGGATCGATAAACCGACAGCACATACTCCCCCTTGCCCGGGTAAGCGAGGTGTACCTGGGGGAAAGACGCGTGAGGAAGCAGATGACCTGGCTTTTCCTGTGCGTTGTAGGAGGGCGACTCAAACCTGATGGATCTGTCGACGCGAGTGTCTGCCAGTTCTGTCGGGCTCAACAGAACAGGCTCCAGACGTCTGCTGTCGATCCCCGGGTTGAGCACCTGGTGCAGATGTCCACCGAAGGCACCAACGGCGTGAGTGCCGGTTACTTCATTCGTGGATCGACTGAGTCCCTGAATGACATGAGTCGCATCCACGGGCAGCGAAGCGGTGATCATCTCGTGGAGCAAGCGGGCGAACTGGCGGCTTCCGATACCGGAGATCACTTTGCCGAGATGCGGAAAGAGCTGTTGCATGTTCATCGGGGTTCCTTTTTCCGTTTATAGAGAGACACGCCAAGGCGCAGCCTTGATTCAGCAATTAAGTAAGTCTTCTGTTTCTTCGAGTCCTGCGGTCAGACAGGTTATATGCAGACCGTAATACAACATTCAAGCGGGCTGAACAGGAGTTTGAAAGTTAGGCGACAACGACGTCCGAGAGCTTGCAGTAGTAAAAAGTCAATCGTATTACGAGAAGCGAGAACGCTAACCCTAAGCAAGGCACTCTTTAATAGCAGCAACTTTTTATCGATGTTTATTGAGTCTGACGCTCCCTGTGCGACAGGGGTAAATGCGAATCACTCTGAATACTTGAAAGGCCGGCAGACGATCGTCTTACCACCGCGCAGCAGCGCCTGGCCTGTGTTGAAAGTGCAGAGGTATCCAGTAATGTTGGCATGACGTTCAACTCCTGTCCCTATCCATGTTGTTAACGCATACGCACAGGGCGCGGCGATACGGGTCGTGCAGCACTGGCGTGTTTATATTAAGGTGATCATATACATCACAAAGAGCTTTAATAAACTCCAACTGACCGGTATGACCGAAAACTAACCATATAGTTCATGTTTCACGCTCCAATTGCAATAAAAAAAGTTTAATCAACACGCGATAGATTTCACACTATGCGCAGCGACATCGCTGGGACGGGGGGCATTCGACGCAGTATTACCGGATACGCTGCGCAGCGGGAAGAAGCGCATGACGCTTCGACCAGCCGCTTTACTATTTATCGGGCTTGATAGCAAGTGAAGGAGTACTCATCGGTACGTTAGTGCACAGCAAATGCGCCTAACAACAACCCTCATCAGGGCACGCTTGTTTTTATTTTACGTTCTGCTGGTTTCTCGACAGGCATTTTATAATTCTATTCGCCGCACAACAGTAGGTTCGCTCGGTTTAGCCGATGGATGGCTGGTTGACCGTGCAGCACGGACAGCCTCGTCGAGCGCATGATGCCGGTTAGCTTCGGTCGCCCGCCGGGTGAGACGAGCAAACAGGTAACCTTCTGCAGCACAGGGTGGTCACCCTGTCTGGGATACGCCCGTCATCCACTTGACCAGACCGTGTCGCCCCTTCACGCCAAGCTTCGCTCCGGCCCGCTTCAGATAGGTCTCGATGGAGCTGTTCTTGACGTGAAGCTTGTCGGCCAGCTCTGGAACCGTCGCGCCAGCCAATATGCCAAGGCATATTTCTTTTTCCCGCAACGACAGCCGGACCTCGGATCGACTCAGCTTCTCGTTGAATTCACGTTGAAGCTGGTGGCCGCCCTGTGTAACGGCTTCGTTGTCAGCATGCGCAGTGCACAAGGTACGGGTCGTCTGGGCATGTCGCTCCAGCAGGGGCAACAGGGCCTCTGAAAAGTTTTTCAAGAACGATAATTCGTGAAGTGAAAAGTCACGTTGGTGATGATCGCGGTGCAAGGAAATGACGCAGCGCCTGTTCGACTTGCGCGACACGAGATTGCAGTGATAGGTCCCGGAAGAACCCATGCTGCAGGGTGGCTTGAGATGAACGAGCAGAAAATCGTCCACATTGAGCATTCGAGCGAGCAGCATCTCCTGGTTCTGCGAGACACTCAGACTGAACGGCTTCTGGTCCGCATTCTCTTGCCCGAGGGGCTGAATGCTGATCACGTTTCCTTCGTTCTCGTCGATCGTCCATTCACTCAGGTCAAGTAAATCGATGGGGACGGTGGCCGCGATGATCTGGTACATGTTCGCGGCAAATCCTGTATCACCCACGCTTGCGATTAACTTTCCCAATTCCAGAAAATACGCTGACTGATTTCCCGTCATTTGTAGATTGGCTTCCATTACACATTTGCCCCCATGGCGTTAGTCTCCAGCCCAACCAAAAGCAACCTCGCATACAGGGCAGCCCTCTCGATGCCTAGTAATGAGCATAATGTCTGATTGTAGGACAATATTACTGGCGCATTAAAGAATGTACACATAGGGGCTATTCCCAGTCTGTCGGGGAAAAGGGGGACAAACGTCTCGCTACACGCCAGTGCACCAGGGCTGACAGTGTCCGATAGCACCGGATAATCCTATAAGGGCCAACCCAGTGTGATGTCTCGGAATAAAGGATCCTTTAGCGGCTCACCGTTTCGGAAAATCGCCGTGTTGTAACTAACCAGAAATAAGGTTTATAGCGAAAACCGGCTGGCCAGTTGTCTCGAAAATAAGGTTCTTCATACCGCCGAGTGCATGGCCTGACGCCGTCGCTTTAGGGTGCTCAAACTATATTTCCGTTTTGCGCTCCAGACGCGGTGAGGTCTCCGCGAAAATGTCCCTGAATGCGGGGACAGACGCACACGGGTCCTGATGTTTCCATTACTACATGGCTGCAGGATGAATACCTGCCTCGCAGGATCGTCGTCGTGGAGAAGTAGAGATTCTCATGCACGCCCTTTATTTCAGTGTTGAGCCGCTGATTCATCCGAGATCCGTGACGCCCATTGAGCGGGGAATACAGTGAGCATTGTCGGCTTTTTCCGGAAATTGAATATCCGCAAAATCCTTTTGAGGATCGTATTGATCGATCTGGCGGTGTCGCTGGCTGGCTATGCCTTGTATAGGGGCGCCAGCGGGGAAGAAGAGACGGTCTTTCTCTCAGCCGCAGCAGAAGTGACGGACATTGAGTACGCCGTATCGGCACAGGGCGTGCTTCAGGGCCGCAATCAAGTGGACGTGGGAGCCCAGGTTTCCGGGCAATTGCAGTCCCTGAAAGTCAAACCAGGTGACAAGGTCAAAAGAAACCAGCTATTGGCAGAGATCGATCCACTGCCCGCCAAAAACGCTTTGCGCCAGGCGGTTGTCAAAGTCGAACAACTCAATGCGGAGCGAGACGCGACGCTGCATAAATTGAAACTTGCCGAGTCGAATGATCGCAGATATCAGGAGCTTGGCTCCACGGAGGCGGTTTCCAAAGCGGATCAGGACAAGGCCCGGTTCGAACTGGAGACCCAACGCGCCAACCTGGTATCGCTTACCGCACAATTACACACGGCCCATGTGAAGGAAGAAGCTGCGCGCATCAAGCTCGATTACACACGAATCTTCGCGCCAATGGACGGTCAGGTCCTCGCCATCGTTACTCAGGAGGGCCAGACGGTCATCGCAGACCAAATGGCACCTGTCATTCTGAAGATGGCACAACTCGACACCATGATCGTGAAAGCACAGATTTCCGAAGCCGATGTGCTCAAGATCCAATCCGGTCTTCCGGTTTACTTCACTATCCCGGGCGATCCTGACAGACACCATGACGCCACCCTCAAGGCGATCGAGCCGGGCCCTGTGGACGCCGCAAGCCCGTCTGGCACCACAGGCGAAAACAGCAAAGCCGTCTTCTACAACGCTCTTTTCGATGTCCCCAACCTTGAAAACCGCTTCTACATCAACATGACCGCTAACGTGCGAATTGTGCTCGAGGCAAAGAAAGGCGTGTTGACGATTCCTGTTGCCGCACTGGGTGATCGGCGGGAAGACGGCACCTACAGCGTAAGAGTGCTGGGCGAAGGTACCGAGGTCAGAACAGCGTACGTAGAGCCGGGTATCAATAATAAGGTCAGGGTCGAAATACGTTCGGGGCTTCAAGCAGGCGACAGGGTTGTCATCGGAGAGCGGGGCGGTGTGGAAGGTGTTTGAGCGTATGACAAGGAGGTGCTGGAGAATAAGAACATCCAGCACAGTTGTAAGCCGACGTTAAATCGATAACGGGCACGTTGCTGGCGTCTGATTAATGAATTGGGCGTGTGTTTCAAAAGTCAGGTCAACAGTGGATTAACAGGCGACGCCTGCGTCAGTACTTTCCTGACGCCGTCAGCGTTTGCTCATTCGCCAGTCGTTTTCATTCCTGGAAACCAGGCGGGCTTGAAAATAAACCTATTCTGGAGTGTTAGGTATGGCCATGTATTACGTTGCAATTGCAATGCTCACCGTGCTGCTCGTGCCAGGGCCGACCAATTCGCTGTTGCTGCAGTCAGGGATCAGTCGCGGGCTGAGCCTGTATTCGCTGAAGCTGGTCGCGGCCGAATGGGCGGCTTATGTGATTCAGATCAGCGCGTGGGGCTTATCCATTGATGCGCTGATCGAACGCTATGGTTGGGTGGTGGTGACGACCAAGGTTCTGGCCGTGATGTTCCTGTTCTACATTTCTCTGAAACTGTGGTTTTCGATTCACCAGGACCCCGACGGAAAGCCATCGCCGATTTCGGTCTCCGCGTTGTTTTTGGCAACACTCAATAATCCGAAAGGGCTGTTTTTCGCCACGCTCGTAGCCCCCGCCGGGACGTTTTTGCACGTGGAAAGCTATCTTTCATTCATGACGGTTTTTTCCCTGGTCGTTCTTCCTGTCGGTATGACATGGGTTGCGCTGGGTGCTGTATTTGGTCGAAAACTACCGTCGATAATATCGGGCAATCGAGTCAACCGATTAGTGTCATTGGTGATAGGACTGTTCGCGATTATTGCGTTGTATAACGTCGCTGCTACAACGATGTTCACCTGAACTTCCCACCCCGGTGGTGCTCCGTCACTGCGCCATCTCTTAACGATGTATCTAACGTTGATTGTGCTTATGTGCTTAGTAAATGTTGGAGTAGTCAGGTGAGCTATCGAGACATCGTGCTCAGCGACGAGGAAGAAATCGAGTTGAGCCAACGTGTGAGTTCAGCGACGATCAGCCCTCGCGAAGGCCGCCGGGCGCAGGTGATTTTGCTCGCTGCACAAGGCTGTTCTCGTAACGAGATTGCCAGGTTGACCGGGCTATCGGTTGTTTCAGTCACACGCTGGTGCAAGCGTTTTCGAGAACTGCGTCTGCCAGGCCTGGTGGATCTTCCTGGACGAGGTCGCAAGGCATCCCTGCCAGCCGAGGCGTTGAAACAAATCCTTGATCAAGTCACCCAGCCATGTATCGGCCACGCCCGATGGAGCTGTCGAAGCATGGCGAAACTCGTCGGTATATCGCCGGCCAGCGTCCAGCGCATCTGGGCCGCCCATGACATAAAGCCGCACCTGACACACGCGTCAAAACTATCCAGCGATTCGGGTATTGAAGATGAATCCGGGGAGACTGGCGGAGGTATATCCGAAACGCCCGAATAAGGCGTTGGTGTTCCGTTGTGATGAGCAACGCCAGGTACAGGCTTTGGAGCACACCCGACCACGGCTCTCGAGGGAGCACCTGTCCGATCCGGTACCGCATGGCAAACTGAATTACCTGCAGGACGCTGGATCAGATCAAGTGAAAGCCGGTATCCGCCTTGGCTGAAATGCCTGAACTGAATACCGGCGCGCACAGGATTACTGATGAGACGCAGCCCGCTGCGCCGGGTTGCTTTCAGCCATGATTGGCCATTGGCTCGCGGCGCGCATGTATCAGATCACGCGGCGAATAAAAACCCTGCACCAGGCGATTCTTTGACCGGTACTCGCACATCACAAGCAGAGTGTCCGGGAGAGGGATAATCGCGGGTTCATGCTTGACCACCATGATTTTGCCGCCCGAGCGAAGGCGTACATGTGCTCCAGGTTCGAATGTGCCCATCTTCAGTTCCTCCTCACAAGGGTTTTGATGTCCGCTCCGTCCAGCCGCCGCCCAACGCCTTGTAGAGATTGACTTCGGCGGTCAGTTGCGACAATCGGTCGGTGATCAGGTTTTGTTGAGCGCTGAATAAAGAGCGTTGGGCGTCGAGAAATGTCAGGCTGTTGTCGACGCCGATACGGTAACGACGTTCGGCAAGGCGGTAGTACTTCTGGTTTGCCTGTACAAGGTCGCTCTGCGCCTTCAACTGACGCTTGTAGGTCTGACGCGCAGCCAGGCCATCGGAGACCTCCTGAAAGGCGGTCTGTATCGATTTTTCGTACTTTGAAACGCTTATATCCTTCTGGATCTTCGAGTAATCCAGGCTTGCCCGCAGACTGCCGGCGTTGAAAATCGGGATATCGATCTGCGGCGAAAACACCCAGCCTCCAGAGCCGGCTTTAAACAGGCCGGACAGCTCGGTGCTGGATGTACCGGCATTGGCCGTCAGGGTAATGCTCGGGAAGAATGCCGCTCGCGCAGCACCGATGCTGGCGTTGGCCGACTGCAACTGGTATTCGGCCTCGAGAATGTCAGGGCGTCGTTGCAGCAGGTCAGAAGGCAGCCCCGCAGGCACTTCGGCGAGCCATTCCGAAGACAACGGGCGGTCGGGCGCGCTGTCCGCAACCGTGGTGCCCACCAGCAAGGTCAGGTTGTTGAGATCCTGCGCGACCTGGCGCTGGAACGTCGCCAGACTTGCCCGTGCGCTCTCCACCGACGTGCGCGACTGGGCCAGGTCCAGTGACGAAGAAGCGCCCACTTGCTGGCTGCGAGTGGTCAGCTTCAGGCTCTTTTCGTAGGACATCAGCGTGTCCTGAGTCAAGGCCAACAGTTCCTGGTCGGCACGCCAGGTCAGGTAGGCAGTTGCGACACTCGCCACCAGGCTCAGTTGAGTGCTGCGCCGGGCCTCTTCGCTGGACAAATAGGTGAGCGATGCCTGGTCGCTGAGGCTGCGTATGCGTCCGAACAAATCCAGCTCGTAGGAGCTGATACCCAACGTCGCCGAATAACTACCACTGGTCACCGGGGCGCCGGTCTGCGTGATACTGGCCGGCTGGCGCTGCCGGGTACCGCTGCCCGTGGCGCTGATCGCGGGGAACAGATCGGCGCGCTGAATGCGATATTGCGCCTGATAGGCCTCGACGTTGAGCGCTGCCACACGCAAGTCACGATTGTTGAGCAGGGCGCTTTCGATAAGCTGTTGCAGCGTCGGGTCGCGGAACAGGTCACGCCATCCCATATCCGCCGCCAGCGGTCCTGAGAGTGCTGGCGCGTAGCTGGAAGATTGTGGGTAGTGTGCGGGAACCGGTGCTGCCGGGCGCTGATAATCAGGAATCAACGAGCAGCCGCTCAGGGACAGCGCAGCAAACAGCCAGGGGCCAAGGAATTTGTTCATTCTGCGCCTACCATCCACTTGGCCAACCCATGTCGACCGCTGATACCCAGCTTGGCGGCGGAACGTTTGAGGTAGGTTTCGACAGAACTGCTCTTGACGCAAAGTTTCTCTGCGATCTCGGGAACTGTGCCGCCCGCGAGGAACTCCAGGCAGGCCTCTTTCTCCCGTGCGGAGAGCGAAACGTCGCAGGCACGCAAGCGTTCGTTAAACTCGCTTTGCAGGTGCTTGTACTCATCGGAAAGCGGGCCGTGCGACAGTGTGCGTCCAGCACTTTTCATACCGGATTGGCGATGGGCACGTGCGTGTCGCTCCGATAAAGGCAGCAGGGTCTCCGAGAGGTATTTCAAAAAAGACAGCTCTTGCAACGAGTAATCTTTGTCGGCTTGCGGGCGGTGCAACGAGATCACACAACAGCGATTGGCCTTGCGCGAGATCATGCTGCACTGGTGCGAGGTACCGACAAAGTCATTGCCTTTTTCGTTTTTCATCCGGGCATTCAGGTGAATCAGCAGGTCGTCATCCACCTCCAGCACCCGCTTGACCAACGGGTGGTCGTGGCGGTGCCTGGCGTGTGTCGGACACAACGTCTGCAACTGCGGATTCAACTCAGTGCCCGCATAGCCCAACAACTGCACATCTGTCACCGACGACTGATTGTCGTCAACGGTCCACTCGCTCAATTCGACACGGCTGACGGCCAGCGATGTATTGATGAACTGGTGCATGTTGCTCAGAAACATGTCATTTCCGACGCTGGCCACCAACTTCCCGAGTTCCAGATAAATGTGCGATTTCACTTCATCTTTGGCATTCGCTTGTCGGTTCATATGTCTATTCCTGCAGATCAGAAGTTGCGTGCAATGCTGTCGATCAGACTGTGAGTTCCGTCCTCCGCACGCTCAAATCCTTTGCCCCTTGACATCAATCGAATCCGGTATCACGCGTGAATGTCTTCACAAAAAACGATTCAGCTCGAGGTTCCCATTAAGCTGAGTTGCGCAGGAAAAGTCTGTCACGGGATACCGGGACATCCTGCGCAACCGAGCGGTTACTACTCAGCTGACGCTGTTATCGAACGTGAAACCTCGGCTTTGAAGGTCTTGTGGGCCGGCTCCTTGTTCAGCGCCCGGGAGATCGCCTGGCCCAGTGCGCTGACATGAGGCGCCCGGACCAGGGTCTCGTGGGTCCCGGGAAGCGCTGTCATGCTCACCGGGGTCTCTAGCAACTCACTCCACCCCAGCAGCGGATCGTTGCGCTCCTGCCCGCTGGCCGTAAACAGCGTCACCGAGAGCGGAGCGGGTGGGCTGACATAGGCGTCGATTGCCCTATTGGTTGCATAGGCCACCGCGAGATGGCTGCGTAACAAGGTGGCATCGACGTCCTGTGGCAGCTCCTCCGGAAGCAGGCGGTGTGCAATGCACAGTGCGAGCATTTCATCGACGGCATCCGTGCTGGCCAGCTCGGTGAGTTGCCGGAACACCTCGGGGTCGAACTGCTCGGGTAGCCAGCTCATCAGGAATTGACCTTCGCTCAATGCCTGAGGCGTTTGCTGCTCAAGACGCGCGGAGGTGTCGATGATGCCGAGGAACTCCAGCTGTTCACCATTGGATTGCAGCTGGCGGGCCATTTCATAAGCAATAAGACCACCTGCAGACCAGCCGCCGATCCGGTAAGGCCCTTTTGGTTGTACCTGGCGAATCGCTGCCAGGTAACGCGCGGCCATGGCCGGCACGTCAGACAACGGCTTCTCTCCAGCTGCCAGGCCGCTGGCGGCCAAGCCGTAGAGCGGCACCTGTGGGTCGATTGCCGCGGCCAGATCGCGCACGTATTGCACTTCGCCGCCCAGCGGGTGGACCAGGAACAACGGGGTTTGCGAGCCAGTGCGACGGACAGGCACCAGATTGCTGTGCTTGCCGGGACGTGCCTGGCCGTCCAGGGTTCTGGCAAAACCGGCAATGGTCGGTTCGATGAACAGATCGCGGACCGCGATCGGTTTGCCGAGCACCTTGCGCAGGCGCGAGGCCATCTGCACCGCCATCAGCGAAATACCACCCAACTTGAAGAAGTCGTCATGGCGACTGACCTTGTCCAGCTTGAGCAACTCCTTCCAGAGGTTGGCGAGGGCGATCTCGGTGTCGCCTTCGGGCGCTTCGTACGGCAGGTCTTCAGGCAGTTCGCTTTCGGCCGTCGCAGTGATAGTCGCGGTATGCGCCGAGCGCGGCAGCGCCGGCGTGTTGTTCAGCACCTGACCGATCGACTGCTGTGCGTCAGTCACCATGTTCTCCAGAACTGTGGCAAACAACTGCATGATGGCCTGCACAGTGGTTTTGTCGAACAGGTCGCTGGAGTATTGCAGACCGCCGCTCAGGCTTTCGCCGGTATCGGTGAGTGACAAAGACAGGTCAAACTGAGTGGTGATATGAGCGCTGTCCAGCGACTCGACTTCCAGACCGGGCAGTTGCAACAGCGAAGGGGGCGTGTTGTCCAGGCTCAGCATCACTTGGAACAACGGGCTGTGGCTCATGCTGCGGGTTGGCTGCAAGGCGCTTACCACTTGCTCGAACGGTAGATCCTGATGACTGTAGGCAGACAGCGTGATGTCTTTGATCCGGCCGAGTACATCACTCACTCGGGTCTCTCGGCAGGTTGCCACACGCAATGCCAGTGTATTGGCGAAGAAGCCGATCAATGGCTCCAGTTCCGGGCGTTGACGGTTGGCGACAGGCGTACCGACCACCACATCATTCTGCTCGCTGAGGTGACTCATGAGCATCGACCAGCCTGCCAGCAGAACCATGAACAGTGTGCTGCCCTGAGCCTGGCTGAACGCGCGCACGTCGGCACTCAGCTCTGGCGAGAACACATACTCGATCATCCCGCCGGTGTAGCTCTGGATAGCTGGACGCGGACGGTCCAGTGGCAGGTTCAGCAGGCTTGGCGCGCCTTCCAGATGCGTACGCCAGAAGTCGACCTGAGCTTGCAGCGCAGGACCGTCAAGGGATTTCCGTTGCCAGGCGGCGTAGTCCACGTATTGAAGCGGCAGCGCTGGCAGCGGGTCCTTTTGGCCTTGACTGAAAGCGCTGTAAAGCACACTCACTTCCTGGGCCAGAACACTGTTGGACCAGCCGTCGGAGACGATGTGATGCAACGTAATCAACAGCACATGTTCGGCATCCGCCACCTGCAGCAGATGCCCGCGCAGCATAGGCCCCTGAGTCAGGTCGAACAGTTGCGTGGCATTTTCCTGACCCAGACGGGCCAGGGTCGCCGTGCGCTCCTCACTGGAAAGTCCGCGCAGATCCTGTTGCAACAGAGGAAAGCAGGTATCGGCCGGGGCGATCTTCTGCACCGGTTCACCGTCAACCAACTCAAAGCGCGTGCGCAGGGTTTCGTGGCGTGCAACCAGACGATCAAGCGTCGCCTGCAAGGCAGCCGTGTCCAGTGCCCCTGTCAGGCGCAAGGCCATCGGCAAGTGATAGGCCGCACCGGCAGCATGATCCAGATGATCGAGGAACCACAGGCGTTGCTGGGAGAATGACAGTGGCAGACGGCCCGAGCGATCCGCCCTTGGAATTGATTGCGCTTCACTTGGCGCCGTGGCGTTGACCAATGAGGCCAGGCCACGCACGGTCGGTGCGTCGAACAGTTCACGCAAGGTGATTCGTGTACCGAGCTTGCGTCGCAGTCGCGACAGCAATTGCACGGCGAGCAACGAATGGCCGCCCAGTTCAAGGAAGCCGTCGTTGCGGCCGACCTGATCCAGATGCAGCAGGGCTTTCCATATTTCGGCGATGGCCTCTTCGGTTTCGCCTTGCGGCGCCTCGTAAGCCTTGCTGGCCAACGCATCCTGACCAGGTGCCGGCAGCGCTCGGCGGTCGAGCTTGCCGTTTGAAGTCAGCGGCAGGGCATCTAGATGGACGAAGGCACTGGGCACCATGTATTCCGGCAGATGCTTGAGCAGCTCGCTACGCAAATGCTCGGCCGCAACCGATTCACCACAGACATAAGCGACCAAGCGCTGACTGTCCGAATCACCCTGGCTGTCGTTGCGGGCAATCACCACCGCCTCGCGGATGCCTGGTACGGCCAGCAGAACGTTTTCGATTTCACCCAGCTCGATACGGAAACCGCGAACCTTCACCTGGAAGTCGTTACGGCCCATGTATTCCAGCGTGCCGTCCGCCAGCCAGCGACCCAGATCGCCGGTTTTGTAAAGGCGGGCGTTGGCGTTACTGGAGAACCTGTCAGCAATGAAACGTTCGGCACTCAGCTCGTCACGGTTGAGGTAGCCACGAGCCACACCGCTACCGCCGATGTGAATTTCCCCGGCGACGCCCAGTGGTGCAGGCTCGCCACGCGCGTCCAGAACATGCACCTGAACGTTGGCGATGGGTCGGCCGATGCTTGGTTTTTCACCCAGGTCGCGGATCAGGTCAATGGTCGCGTCCACTGTGCATTCGGTCGGGCCATACATGTTGTAGAAGCGGATGGTCTGGCAGTTGCGCAGCTTTTCCCAGGTGCTGGCGTTGATCGCCTCGCCACCCAACAGCACGCTGACCGGCTGGTAACTGCTGCGTTCCAGCAAACCGGCGGAAAGCAGGGTGTCGAGCTGCGATGGTGTTGAGTCGAAGGCATGAACCTGATGGGCTTCGAGGAAGTCCAGCAGTTCGCTGCCGTTGGCACGAATGAGTTGCGGGATGATCACCAGCGTGTGGCCGGAGAACAATTGCGAGATGCCTTTGATCGACATGTCGAAGAAGAAGCCGGCGTTCAGCGCCACGGTGGCCGGTGTCGGACAATGCTGATGGGTGGTGCGGGTCAGCACGTTCCAGAAGTTGAACACCGAGCGGTGCTCGACCATGACACCTTTTGACTGGCCAGTGGAGCCTGACGTATAGATCACGTAGGCCAGGTTTTCCGCCGTCAGGCCGTCGACCACTGGATTGGCGTCGAACGCCTGATCGTCCGCTGCCAGCAGCGATTCAGCGCTGTCGAGCAACATCGGCGGTATGTCGCCAGCCGGCAGACTGAGTGCGCTCTGGGTCAGCAGCGCACGCGGCTGGCTGTCCTGCAACATGAAGGCCATGCGGTCAGCCGGGTGGGCAGGATCGATCGGCACGTAAGCAGCGCCGGACTTGAGCACGCCCAGCAGGCCGACAATCATGTCCAGACTGCGTTCGGCGCAGATGGCCACGCGCTCGTCCGGCTGCACACCGAGTTGCAGCAGCTGCCGGGCCACGTGGTTCGCACGGCGGTTGAGCTGGCGATAGCTCAGTTGGCGGTCTTCATAGACCAGCGCTACAGCCTCGGGGTTGCAGCGGACCTGGTGTTCGAACAAGGCATGGATCGGTACTGCCGGTGCGAACTCACTGGCGGTGTCGTTGAATTCGTTGAGCAGCCGTTGCCGCTCGTCCTCCGGGACCACTTCCAGGCTGCTTGCCAGACGTTGCGGATCCTGCTCGAGGGCATTGACCAGCTCGGCGACCGCCTGACCGAGGTAGGCGGCAATCCGGTGCGGGTCGATGCCATCTATAGACTGCGCAGTCAGCGAAAAGCCATTGGCCTCATTGGCTACGGCAATTTCGATCGGGTAGTTGGTACGGGTTTCGGAGCCCAGGAAATGAACCCCTTCCTGCTCCTCGCCCATGTCCTCGATGTTTTCCCCGGCAGTGTTCACCAGATCACCGTGACGGCAGTTGAGGATCACGGTGAACATCGGCAGCGATGCATCCACTGCACTGCAGCGCTGCGCCAGGGCCAGAGGCGCCTGCTCGTGGGTCAGCAGGCCGCTGAGCTGTTGGTAGGCGTCCTGAACGATATCGCGCACGCTGTTTTGTTGCAGGCGAATACGCATCGGCAAGGTATTGATGAACATCCCCAGCGCATGGTTGGCGCCGGATGTGCCCTGGGAGCGTCCCGAAAGCACGGTACCGAAAATCCCGTCGTCGCGGCCGCTGGTGGCGGCCACCACCAAGCCCCATGCGGCGTGGAACAGCACCGAGGTTGGTACGCCCTGGGCCCGAGCGGTGCTGTGGATCCGCGCGCTGAGATCGTCGCTCAGATCCTGCACCGAACGCAGGATTGTTGCATCGCCGCCACGCACATCGAGCACGCCATAGGGCGCAGTGGTGGTATCGACATCCCCCAGCAGTTGACGGAAGTAGGCTTCATGTTCGGCCTGGGAGACACACGCGGCCTGGGCGATGAAGTTGCGGTACGGCTGGGATGGCGGCAGGGCGTCGGCGCGTCCGTCCATCACTGCCTGGATCTCGCCCATGATCAGGCGCAGGGTGACGTTGTCGCTGATGAGGTGATGGTCCAGCAACGCCATCAGCCACTTTTCCTGCCGGGTATCGTACGTGATATACGCGGCTATCAGCGGTGCCTGTTGCAGGTCCAGGCGCATATGGTAGGTATTGGTGCGGTCGCGCAGCATCTGCAAGGCGTCTTCACCCGGCGCGGTGTCGAGTTCAATGACTGGCAACGTTGCCTGGCGATGCACCACCTGTACCGGTTGCGGCAGACCTTGCCAGCGCAGGGAGCTGCGCATGATGTCGTGGCGGTTGATCACCACTTGCAGCGCGCCGAGGAACTTGTCGAGCAACGCACGGCTGTCGAAGGTCGCTATGGTGCGCATCAGGTAGGCATCACCTTCTGACTGCAACAGATGGTGAAACAGGATGCCTTCCTGCAACGACGACAGTGGGTAGATATCCTGAACATTGGCGACGCCGCCTGGCACATCGGCAACGATATGCTCCAGTTCCTGCCGGGTCAGTTTCACCAACGGCAGCATGTCCGGGGTCAACGCCGTGCAATCGACGGGAATCAGGTTCGCCGGGGCGACCCGTTCCGCCGCAGTGCCGCCCGCCAGGACCGCGGCCATGGCTTGCAGGGTTGGCGCCGAGAACACCGTGCTCACATCCAGTACCAAGCCGATCTGACGCAAGCGCTCTATCAGGTTAATCACGAGGAAAGAGTGACCACCCAGTTCGAAGAAGTGATCCTGGCGACCGACACGTTCGACCCCGAGCAATTCCTGCCAGGCAGCGGCCAGGGTCGTTTCGATAGCGCCTAGCGGTGCTTCGTAGTCACGACTCACCGTCGCGAACTGGTCCGGCGCGGGCAGGGCGGCACGGTCCAGCTTGCCGTTGGTGGTCAACGGCCAGCTTTCGAGGGTCACAAAGGCACTGGGCAGCATGTGTTCGGCCAGCACGCTGGCCAGTTGGTTGCGCAGGAGCGCTGACTCGGGAGCGGCGCCTTCCTCGGCAATCAGGTAGGCGACCAGGCGTTTGTCGCCGGGGCGATCCTCACGCACGATGACCATCGCTTCACGGACATCGGGGCAGGCGAGCAATTGCGCCTCGATCTCGCCCAACTCGATACGAAAGCCGCGAATCTTGATTTGCGAGTCATTGCGGCCGACGTAGACCACGCCGCCGTCGCTGCGGTAGTGCGCAACGTCGCCGGTGCGATAGAGCCGTGCGCCGCTTTGCAACGCATAGGGGTCGGCAATAAAACGTTCGGCATTCAGTTCCGTGCGGTTCAGGTAATGCCGGGCAACACCGGCACCGCCGATGTAAATCTCGCCATTGACGCCCACCGGCACCGGCTGCTGATAGTCGTCGAGGATACGCAGGCACAGGTCATCAAGTGCCGGACCGATCAGACTTGGCATGGCTGTGTCGATTTCTGCCTGGCTTATCGGGTAGTAAGTGGCATGCACAGTGATTTCCGTGATCCCGTACATGTTCACCAGACGGGTACGCGACAGCGGTGTGCGTGCGGTCCAGGGCTGCAGGCTGCGGAAGTCCAAAGCCTCACCCCCGAATACCACTTCACGCAGCGCATGCTCCTGTGGGCTGCGTTCGCGGGCCTGGATGAACTGGCGGAAAGCGCTTGGCGTCTGGTTCAGAACGGTGACCTGCTGCTCGCAGACCAGCGCATAGAAGTCATCCGGCGAGCGCGCCACCTCACTCGGGACGATGACCAGTTTGCCGCCGTAGCACAGCGCGCCCCAGATTTCCCAGACCGAGAAGTCGAAGGCAAAGGAGTGGAACAGCGTCCAGACATCCTCACGGCCGAAGTTGAATTGCCTGGCGGTGGCGTCGAACAGGCGTGCAACGTTGCCGTGCTCCACCAGTACACCTTTGGGCAGGCCTGTAGACCCTGAGGTGTAAATGACATAAGCCAGGTGCTCGCGAGACAGACCCAGAGCAGCAGGCTCAGGGTTGCAGTCCAGCGATTCATCTGCCAAATCGGCACTGTCGTTGTCCGCGCCGAGGGTCAGTACCGGCACGCTGTGTACCGGCAGCACGTCGAGGCAGGCCGACTGGGCCAGCAACGCTACCGGCGCACTGTCTGCCAGCAGGTAGCCGAGACGCTCGGTGGGGTAAGTCGGATCCAGCGGTACATAGGCTGCACCGGCCTTGAGCACGGCCAACACCGCGCAGACCATCTGTGTGCCTCGCTCTGCGAGGATCGCTACCCGGTCATCGGGGCGCACGCCTTGGGCGAGCAGTTCATGGGCCAGACGGTTGGCTCGGCGATTGAGCGCCTGGTAACTCACCTCATGCCCGCCAAAGACCAGTGCGATGTCCTGCGGGTGGGCGGCGGCGAACTGTTCGAAGCGCTGATGCACCATCAGACCCGATGCGAATACCGCCTTGGGCTGCAATAGCGCTGGCGAGGCCAGGCGCTGCGCCTGGCTGAGCAACGGCAGGCTGAGCACAGGTTGCGCGACATCCTCGACCATCGCCTCCAGTAGCGTATGGAAATGCTCGGCAAAACGCTCGACGGTCGCGTGGTCGAACAGGTCGCTGGCGTATTCGATCATCCCGGTCAGCCTGCCGTTTTCGCTACCCAGCATCAGCATCAGGTCGAATTGCGCGGTTTCATGGGCCTGCAACATCGGATGCAGGCTAAGGCCCGGCAGGCTCAACTCGCCACCAACGCTGGTGTTATCCAGCGACAGGGCGACCTGACACAGCGGGCTATGGCTCATCGAGCGTGGCGGCTGCAAGGCTTCGATCACTTGCTCGAACGGAATGTCCTGATGCTCATGGGCCGCCAGCGTGGTCTGGCGGACCTGTTCCAGCAGCTGCGCCACGCTCGGGTTCTGCGCCAGATCGACGCGCAGCGCCAGGGTGTTGACGAAGAAGCCGATCAGATTCTCGGTTTCGGTGCGGCCACGGTTGGCGCTCGGCACGCCTATCACCACATCGCGCTCGTTGCTTAGCCGCGCCATAAGGACCGACCAGGCGCTGAGCAGCCCCATGAACAGGGTGATGTTGTGGGTCTGGCAGAAGCGCTCAAGACGTTGATGAAGCGCTGCATCGATTGTCAATGGCACAGCGCCGCCGCGGTAGCTTTGCACCGCCGGACGTGGCCGATCAGTAGGCAGCGACAGCAGCGTCGGTGCACCACCCAGGTGCTCACGCCAGAAGTCGGCCTGCTCGGCAAGGCGCTCGCCGGTAAAGGTGCGGCGTTGCCAGGCGGCGTAGTCGGCGTACTGGATTGACAGGGCAGGTAACGGGTCAGGCCGATGCTGACTGAAGGCCTGGTAGAGGGCGGCGAACTCGTTGACCAGTACACCCACCGACCAGCCGTCGGAGATGATGTGGTGCTGGGTGATCAACAGCATGTGCTCGTTATCGGTCAGGCGCAGCAGATGCCCGCGAATCAGCGGGCCCTGGCGCAGGTCAAACGGTGCAGCGGCCTCGCTGTCGGCGATGCGTGAAGCGCTGAGGCTGGCCTGTTCATAAGGCTGCGAGCGCAAGTCCTGTTCTGCCAGGGCGAAACCGCTATCCGCCGCTGCGATGACCTGCACCGGCTGTTCGCCGTGCAACTCGAACGTAGTGCGCAGGCTTTCATGACGCGCGACCAGACGGTCGAGCGCAGCCTTGAGCGCGCTGTGATCAAGCTCGCCGCGCAGCAGCAGTGACATCGGCATGTGGTAGGCGCTGCTGGCGCCAGGGTCGAGCCTGTCGAGAAACCACAGGCGCTGCTGGGAAAAGGACAGTGCCAGCGGCGCGTTACGCCCGATGGGTTCGATGCTAACGGAATCGACCGCTTGCAGGCCATCGACCACCTTCGCCAGTTCGGCAACGGTCGGGTGACTGAACAGCTGGCGCAGCGCCATGTCGCCGTTCAGTTGCTGACGCACCCGGGAAACCAGTTGCGCAGCCAGCAGCGAGTGGCCGCCAAGCTCGAAGAAGCCGTCATGGCGACCCACTCGTTCGAGGCTCAGCAATTCCTGGAATATCTCCGCGAGGGCCTGTTCGGTGGCGCTCTCCGGCGCAACGTAGACTCGCTCGGACATGGCATTCAGGTCCGGTGCCGGCAGTGCTTTCAGGTCGACCTTGCCATTGAGTGTCAGCGGCAAGGTATCCAGACGCATGAACACACTCGGCACCATGTATTCCGCCAAACCGCCACTCAATTGCGTACGCAGATCCTCCGGGTCAGGTGCTTCAACGCCCGCATGCACGGTGTAATAGGCGACCAGACGGGTGTCACCCGGGCTGGCTTCGTGCGCCACCACCACGGAGTTGCGCACGCCGTCGCACAAGTGCAGGACGCTTTCGATTTCGCCCAGCTCGACGCGGAAGCCGCGGACCTTGACCTGCCCATCGTTACGCGCCACGTATTCAAGGTTACCGTCCGGCAACCAGCGCGCGAGATCGCCGGTGCGATAGAGTCTCGCGCCTGGCTGCGGAGTGAACGGGTCTTCACTGAAGCGTTCGGCGGTCAGCTCGGGACGGTTCAGGTAGCCGAGTGCAACGCCAGTACCACCGATGTAGATCTCGCCGACCACCCCCATCGGCACCGGTTCGCGCCGGGCATCAAGCACATAGACCCGCACGTTGGCATTGGGCTTGCCAATCGGCAGACTCAGGGTGTCAGGCAGTACCTCGAAAATTTCGTAGCTGGTGGCACAGGTGGTGCCCTCGGTCGGGCCGTAGCCGTTGAACAGGCGTATCTGAGCGGAATGTTCACGGACCCGACGGAACGAGGCCGGATCAGCGCGCTCGCCACCACACATGATCATGCGCAAGCCTGCCAGGGCCTCTGGAATCAACCCGGCATACAGGTTGAAGAGGGCGGTCGAGCTGATCATGGCTGTTACACCATGGCGTTTCAGCAGGGCGGCGAACGCCACCGGCTCGAGCAGCACATGGGGCTCGATAATCACCGACTGGCCACCATTGAGCAACGCACCCCAGATTTCCGGAGTACTGGCGTCGAATGCCGGGTTGGACGAAAACGCCACACGGTCTT
Source organism: Pseudomonas sp. ICMP 10191 (assembly GCF_001467335.1). Taxonomy (NCBI): domain Bacteria; kingdom Pseudomonadati; phylum Pseudomonadota; class Gammaproteobacteria; order Pseudomonadales; family Pseudomonadaceae; genus Pseudomonas; species Pseudomonas sp. ICMP 10191. Next base: position 249,421 of record NZ_LKGW01000146.1, read on the forward strand.
CAGCCGAGAAGTCGTAGTAACCGTTGTCCTGAACCAGACGCACAATGCCGTTGTGGGTCACGATCACGCCCTTGGGCTGACCGGTGGAGCCAGAGGTGTAAATGATGCACGCGGGGGGCTCGCCTGCGACGTCATCTGCAAGCACGACTGGCCCCTGGCTCAGCGCTGACAGATCCAGCCTGTCCAGATCCAGTCTTGGCGTCATTTCAGGTGCCGTCAGGTCGCTGCGGCTCAGCAGCATGATGGCTTCGCTGTCCTTGAGCATGAAGCGCAGGCGTTCTTCAGGGGCCAGGCGGTCCAGCGCCAGATACGCCGCACCGCACTTGAGAATGGCCAGCATGCTGACCAGCAACTCCACCGAACGATCCAGCAGGATCGCCACCCGGGTTCCAGACACCACGCCGTGCTGGCGAAGTTGCTGAGCCAAGGCGTTGGCGCGGCTGTCGAGCTCGGCGTAGGTCAGTGTCTGCTCACCCTGGCGGACTGCAATTGCCTGCGGTGCAGCTTCGGCATGGGCCTCGAACAAGCGATGCATCAACTGACCGAGCGGGTAGGCGCGCTCTGTGGCATTGATATCCTTCAGCAGGTAATCGCGCTCCGCCGTGTCGAGCAACGGCACCCGCTCCAGCACTTGCCGATCGTCGGCCACCATGGCTTCCAGCACACGCTGGAGGTAGCCCAGATAACGTCGCATGGTGCTTTCGTCGAACAGCGCCGTAGCGTACTCCAGCGTGCCGATCAGTTGTCCGTCTACCTCACCGATGTCCAGCGCCAGGTCGAATTTTGATGCATCACCGGGCACTGCAACGCCTTGCAGGCTTATGTCGCCGAGCACCAGGGCGTCGTCCTCATTGTCTCGCCATGACAGCATCGCCTGAAAAATCGGGCTGTGAGACAGGCTGCGTTGTGGTCGAACCACTTCAACCACTTGTTCGAACGGCAGGTCCTGATTTGCCTGAGCAGCCAGAGTCTGCTGTTTGACCTGCCGCATAAGCGCTTCGACGCTCGGCGCCCCCGAGAGGTCGATCCGTACAGCAAGGGTGTTGACGAAGAACCCGATCAGGTTCTCCACCTCGGCGCTCATTCGGTTGGCAACCGGCGTACCGATCACCACGTCGTCCTGACCGGACAGCCTTCCCAACAGGGCGGCCCAGGCACCCATCACGGTCATGAACAGGCTGCTGCCATATCGTTGGCCCAAAGCCTTGAGGCCATGGGTCAATTGTGTATCCAGCACCAGCTCCAGCGTCTGCCCGCTGTAGTCCTGTTGCGCCGGACGTGGCCGATCGGTCGGCAGGGTCAGCAAGGCTGGCGCACCGGCCAGTGCCTGCTGCCAGTACTGACGCTGTTGTTGCAGCACGTCGCCACTCAACCAGTCACGTTGCCACAGTGCGTAGTCGACGTACTGCACCGGCAACGCCGGCAGCGGATCCTCCGCCCCCTTACTGAAGGCTGCATAGAGCGCGCCCAGCTCGCGGTTCAACACCCCGGTTGACCAGCCATCGGAGACGATGTGGTGCATGGTCACCAGCAACACGTGGTCGTCATCGGCCATGCGCACCAGACGTCCGCGCACCAACGGGCCATTGACGAGGTCGAAGTGCTCACTGGCCTCTTGTGCAGCGATGGCGAGCAGCTTGTCTTCGGCATCGGTCTGCCCGGCCAGTACCTGCAGTTGCAGTCTGAAACCTGTTTCAGTGGCAGAGATACGCTGCTCCGCAGGCTGTCCCTGCTCTTGTACAAAGGTCGTGCGCAGCGCCTCATGGCGGGCCACGATACGGTCCAGTGCGCGTTGCAGCGACGCCTGATCAAGGCTGCCGCGCAGACGTAACCCAACTGGAATATGGTAAGCGGCGCTGCCACCTTCCAGTTGCGCGAGGAACCACAGGCGCTGTTGGGCAAACGACAACGGTAGCGCACCCGAACGTTGCACAGGCGTGATCGCCAGACGAGCGTTGCCCTGCGTGTTGCTCAGCCGCTCTGCGAACTGCCGCAGAACCGGCGCTGCGAAAAACGCTGACGGTGAAACCTCCAGATTCAATTGCTGACGAACCTGGGCCAGCACACGCATGACCAGCAATGAATGACCGCCGAGCGCGAAAAAGTCATCATGCCGACCGACTTGCGCGACGCCCAGCACATCGGCCCAGATTGCGGCGACTGCCCTCTCCAGCGGGCCATCGGCTGCTTCGAAATCATGCTGATCGAAGGCTTCGGCGTCCGGTTCGGGCAACGCTCTGCGATCCAGCTTGCCATTGGCACTCAGCGGCAATGCGTCCATGCGCACGAACGCTGCCGGGATCATGTATTCCGGCAGGTTGAGTTGCAGGTGCTGGCGAAGCGCGCGCGGGGTAAGGGCAGGGCCGGCAGGTTCGCGGGTGGCATATTCCACGAAATACACAACCAGTTTCGGCGTGCCGCTGCTGTCCTCGCGAATTACGACCAGGCTTTCGCGTATACCCGCGACCTCGGCCAGACGTGCTTCGATTTCGCCCAGCTCCAGACGCAGCCCGCGCAGCTTGGCCTGGGAGTCGTTGCGGCCGAGGAATTCAATATTGCCATCAGCCCGGTAGCGCGCCATATCGCCGCTGCGGTAAAGCCGTTCGCCCGCCACGAAGGGGCTGTCCATGAAGCGTTCGGCGGTGAGTTGCGGCAAGTTCAGATAGCCGCGTGCAATACCTGCGCCGCCGATATACAGCTCGCCCGCAACGCCCGGTGGAACCGGCTGGCCAAGCTCATCGAGCAGATAAATCCGTGTGTTGGCCAATGCACGGCCAATCGGCAAGACCCCGTCGACCTGGCTGCTTGCCTCGAACTCGAAACAGGTGCTGTCGATGCTGGCTTCAGTGACACCGTAAGCCTGGACGATCTGCACGTGATCGCCACAAAGCTTGCGCAGTTGCCGGGCGCTGTGCGCGGTCCAGATATCCGAACCACAGACCACGGTGCGCATGAACGACAGGTCGTGACCCGTCTCTTCCACCCAGGCCAGCAACGCATTGAGCACGGCCGGCACGAAATCCGCAAAACCGATCGACTCCTCGCTCAGCAGGCGGTAAAGCGCAGGCGGGTCCATCAGGGTCTCGCGTGGGCACAGCACCAGTGTGCCGCCGAAACCCAGTGAGCGGATCAGGTCGGCGCTGAACACATCGAAGGAAAACCCGGCCATCTGCAAGTGATTGAGTGGCGCGTGTAACGGATACAATTGCTTCCACGCCGCGCTGACGGCGAGCAATCCGCGATGCTCGACCATTACGCCTTTCGGCACGCCGGTGGAGCCCGAGGTGTAGATGACATACGCCAGATTGTGCCCGCCGAGGGTTTCCACAACCGGGTTGTGGAAACCCTCGGAGAAGGTATCGCGTTGATCGTCATCGAGTAGCACCAGCGGCACGTCAAGCGTCGGCAGACGCTCCTGCACACCACGCTGGGTCAGCAGTGCCGACGGCGTACTGTCTTCGATCATGTAGGTCAGACGCTCGGCAGGGTAGGCCGGGTCCAGTGGCACATAGGCGGCACCAGCCTTGAGTACACCGAGCACGCCGATGATCATTTCCACGCCGCGCTCTACGCAGATCGCCACCCGATCATCCGGGCTGATGCCCAGGCTGATGAGATGATGCGCCAGACCGTTGGCCTGGCGGTTCAACTCCACATAACTCAAGCGCTGCGCCCCGCAGGCCACGGCGATGGCGTCGGGCTGCGCCTGAACCCTTTCTTCGAACAGCTGATGAATCGCGCAGCCCTGCGGGTAGGGCGCCTCTGTTGCGTTGAGGCCTGCCAGCAGATGTTCACGTTCATCGCGCCCCAACAAGGTCACGTGTTCCAGCACGTGTTGGTCGTCGGCGACCATGGCCTCCAGCACACGCTGGAAGTAGCCCAGATACCGCCGCATGGTGCTCTCGTCGAACAACGCTGTGGCGTATTCCAGCGTGCCGACCAGCTGCTCATCCACCTCGGCCATGTCCAGCGTCAGGTCGAATTGAGCGGTATCAGCGGCCAATTCGACGCTTTTCAGCGTCATGTCGCCGAGCGTCAGATCAGACGCCTCGTTGTTCTCCCACGACAACATGGCCTGGAAAATCGGGCTGTGGGAGAGGCTGCGTAGCGGATTGATGACTTCCACGACTTGTTCGAACGGCAAGTCCTGATGCGCCTGTGCATCGAGAGTCTGCCGTTTGACCCGCGCCAGCAGAGTCTCTGCGGTAGGCTTGCCACTGAGGTCAACGCGGATGGCCAGGGTGTTGACGAACAGGCCCACCAGCCCTTCGACTTCACTGCGTGTGCGGTTGGCCACTGGCGTACCGATGACCACATCTTCCTGACCCGCCAAGCGGCCCAGCAGCCCGGCCCAAGCGGCCATGACCGTCATGAACAGGGTACTGCCGCGACGTTGGCTCAACGCCTTGAGGCTATGGGTAAGGTCTTTGTCGAAAATGACAGGCAGTGCTGCGCCGGCGTAATCCTGCAACGCCGGACGCGCACGATCGGTGGGCAACATCAACAGCGCCGGAGCGTCTGCAAGGGTTTGTTGCCAGTAGTCGCTTTGCTGTTGCAGCAGATCGCCACTCAGCCAGCGACGTTGCCACACGGCGTAGTCCAGGTATTGCAGCTCCAGTGGCGCCAGCGGGTCGTCCTGGCCCTGACTGAATGCTGCATAGAGAGCAGACAATTCGCGGGTCAACACATCAACCGACCAGCCATCGGACACGATATGGTGCATGGTCAGCAACAGGACGTGATGGTCCTCGGCCATGCGAATCAGGCGGCCACGAATCAGCGGGCCCTGTTGCAGGTCGAAGCTTTGCAGCGACTCTTCGCTGGCCAGCGCCTGAAGTTGTTCCTCGGCATCCGCCAGCCCTTGCAGGTCGTGCAGTTGCAGGTTGAAAGCGGCATCCGCCGGGCTGATGCGTTGTACCGGCTGTCCGTCATCACCCTGAATAAATGTGGTGCGTAAGCCTTCGTGGCGTGCAACCAGGCGCTCCAGCGCCCGTTGCATTGCCTTGAGGTCCAGTTCGCCATGCAGGCTCAGACCGGCAGGTATGTGGTAGGCCGCGCTGGCGCCTTCCATCTGAGCGAGGAACCACAGACGTTGCTGGCCGAATGACAATGGCCACGCCTGATCGCGTGCCACCGGCACGATATCCGGCAAGTTGCTGCGCCCGGCCTGAGCGATGGCTACGGCCAGGGTACTCAGTTCGGGGTGGGCGAACAGGGCGGCCAGGCCAAGTTCGACGCCCAATCGATGGCGCACCTGGGAAATCAGACGCATCGCCAGCAAGGAGTGGCCACCCAGTTCAAAGAACTGATCATGACGGCCCACTTGTTCCAGATCGAGCAGGTTTTGCCAGATATGCGCCAGCACAATCTCGGTTTTACCTTGCGGCTCCACGTGTTCGCGGCTGGCAAAGGCATTGGCTTCCGGAGCCGGCAAGGCGTTGCGATCCAGCTTGCGGTTCGGCGTCAACGGCAAGGCGTCGAGGATCACGAATGCGCTCGGCAGCATGTACTCGGCCAGTTGCGGTGCCAGTTCGGCACGCAGTTCAGCGGTTGTAAGCTGGCTTTGTAACAACATAGGCCACCAGGCGTTTATCTCCCGGGTTATCTTCCCGAGCGACCACCACCGCTTCCTTGACCCCTTTGCAATTACCCAGACGGGCTTCGATTTCCCCAAGCTCGATACGGAAACCGCGCACTTTGACCTGGAAGTCGTTACGGCCCAGGTATTCAATACGGCCGTCGGCCATGTAGCGTGCCAGGTCTCCGGTCTTGTACATCCGGGCATCAGGGCTGTTGCTGAACGGATCAGCGAGGAAGCGCTCGGCGTTGACTTGCTGATGATCGTCGAGCAGGTAAATGCGCGTGTTGGCCATCGGTTTGCCGATGGTCGCGTTGCCACTGCCTTCGCTGCCAGCCACGGCGTCATGGCTGACATACGCGGCGGTGCAGGACACTGTCGCTTCGGTAGGGCCGTAGGTGTTGACCAGGCGAGTGTGCGCCGGGCGCATCTCGTCCCAGAGCTTGAGCTTCTGTGCTGATAGCGCATCGCCAGTGACGTTGATCAGACGCACCTGTTGCAGGCGCTGAGCCGCCACCTGCGGTTGCTTGTGCCACTCGCCAACCAGCGTGTGCCAGTGCGCGGCGGTGAGGTGCAGGACAGTCGGATGAATACCGTAATCTTCAGTCCCTTCGCTGCCGAAGATCTCGCGGCTCGGGGCCAGAGTGGCACCCGCCAGCAAGGCCGGGAAGATTTCCTCCACCGACAGGTCGAAATTCAGGGTGTTCT